>NZ_JBFRDT010000013.1:49473-192283 GCF_052113925.1 Terrabacter sp. RAF57 | reverse complement strand
CCTCCGGTGTGACCCAGGAGAGGTCGAGGGCGTCCTGCTGAGGCCGGCAGTCACCCATGACGGCGACGACGAACGCGAGCGAGACGGCGTGCTGCCGCGGGTCGTGGAAGGGCGTGACGCCGGGCGTCGGGAAGAACTCGGCGACCGTGAACGGCTGCGGCGACAGGGGGATGCGCGGGAGCGCCATCGGACCGAGGTCGCTCTCGACGTGCCGGGTCAGGGCGTCGCGGATGCGCTCGTGGTAGAGCACGCGACCGCCGACGACCTCCTGGCCGATGCCGCCGTCGCTGTCGGCGCGGAGCAGCAGCCCGACGTGGGTGACGACGCCGCGGTCGTCGACGCGGACCGGGATCGCGTGGACGTAGAGGATCGGCAGTCGGTCACGGGCGTTGTCGAGGTCCTCGCGGCTCAGCCACGCACCCGTCGTGTCCACTTCGGTCATGACGTCATCCTGCCAAACGCGTGCGCCGAGCCCGGGCGCGGTCCATCCGCGGCGCGTCGGGGGTCACCGGAGCGACCGGATCCACGCCCAGAGGACGGCCCCCGAGCGGGCGAGCTGCCCCCGGTCCACGACGGTGGGCACGTCGGTCGCCGAGTGGTATGCCGCATACGGCACGCTGCCGAGGCGGACGGCGGGGATGCCGACCCTCTCGAACGACACGTGGTCGCTGGCCCTGTTGACGCACGCCCTGGTCGCGGCGACGGGGACCGCTGCGCGACGGATCGCGTCCGCGAGGGAGGTGCCGGCGCCGGCGAGGTGGCACACCGGCACCGCAGCGGCCCGCACACCCACCCGGTCGAGGGCGACCATGCCGCGGACCGCGCGACGCTCGGACGCGCCCAGTCCGGCGACGAAGTGCCGCGAGCCGAACGCATACAGCGTGCCGTTGCCGCCCCGCGCCTCCTCGGCACCGAACGCGACGAACCGCACGGGGAGCGCGCCGGGCTGCTGGCGCGTCATCCGGGCCACCTCGGCCATGACCATGAGCCCGGACGCGTTGTCCTCGGCCCCGGGCGACTGCGGCACGGTGTCGAGGTGCGCGCCCACGACGACGTGCGGCTGCGTCGGGTCGAAGCCGGGCGGGTCGGCGACGACGTCCACCGTCGTGCCGGCGGGGACCCGCACGCCCCACGACACACCGGCGGGCACGGCGACGCGCTGGAGGGTGACGCGGTAGCCGGCTGCACGCAGCCGCCCCGCGACGTAGGCCGCAGCCCTGTCGCTCGCCGGGCTCGCCGCGTCACGCGGACCGATCGCCGCCAGGGCACGGATGCCGCCGAGCACCGTGTCGACGTCGAAGGCGTCCGCGCGGGGTGGGGTCACAGGCGAGGCCGAGGGCGAGGGTGAGTCGGAGGGGGAGGTCGACGGAGGCGTCTGCGCGGCGGCCGCCGTCGACGCCGAGGGCAGCGAGGAGGTCGGCGCGGAGGTCGGCGCGGACAAGGGGGACGCGCCCACGGACCCGGGACCCGGCGCTCCGCCGGTGCACGCGGTCGCAGTCGCGAGGAGGGCGACGACGGCCGGCGCGGTGCGCGACCGGCGCCGACGACGGGTCGGGGCGGCCATCCGGCACGCTAACCCGGTCACCTGTGGGTGGCCGTCGAGCTGCACGGTCCTGGAGATCCACCGGCACCTGGTGCCGACAGGACTCACGAAACCCGCGCCGCGGGCCTCAGGCGCCGGGAACCGCGAAGACCTTGCCCGGGTTCATGATGCCGAGCGGGTCGAAGACGGCCTTGAGGCGACGCTGCCGATCGAGCTCGGCGTCCCCGAGCTCGAGGCCGAGCCACGGCACCTTGACCGACCCGATGCCGTGCTCGCCGGTGATGGTGCCGTCGAGGGAGAGCCCGAGCCGGATGAGGTCGTCGAAGGCCTCCCACGCGCGCGCCAGGCTGTCGGGGTCGTCGTGGGCGAAGACGATCGAGGGGTGCAGGTTGCCGTCCCCGCCGTGGCCGCTCACCGGGATGAGCACCGACCGGCGCTCGGAGATGGCCTCGATGCCGCGCACGAACTCGGCGAGCCGGCCGATCGGCACGCACATGTCCTCGGCGAGGCGGCCGCCCATCGCCTCGAACGCGGTGCTCATGACGCGGCGCCCCGCGAGCAGCGCCTCCGACTCCTGCGCGTCGTCGGCCACCGCGACGTCGGTCGCGCCCGCGGACTCCAGCAGGGCGGCATACCTCGCGACGTCGTCGGCGACGTGACCCGGTCGGTCGGACTGGACGAGCAGCACGGCGGCGCAGTCGTCGGGGAAACCGAAGTCGCCGAACGCCTGGATGGCCCGGACGCTCGTGCGGTCGATGATCTCGAGCAGGCACGGGCGGTGCGGATCGCGGCGCAGCGCGACGATGCCGGCGACGGCGGCGTCGAGCGAGTCGAAGACGGCCAGGGCCGTCAGGGCCGGGTCGGGCGCCGGCTCGAGCCGCACGACGGCCTCGGTGATGACGCCGAGCGTGCCCTCGGACCCGACGAAGAGGCCGGTCAGGTCGTAGCCGGCGACGCCCTTGGCGGTGCGGTGACCCGTGCGCATGACCTCGCCGCCCGGGAGCACGACCTGCAGGGCCTTGACCCAGTCGGACGTGACGCCGTACTTGACGCAGCACAGGCCGCCGGCGTTCGTCGCGATGTTGCCGCCGATGGTGYACGTCTCCCACGACGCGGGGTCGGGCCCGTAGAAGAGGCCTGCCGACGCCGCCGCACGCTTGAGGTCCGCGTTGACGACGCCGGGGCCGACGACGGCATACCCCTCGAGCTCGTTCACCTCGTGGATGGTGTCGAGCGCCTCGACGTTGAGCACGATGCAGTCCTCGGTGGCGACGGCGCCGCCCGACCGTGACGTGCGCGCTCCCTGCGGGACGACCGCGGTGCCGGTGGCCTGGGCGTGCTCGAGCACGGCCACGACGTCGCTGACGTCGCGGGCCCGGATGACGGCGAAGTCGTCGGGTGGGGGAGCGAGGGCGACGGTGGCGTCGAGCGCGTACGACCGGCGCACGTCCGCGTCGGTGACCTCACGATGGGCGATCTGCTCGGGCAGGCTGGGCATGCTGACAGGCTAGACTGGACGGCACAGGCGTCGGAGCCGTGTATCAGCGGCGAGCCTCCGGAAGAACAGGGTCACCCTCCTCGGCGGGTGACCCCCACTAGAACCGGACGGGTGGGCCCGTCACAGCCTTCGACAAGAGCGGCCGTATGCCGTCTGCCCGAGCGGGCGGGCACGTGCGGCAAGCGGGGTGGTACCGCGGCAGCCTCCGGCAGGAGACGTCGTCCTCGTGGCAGAGACGAGCGACCAACAGACGCGAACGCAGGAGACCACGAGCATGACCTATCCCAAGGTCACCACGAACGACGCCGACCAGTCCACGACGGGCGGGGTCCCGTCCAACCCGCGCTTCCCCGAGATCGAGCAGCGGGTCCTGAAGTACTGGGACGAGGACGGCACGTTCATCGCCTCGGTCGAGGGCCGCGACGCGGGCACCGACGGCTCCAACGAGTTCGTCTTCTACGACGGACCCCCCTTCGCCAACGGCCTGCCGCACTACGGCCACCTGCTCACCGGCTACGTCAAGGACATCGTCCCGCGCTACCAGACGATGCGCGGCAAGCGCGTCGAGCGCCGCTTCGGCTGGGACACCCACGGCCTCCCCGCCGAGCTCGAGGCCCAGCGCCAGCTCGGTCTCAAGACGAAGCAGGACATCGTCGAGCTCGGCATCGACACGTTCAACGACGCCTGCCGCAGCTCGGTGCTCAAGTACACCGGCGAGTGGCGCGACTACGTGACGCGCCAGGCGCGCTGGGTCGACTTCGACCACGACTACAAGACGCTCGAGCCCTCCTACATGGAGTCGGTCATCTGGGCCTTCAAGCAGCTGCACGACAAGGGCCTCGTCTACGAGGGCTTCCGCGTCCTGCCCTACTGCTGGAACGACCAGACGCCGCTGTCCAACCACGAGCTGCGCATGGACGACGACGTCTACAAGATGCGCCAGGACCCCGCGGTCACCATCGGGCTGCGCCTCGAGACCGGCGAGCTCGCGCTCGTGTGGACGACGACGCCGTGGACGCTGCCGGCCAACCTCGGCATCATGGTCGGCCCCGACATCGACTACGTCGTCGTCGAGTCCGACGTCACGGGCAAGACCGAGCGCTACGTCATCGGTGCGGCCCGGCTCGGGGCCTACGCCAAGGACCTCTTCGGGGCCGACGTCGACCTGTCCACGCTCGACGAGCGCGTCGTCGAGCGGCTCGCGGGCCGTGACCTGCTCGGCCGTTCCTTCACGCCGCCCTTCTCCTACTACCAGGGACACGAGCGCGCGCACCAGGTCTTCCCCGCGGACTTCGTCACCACCGAGGACGGCACCGGGCTCGTCCACACCGCCGGCGCCTTCGGTGAGGAGGACAAGATCGTCACCGACGCGGCCGGCATCGAGCCCGTCGTCCCCGTGGGCGCCGACGGCCGCTTCCTCTGGCCCGTCACCGACTACGAGGGCATGCACGTCTTCGACGCCAACGCCCACATCATCGACCACCTCAAGGCGGCGACCCGGGGCGAGGGAGAGACCGGCTCGGTCACGGCCGGCACGGTGCTGCTGCGCCGCGAGACCTACGACCACAGCTACCCGCACTGCTGGCGCTGCCGCGAGCCCCTCATCTACATGGCGGTCTCGTCGTGGTTCGTCGAGGTCACGAAGATCAAGGAGCGGATGCTCGAGCTCAACCAGGAGATCGAGTGGACGCCCTTGCACATTAAGGACGGCCAGTTCGGCAAGTGGCTCGCCAACGCCCGCGACTGGTCCATCTCGCGAAACCGCTTCTGGGGCAGCCCGATCCCGGTGTGGAAGTCCGACAACCCGGAGTTCCCGCGCCTCGACGTCTACGGCTCCTTCGAGGAGCTCGAGCGTGACTTCGGCGTCGAGGTCACCGACCTGCACCGCCCCTTCATCGACAGCCTGACGCGTCCGAACCCCGACGACCCGTCGGGCCGGTCGACGATGCGCCGCGTCGAGGACGTCCTCGACGTCTGGTTCGACTCCGGCTCGATGAGCTTCGCCCAGGTGCACTACCCGTTCGAGAACGCCGACTGGTTCGAGCACCACTTCCCGGGCGACTTCATCGTCGAGTACATCGGCCAGACGCGCGGCTGGTTCTACACCCTGCACATCCTCGCGACGGCCCTCTTCGACCGGCCCGCCTTCAAGACGTGCGTCAGCCACGGGATCGTGCTCGGCTCCGACGGCCAGAAGATGAGCAAGTCGCTGCGCAACTACCCCGACGTCCGCGAGGTCTTCGACCGCGACGGCGCCGACGCGATGCGCTGGTTCCTCATGAGCAGCCCGATCCTGCGCGGCGGCAACCTCGTCGTCACCGAGCAGGGCATCCGTGACGGCGTGCGCCAGGTGATGATCCCGCTGTGGAACGCGTGGTCGTTCTTCTCGCTCTACGCCAACACGGCGCGCGGCGGGGAGGGCTATGAGGCCCAGCGCTCGACGAGCTCGACGGACGTCCTCGACCGCTACCTGCTCGCCAAGCTGCGCGAGTTCGTCGGCGACATGACCGAGCAGCTCGACGCCTACGAGATCGCTGCGGCGTGCGACACGATGCGCGGCTTCCTCGACGTCCTGACCAACTGGTACATCCGCCGCTCCCGCGACCGCTTCTGGGGCGGCGAGACCGACGAGTCGCTCGCGGCCTTCGACACCCTGTGGACCGCGCTCGAGACGGTCACGCGCGCCACGGCACCGCTGCTGCCGCTCGTGACCGAAGAGATCTGGCGCGGCCTGACGGGCGAGCGCTCGGTGCACCTCGCCGACTATCCGACGGTCGACGACCTGCCGGCCGACCACGAGCTCGTCGTCGCGATGGACCGGGCTCGCGAGATCTGCTCGACGGCGTCCAGCCTGCGCAAGGCCCGGGGCCTGCGGGCGCGCCTGCCGCTCGCCGAGCTGACGGTCGTGGCTCCGGAGCCGGCGAAGCTCGAGCCGTTCCGCGGGATCATCCAGGACGAGCTCAACGTCAAGGCCTTGACCCTCGTCGACGTGGCCACGGCGAGCGAGTCCGACTTCGGGGTCAGCCAGCGCCTCACCGTCAACGCGCGCGCGGCCGGGCCTCGGCTGGGCAAGGACGTCCAGCGCGCCATCAAGGGCAGCAAGTCGGGCGACTGGAGCGTCGACGCCGACGGCACCGTCACCGTCGGCGGTCTCGCCCTCGTCGAGGGGGAGTACGCCCTCGAGACCGTCGTCGCCGGCGACGCTGCCGAGGCCGGTGCCACGGCGATGCTGCCCTCGGGAGGCTTCGTCGTGCTCGACACGACCGTGACGTCCGAGCTGGCCTCCGAGGGGCTGGCCCGCGACCTCGTCCGCGCGGTGCAGCAGGCCCGGCGCGACACCGGCTTGCACGTCAGCGACCGCATCAGCCTGACCGTCCAGGGCGGTGCCGAGGTGTTCGAGGCCACGGTGACGCACCGCGACCTCATCGTCGGCGAGACGCTCGCGACGCAGTTCGCCGCAGCCGGACCCGACCGCGCCCTGCCCGACGGACTGCCGGGCACGCCGACTGACGTCGTCGTCGGCGACAACCACCCTGCGACGATCCTCGTGGTCAAGCGATGATCGCCGCGAACCGCGAGGACGAGCTGGAGGCTGCCGACGTGAGCACGACCCCCGACTCCGACCCGACCGACTCCAACCTGGCCGAATCCGGGGCTCGCACCGACACGCGGCCGACCGACGGGGTCGTCGTGCGCGGCGCCGTCGGCGACGACCTGGCAGGCGTCCTGTCCGTCGGGCACCGGACCTGGCTCGCGACCTACGAGCCGATCGCCGGACCCGAGTACGTCGCCATGGGCCTCGCGAAGTGGTGGACGAGCGACGTCGTCACCGACTCCATCCGCAAGGGCCGCACCCTCGTGGCCGTCGAGGACGACGAGGTCGTCGGGGTCGCGACGTTCGGGCCCCAGGACGAGTCGTTCGTGCTGTGGAAGCTCTACGTGCTGCCCAGCCACCACGGGCACGGGATCGGCTCGCGCCTCATGGACGCCGTCGTGGAGCGGGCCCGCGAGAACGAGCACCCGCGCATCACGCTCTCCTACCTCGAGGGCAACCAGCAGGCGGCGCGCTTCTACGCGCGACACGGCTTCGTCGAGACGCACCGCGAGGCCCCGGGATCCGGCTTGCCCGAGAGCGTGTGGATGGTCCGCGAGCTGGGCACGGGGGAGTCCGCATGAACGGCCGTCCCGACGCCGCTGCCGTCGAGGCCGCGCGCAACCTCGAGGAGATGAAGCGGATGCGCGAGATCGAGGAGGAGATCCTCGCCCGGGCGCCCGAGAACGACATCGGTCCGTCGCTCGACCGCATCCGCGCGGTCATGGAGCTCGCCGGCGACCCGCAGCGCACCTACCCCTCGATCCACCTCACCGGCACGAACGGCAAGACGTCGACGAGCCGCATGATCGACTCGATCCTGCGCGAGACCGGGCTGTCCACCGGTCGCTTCACGTCGCCCCACCTGCACGACATCCGTGAGCGGATCACCCTGTCGGGCAAGCCGATCCCGCGTGAGAAGTTCATTGCGGCCTACGACGAGGTCGCGCCCCTCATCGAGCTCGTCGATGCCCGGTCGCTCGAGTCGGGCGGTCGCCGGATGAACTTCTTCGAGGTGCTCGTCGCCCTCGCCTACGCCGCGTTCGCCGACGCTCCCGTCGACGTCGCGATCATCGAGGTGGGTCTCGGCGGCTCGTGGGACGCCACCAACGTCATCGACGCCCAGGTCGCCGTCGTGACGCCCGTCGACCTCGACCACACCCACCTCCTCGGTGACGACGTCGTCTCCATCGCCGAGGAGAAGAGCGGCATCATCAAGGCCGACTCCGTCACCGTCTCGGGCGTGCAGGACGAGGACGTCGCGCGCGTCCTCCTCGACCGTGTCGAGGAGGTCGGAGGAGCCCGGATCGTCTTCGAGGGCAACGACTTCGGTGTTCTCGCCCGCGAGGTCGCCATCGGTGGCCAGCAGGTGTCGATCCGAGGCCTCGCGGGGGAGTACGCCGACCTCTTCCTCCCGCTCCACGGCGCGCACCAGGCGAGCAACCTCGCCACCGCCGTCGCGGCGGTCGAGTCCTTCCTCGGCGGTGGCGAGCAGCGCATCGAGCCGGAGGTGCTGACCGCGGCCGTCGCGGGGATGACTTCGCCCGGGCGCCTCGAGATCGTCCGGCGGTCACCGACCGTCCTCGTCGACGCGGCCCACAACCCGCACGGTGCCCGGTCCCTCGTGGCTGCGCTCGGGGAGGCGTTCTCCTTCACCCGTCTCGTCGGGCTCGTCGGCATCGTCGCCGACAAGGACGCCGCCGGGATGCTCGAGGTGCTCGAGCCGGCCCTCGACCACATCGTCGTCACGCGCAGCTCGTCCCCGCGCGCGATGCGGCCCGAGGCCCTCGGCGCCCTCGCCGTCGAGCTCTTCGGCGAGTCCCGGGTGACGGTCGTCCGCGACCTGCCCGACGCGCTCGAGCAGGCCGTGACCATCGCCGAGGCCGATGGCATGGGTGGCGGCGTCGTGGCCACGGGATCGGTCATCACCGCGGGCGAGGTCCGGATGCTCCTCGGCCACACCGACCTCTGACCCCCGACCCTCCTCGACCCCGACCTTCCTCGACCCCGACCTAGGCTGGCCCCATGCACCCCCTGGTGAAGCTCGTCCTCATCGTCGTCATCGTCGTCGTCGCCGTCGTCGTGTGGGGACGGGTCATGGGACGCAAGGACCCCGACCGCGAGCTCGTCGGCCTGACCGACACCGTGCGCGCCAGGGTGAGCCGCGAGATCAGCGCCGGTCACAAGATCAACGCCATCAAGATCTACCGCGAGGCGACCGGGGCGCCGCTCGCCGACGCCAAGCGGGCCGTCGACAGCTGGTTCGTCCCGGGCCAGGGGCCGGGCGTGCGCGACGCGGCGGCGTCCTACACCGACGGCCGGCTCACCGACGAGGCCCGATCGCGCATCAGCGAGCTCATCCTCGCCGGTCGGCGCGAGGACGCGATGAGCCTCTACGCCGAGGCGACGGGGGCGAGTGGGGCCGAGGCCCAGGCCATCATCCGCACCTGGGACACCACCCAGAACTACTGAGCCCACCGGCCACGAGACCCACACCGAGGCAGACACACTCCGATGCGTTCGATCATCTTCTACGGCCAGACCGGCAAGTTCACCTTCCGCATGCTCGCGACGGTGCTCGGCGGCCAGGCCATCTGCATCCTGCTCGGTGCCCTCGTGGCCCGGGCCGTCGCGGCCACCGACGAGGGGAGCGGGCCGAGCACGGCATACCTCGTCGTCGGCCTCGGGCTCGGCGCGCTGAGCATCGTGGCCGCCGGGCTCATGCGCCGCCCGTGGGGCGTCACGCTCGGCTGGGTCGTCCAGGTGCTGACCCTGCTCAGCGCTCTCGTCGTGCCGATGATGCTCATCGTCGGTCTCTTCTTCCTCGCGCTGTGGGTCACCTGTCTCGTCAAGGGCAGCCAGGTCGACGCCGTCGTGGCCCGTCGTGAAGCGGCCGCGGCCGACGGCGAGGCAGCCGACGGCGAGGCGGCCGATAGGGTGGACGGGTGACCACCGAACGTTCCCTCGTCCTCGTCAAGCCCGACGGTTTCCAGCGCGGCCTCACCGGTGAGGTGCTGCGTCGCATCGAGGGGAAGGGCTACCGGCTGGTCGCCCTCTCCGTGCTGACGCCCACCCGTGAGCAGCTCGCCGCGCACTACGCCGAGCACGAGGGCAAGCCCTTCTACGAGCCGCTCGTCGAGTTCATGAGCTCCGGTGCCGTCACCGCGGTCGTCGTCGAGGGCCAGGACTGCGTCAAGGGCTTCCGCAGCCTCGCCGGCGCCACCAACCCGACGGACGCCGCACCCGGCACGATCCGCGGCGACCTCGGCCGCGACTGGGGCACCAAGGTGCAGCAGAACATCGTGCACGGATCCGACTCCCACGAGTCCGCCACACGCGAGATCGGCATCTGGTTCCCCGATCTCGAGGGCTGATCGGGGCACAATCGCGGCATGACCTCCCGACCGTGGCTGCGCCCCCTGGGGCGTGACCTCGCGATCGACCTCGGCACCGCCAACACCCTGATCCACGTCCGGGGTCGCGGGGTCGTCGTCGAGGAGCCGTCGGTCGTGGCCGTGGAGGTCGGCACCGGCCGGCTCGTCGCAGCAGGCAGCCGGGCCAAGGAGATGCTCGGCCGGGCGCCGGGCACCATCCGGGCGGTCCGGCCCCTGCGTGACGGTGTCGTCTCCGACGCCGACGAGACCGAGCGCATGCTGCGGTGGTTCATCGACCAGGTGCGCACCTCGCGACTCGTCCGCCCCCGCATGGTGCTCTGCGTGCCGAGCGACGTGACCGGTGTCGAGCGCCGGGCCCTCGAGGACGCCGCGACCCGGTGCGGTGCGCGCCGCGTCTACATGATCGAGGAGCCGATGGCAGCGGCCATCGGGGCCGGCCTGCCCGTCTACGAGACGGCGGCGAGCATGGTCGTCGACATCGGCGGCGGCACGACCGACGTCGCGGTCATCAGCCTCGGCGGCATCGTCACGTCGAACTCGCTGCGGATCGCCGGCGACGAGATTGACGAGGCCCTCATCGGCTACGTCAAGAGCGAGTACTCCCTCCTGCTCGGCGAGCGCAGCGCGGAGGACATCAAGGTCGCCGTCGGGTCGGTCTTCCCGCTGCGCGAGGAGCTGACGACCCGGCTGCGCGGACGTGACCTCGTGACCGGCCTGCCCAAGACCGTCCAGGTGAGCTCGGTCGAGGTGCGCCGAGCCATCGAGACGCCGGTCCTGCAGATCATCGAGCTCGTCCGCGCGACGCTCGACGTGTGCCCACCCGAGCTCGCCGGCGACATCCTCGACCGCGGCATCACGCTGACCGGGGGAGGTGCCCTGCTGCGCGGCCTCGACGAGCGGATGCGCCACGAGCTCGGCGTGCCGGTCCAGGTCGCCGACGACCCGCTCCGAGCCGTGGCCCGCGGCGCCGGCCGGTGCGTCGACGAGTTCGCCAGCCTCGAGCGCGTCCTCGTCGGGGACCACCGCCTCTAGTCGCATGCAGCCGACCGTCCGCCGCCGTCTCCTCGTCGTCCTCGCCTCGCTCACCGTCGCCCTGCTCGTCGCCGACCTCGCCCACCTCGCGGTCGCCGACGGGGTGCGCCGGGCCGGCGGGCTCGTGCTGGGGCCGGTCCAACGGGCCCTCGCCGGGGCGCCGCGTGACGACCTCGCCGCCCTCGAGAGCGAGAACGTCCGTCTGCGTGCCACGGCCGCCGAACAGCAGCACCACCTCGACGTGCTCGGACGGCTCGACGAGCTGCTCGGATCGAGCGCCACGACGGGGCGCACGCTCCTGCCCGCCCGCGTCGTCGCCACCGACGTCAGCGCGCTCGGCGGCCGGAGCGTGACGATCGACGTCGGCTCC
Organism: Terrabacter sp. RAF57; assembly: GCF_052113925.1. Classification (NCBI taxonomy): domain Bacteria; kingdom Bacillati; phylum Actinomycetota; class Actinomycetes; order Micrococcales; family Intrasporangiaceae; genus Terrabacter; species Terrabacter sp. RAF57. Next base: position 180,853 of record NZ_JBFRDT010000013.1, on the reverse strand, counting down.
CGGGACGGGGTCCGGGTTGACTCGACGGTCGTGGCGGCCGACGGTCTCGTCGGTCGCGTCGTGTCCGTGTCGCCGTGGACGAGCGACGTGCAGGTGCTCGGCAGCGCTGCCTCGGTCGTGGCGGTGCGCGTCGGCCCCGCCGGCACGCTCGGCACGGTGTCGCCGCCGGCACCGGGGGACTCGGAGTCCCGCCCCCGCGGCTCGCTCCGGCTCGTCGGCATCGCGCCGTCCACCCCCGTCGTTGGCGATGTCGTGCGCACGCTCGGCAGCGTCGACGAGACGCCTTATGCCGCCGGGATCGTCGTCGGCACCGTGACCGCCGTCGACCCCGACCGGGGCCAGCTGACGCGTGGTGCCACGGTGCGGCCGAGCGTCGACCCCGACGCGATCGACGTCGTCGCCGTCCTCGTCCCGAGCCCGCGCACGACCCCGCGCCCGACGGTGGGCGCCCGACGATGAGGCCGACGCTGCTGGGAGTGCTGCGGACGGCATACGTCCTCGTGGCGGCCCTCGTCGTGGCGACGCTGCTGCCGCGTCTCGGTGCGGAGCCCCGGTGGGTGCCCGACCTGGTGCTCGTCGGGGTCGTGGCGACCGCCGTGCTCCGCGGTCCCGTGCACGGTGCCCTCGTGGGGCTGCTGGCCGGGTGGGTCGTCGAGCTCGTGCCACCCGTCGGCAGCCCGCTCGGGCTGGCCCCGCTCGTCATGATGCTCGCGGGGCTCGTCGCAGGCTTCTTCCGCCGGGCGTCGTCGCGCTCGCCGCTGCGCGCCCCGGCGGCGCTGCTCGCCGCCGCTGCCGTCGTCCTCGTCGGACGCCTCGGCTCGGCCGTGCTCGCCGAGGGCAGCGTGGAGCTGACCGACGGGCTGTGGCGGCTGCTCGTGACGGTGCTCGTCGGCGGTCTGCTGCTACCGGCCTTCCTCGCCCTCGACCGGGCCCTCGTGCGGCGGAGACTCGGGTGAGGCGCGGCCCGCGCCGTCGGGTCGGCGTCGCCGGTGTCGTGCTCGTCCTGCTCGTCACGCTCTTCGGGCTGTTGCTCGGCCGTCTCGGACAGCTCCAGCTCGTCGACGGGCCCGAGCTCGCCCGCGCCGCGGTCACGGTCAACACGCGCACCGTCACCGAGCACGCCCTGCGCGGCCGGATCCTCGACCGCAGCGGAACGCCCTTCGTCGACAACACCTTCGACACCGTCGTCACGGTGCAGCGCTCGGTCCTCCTCGGGGCGGACGACGGCGGACGCGACCTCGTGACCCGTCTCGCGACCGCGGTCGGCCAGCCCTTCGAGCGTCTGTGGGGCAAGACGATGCTCTGTGGCACGGCTGGGGCGCCCCCGGCCCCGGCGTGCTTCAACGGGTCGCCCTACGTGCCGATCCCCGTCGCGACGGGCGTCGACGCGCGCCGGGCGCTGACGCTGCTCGAGAAGCCCGAGAAATACCCCGGCGTCGGCGTCACGACCGAGCCCGCGCGGGCCTACCCCCGGCCCGACGGAGCCCTCGCCGCCCACCTGCTCGGCTGGGTCGCCCGGGCCGGTGCCGACGACGTGACCGGGAGCGGGGGGCGCATCGACGCGGAGGACGTCGTCGGGCGCTCCGGGCTCGAGGCGCAGTACGACGGGGTGCTGCGCGGCACGAACGGACGCACCGTCGTCGCCATCGACCCCCGGGGCATCGTCACCGACACCGTCAGCTCGACCGCCCCTGTCGCGGGGCGCGACGTCGTGACCCACCTCGACACCCGGCTGCAGGCCCGCACCGAGGCCTCGCTCGTGCGAGCCGTCGCGTCAGCCCGGGCGCAGAAGCTGCGCGCCGACACGGCGGCCGCGGTCGTCGTCGACGTGACGAACGGTGCCGTCGTCGCGGCAGCCAGCTACCCGTCCTACGACCCCGCCGTCTTCTCCGGCGGCATCAGCACGACCGAGCTCGCCCGTCTCACCGACGAGCGGGCCGGCACACCACTGCGCTCCCGGCTGACGGCCGAGACGTTCCCACCGGCCTCGACCTTCAAGGTCATCTCGGTGCCCGCCGCCGTCAACGCCGGGGCCCGGCTCGACGGGACGTACGACTGCTCGCCCAACGTCTCCGTCGGCGGTCGGCTCTTCAACAACTTCGAGTCGCGCGGCTACGGCCCGATCGACCTCCACCGCGCCCTCGTCGTCTCGTGCGACACCGTCTTCTACCGCCTCGCGTATGCCGCGTGGCTCGCGCAGGGCGGCCTCGCCGCGCCGGTCAGCGCCGCCGACCCCTTCGTCTCGATGGCCAGGACCTTCGGACTGGGGCGGCGCACCGGCGTCGACGTGCCGGGCGAGGCGGCCGGACGCGTCCCGGACCGCGCCTGGAAGGAGCAGTACTGGCTCGCGACGAAGGGCGAGACGTGCCGGCGGGCGAGCACCGGCTACCCGGAGGTCGCCCGCACCGACCGGTCGCGTGCCGACTACCTCAAGCGGCTCGCCACCGAGAACTGCTCGGCCGGCTACCAGTACCGCGCCGGCGACGCCGTGAACTTCTCCATCGGACAAGGTGACACGGCCGTGACGATCCTCCAGATGGCAGGGGTCTACGCCGCCATCGCCAACGGGGGCACCCTGTGGCAGCCACAGGTGGCGGCCGGCTACCGGACGGCGGCCGGCGCGACGACGGTGATCGCGCCGAAGCGGGTGGCCACGGTGCCGCTGCGACGCGACGTGCTGGCATACGTCCGCTCGGCCCTGGGCGACGTGACCAGACCCGGTGGGTCGGCCGGCACGGCCTTCAAGGGCTTCCCGCAGGACCGCTACCCGCTCGCGGGCAAGACGGGGACCGGCGAGGTCTTCGGCAAGCAGGCCACCGCCTGGTTCGCCGGCTACGGACCGACGACGAAGCCGAAGTATGCCGTCGTGGTCGTCGTCGGCCAGGGTGGCTCGGGTTCGAAGGTGGCCGCCCCTGCCGTGCGACAGATCTTCGATGCGATCCTTGCCCTGGGGCTCTAGCCCCCTCCGCTCCCCGGTGGCACCCGCCGCAGGGACCGACCGAGAGGCGCGTTCGTGGACGACTACCTGAGGAGCGACGCCCCGGTCGTCGAGGCGCTCGACCGGGCCTGGGACCGGAGCCGGCTCAGCGTCCGCACCCGGTTCGAGCGGCTGCGCTCGCGCGTCTTCCTCCTCGTCCAGTGCGCCGTCTCGGCGGGTGTCGCGTGGTGGCTCGCGACCGACGTCTTCGGCCACACGTCCCCCTTCTTCGCCCCCATCGTCGCCGTCGTCTGCCTCGGCATGTCCTACGGTCAGCGGCTGCGGCGGGTCTTCGAGGTCGCGATCGGCGTCGCCGTCGGGGTCTTCACGGCAGACGTCTTCGTGCACGTCGCCGGCAGCGGTCCGTGGCAGATCGCCGCCGTGGTGCTCGTGTCGATGGCGATCGCGACCCTGCTCGACGGCGGCCCGGTCATCGTCACCCAGTCGGCCGTCCAGGGCATCGTCATCGCGGCTCTCGTCGCGAGCCCGGGCCAGGCCTTCGGCCGGTGGACCGACGCACTCATCGGCGGCGGCATCGCCCTCGTCGCCGCGACGGTCGTGCCCCAGGCGCCACTGCGGCGGCCCCGGGTCGCCGCCGCAGAGGCCGTCCGCAAGATCGGTGAGCTGCTCCGCCGGGCGGCCGCCAGCGCGCACGACGGCGACGTCGAGGGGGCGGCCGAGGTGCTGGCCTCGGCCCGAGGCACCGAGTCCCTGCTGCGCGAGCTGCGGCAGGCAGCCGACGAGGGCCTGTCGGTCATCACCTCGTCGCCCTTCAAGCGTCACCACGCGGCCGGGGTGCGCAAGATGGTCGACCTCGTCGAGCCACTCGACCGTGCGGTGCGGAGCACTCGTGTGCTCGTCCGCCGCGTCACGGTCGCGGTCGGGCGCGGAGAGCAGCTGCCGCCCGGCTACGAGACCCTGCTGCTCGAGCTCGCGTCGGCGACGGACGTCATCGGACGGGCCCTGTCCGAGAACGCCTCTCCCGAGATCGGTCGGCCGGCGCTGCTGGCCGTGGCCGCAGGGACGGGGGAGGTGCCGCGCACGCCGAGCCTTGCGACCGAGACGGTGCTCGCCCAGGTCCGCTCCACCGTCGTCGACCTGCTCCAGGTTACGGGCCTCGACGTCGACGAGGCCATCGCCGCCCTCCCGCCCGAACGCCCAAGAGACCCCTGACCACCCACACCCACCACTCAAGTGGCCCCGTGGTGCCACCCCCGGAGGGTCCGACCCGGTCGAGTGGCCCCGTCGTCACATGGGCAGGTGGGGTCACGGGGCCACTCGACGGTGGGGAGTCGGGACGCGCGCAGGGCCGGGTCCTTGCGGACCCGGCCCTGCGGCATACGTGCGTTGACGCGTCAGGCTGAGGGCGTCAACTCGTGGGGTCCGACGGGCAGCTTCTCGACGCGAGGGTCACCGGCCTCGGCGAAGTAGTCGGCCGGGATCGTCGCGTCCTTGCCCTCCGGCGCCTTGGCGGCCCGGAGCACCAGCGTGAGGATCGCGGCGACGACGACGTTGATCGCGAAGGCGGTCACCGCGATGTAGCCGAGCTGGCCGATGAGCGGCATGTTCGCGACCGAGCCCGCGAACGGTGCACCGGTGGCCTTGTTCGTCACGTTGTACGCGGCCACCGTGCCGTAGACCATGCCGACCGCCCAGCCGGCGAGCAGTGCCCACCGGTGGAACCACCGGGTGTAGAGGTAGAACACGAGAGCCGGGAACGTCTGGAGGATCCAGATGCCGCCGAGGAGCTGGAAGTTGATCGCGTTGCTCTTGTCGAGGGTGAGCACGAAGATCAGCGCGAACGCCTTGACGACGAGCGAGGTGAGCTTGCTGACCTTGGCTTCCTGCTGCACGGTCGCGTCGGGCTTGATCCACGCCTTGTAGATGTTGCGCGTGAAGGTGTTGGCCGCCGCGATCGACATGATCGCCGCCGGGACGAGCGCGCCGATGGCGATCGCCGCGAACGCCACGCCAGCGAACCACGACGGGAACATGTCCTCGAAGAGCTGGGGGATGACCAGCTGCCCGTTGACCTTGCCGTCGAGGCCGACGGGCTTCGTGCCGGCTGCGATGGCCACCCAGCCGAGCAGGGCCAGCAGGCCGAGCAGGAAGGAGTAGGCCGGCAGGATCGAGGCGTTCTTGCGGATCGTGTTGCGGCTCTTGGCCGACAGCGTCGCCGTGATCGAGTGGGGATACATGAACAGCGCCAGTGCCGAGCCGAGGGCGAGCGTGCCGTAGGCCCAGTAGGCCTTGGGGCCCGGGATGAAGACGTTGGGGTTGCCCGTCGCCGGGTTGGTGGTCGTCGTCATCTTCTCCTTGGCGGAGTCGAACACGTGGCCCCAGCCGCCGACCTTCGAGGGAAGGTAGATGACCGCGACGATGATGACGATGTAGATGAGGATGTCCTTGACGAACGCGATGATCGCCGGTGCGCGCAGCCCCGAGGTGTAGGTGTAGAGCGCGAGGACGAGGAACGCGATGAAGAGCGGCAGGTCCTTGGCGACCCAGTTGGTGCTGCTGCCGACGCCCGCGACCTCGAGGACGGCCTGGATGCCGACGAGCTGGAGGGCGATGTAGGGCATCGTCGCGAGGAAGCCGGTGACGGCGACCGCGAGGGACAGGACCCTGGACCCGGAGCGGCCCTCGACGAAGTCGGCGGGCGTCACGTAGCCGTGACGGTGCGACACCGACCAGAGGCGCGACATGAAGACGAAGATGATGGGGTAGAGGATGATCGTGTACGGCACGGCGAAGAACCCGTTGACGGCGCCGAAGGCCCACATCGCGGCCGGGACGGCGACGAACGTGTAGGCCGTGTAGAGGTCGCCGCCGAGCAGGAACCACGTGATCCACGTGCCGAACGAGCGGCCGCCGAGTCCCCACTCCTCGAGGCTCTCCATGCTCTCCGGGCGACGCCAGCGGGCGGCCCAGAAGCCGGCCCCCGCGACGATGACGAAGAAGAAGATGAGGACGGTGAGCGCGACGCCGTTGACGCCGCCAGTGTCGGCGGCGGGGGCGATGGCGGAGGCGATGGTGGTCATCGGGTGCCGTCCTCTCGGGTGTCACCGAAGGAGTCGTCGTCGAAGGCGTCACCCTCGGGGTTCATCGGCACGTGGGGACGTGCCTTGAGCACGATCCGGTAGGCGGTGTAGGTCAGCGCCGAGCAGAGGAGCACCCAGAGGAACTGGTACCAGATGAAGAAGGGGAAGCCGCCGAGACGGGGCTCGTCCTTCGCGTAGGTGCCGACGAGGAGCAGGGCGACGATGGGAATGGCGAGGAGCACCACGGCGAGGGCCAGCAGGCCCTTGTTCGCCGGTGGCGCCTCGTGACGGTGCGGAGTGGTGCTCACGCGAGTGACCTCCGTTGGTCGGGCCGGACGGGTGCGGCCGTGCGTCGCGGAAACTTACTCTCGCCACGGTCCGCCATGTGCTCTGCGACACAGTCAATTGCGTACTTCTGTGCAGATCGTGATGTGCGGGCGGACGCCGTCTCGTTGCGCTCTCGCTCACGGATAGGCTGTGGCCATGGCTGATTTCGATGTCGTTGTGCTCGGTGCCGGTCCTGGTGGCTACGTCGCGGCGATCCGCGCGTCCCAGCTCGGCAAGAAGGTCGCCGTCGTGGAGAAGCAGTACTGGGGCGGCGTCTGCCTCAACGTCGGCTGCATCCCGAGCAAGGCCCTGCTCAAGAACGCCGAGCTCGCGCACACGCTGACCCATGACAAGGCGAAGTACGGCATCGAGGGCGACGCCACGATGAGCTTCGGCCCGACGCACGCCCGCAGCCGCAAGGTCTCGGAGGGCATCGTCAGGGGCGTCCACTTCCTCATGAAGAAGAACAAGATCGAGGAGATCGACGGCTGGGGCACCCTGACGTCGGCGTCCTCGATGGACGTCGCCCTCAACTCCGGCGAGAAGCGCTCGATCACGTTCGACAACCTCGTCCTCGCGACCGGCTCGGTCACCCGCATGATCCCCGGCGTCGAGGTCAGCAAGAACGTCGTCACCTACGAGGAGCAGATCCTCGACCCCGAGCTGCCCGGCTCGATCATCATCGCCGGGTCCGGCGCCATCGGCGTCGAGTTCGCCTACGTCATGAAGAACTTCGGTGTCGACGTGACGATCGTCGAGTTCCTCGACCGCATGGTCCCCACCGAGGACGCCGACGTGTCCAAGGAGCTGCTCAAGCACTACAAGAAGCTCGGCGTGAAGGTCATGCTCGGCACCAAGGTCGAGTCCGTCGAGGACACCGGCTCCGGCGTCAGGGTCACGGTCAGCCCGGCGGCCGGCGGCGACCAGCAGGTCCTCGAGGCCGACCGCCTGCTGTCGGCCATCGGCTTCGCGCCGCGCACCGAGGGCTTCGGCCTCGAGGCCACGGGCGTGGAGCTCACCGAGCGCGGCGCCATCGCCATCGACGAGTACGGCCGCACCAACGTCCCCAACGTCTACGCGATCGGTGACGTGACGGCGAAGCTCATGCTCGCCCACGTCGCCGAGGCCATGGGCATCGTCGCCGCCGAGACGATCGCCGGCGTCGAGACCATGGCCATCGACTTCGCCTTCATCCCGCGCGCGACCTTCTGCCAGCCGCAGATCGGCTCGATGGGTCTGTCGGAGGCGCAGGCCAAGGAGGCCGGCCACGACGTCAAGACGGCGACGTTCCCCTTCTCGGCCAACGGCAAGGCGATGGGCCTCGGTGAGCCCGTCGGCTTCGTCAAGGTCATCGCCGACGCGGAGCACAACGAGATCCTCGGCGCGGCGATGATCGGTCCCGACGTCACCGAGCTGCTCCCGGTCCTCAACCTCGCGCAGACGTGGGACCTCACCGCCGACGAGGTGTCGCGCACGGTCTTCGCGCACCCGACGCTCGGCGAGGCCGTCAAGGAGGCCGTCCACGGCATCGCCGGCCACATGATCAACTTCTGAGCGTCGCCCGGACAGGCGTGCGTATGCCGTCCGGCCGGCTCGCGAGGGCACTCCCGTTCGTGGGGGGTGCCCTCGCGCTCTGTCTCGGGACGACTGCCTGCACGACGGATCCGACACAGGCGCAACGTGGCCCGACCGGCGCGTGGTTCGGCACCCCACCTGCGGTCCAGCAGGGCGACCCTGCGGTGGGAACACCGACGCCCGGCGACGACATGACCGCAGTGCCGGAGGACTCGGCCTGCGCTGCTGGGACCGACCGCGGCGCCAGCCTGCCGGTACGGGCCGCCGACCTGTGGCCGGGAGCCTCCGTGACGGGCGGGCGAGCGACCGAGGTGCGGGCTCGCCCCGGCGTGCCCTGCCCCGCGGTGCCCGCGCCGGAACCCGACTGCGGCCTGCCGGTCTTCGCGTGGTCGAGCTCGACGAACGAGGAGCTGATCGGGTGGACCGGTGCCGACCGCGTGCTGTCGGGCTTCGCCGGTGCCCGGGTGGCTGCATCCTCCGACGCAGGCAAGGGCTCGCTCTCGGTCGGCTACGTCAGTCTGCGCTTCCGCCAGGGTGAGTCACGCCTCGCCGTGACCCGGGCGCACCTCGAGGACGCGATGCGCCGGTGCGGCAGCGGCCGGTCCGGCACGCTCGGGGGCGTCACCGGTTTCGTCGCCAGCCAGGAGAGTCTCGTCGGCGCCGACCCCGTGCGCACCCTGCTCGTCACGGAGCCGGACCGGCTCGTCTGGGTGGCCCTCGACGGGGGTGCGTGGTCGGCCACGAGCACCGAGCGGGCGGTCCGCGTCACCCTCGAGCGGCTGCGGACGTCCTGAACGCCCGCCGGACGGGTGGGTCGTGGGGCGCGGCCGGGGCGGACGGCATACGACCGTGGCCGCCGGGCACGCGACCCGGGCTGCACGGCATGCGCCCGGTGCAGGCCGGGGATGCAAGACGCCCCCGCGGAAGTCCGCGGGGGCGTCTGGTTCCAGCTGGTGGTGCGACCGATCAGTACCAGTGCTTCCGGCCACCGATGGCGCGACCCGACGCGCCGAGGATGAAGAGCACCGCGCCCACGACGACAAGAATGATGCCGATCGTGGTCAGGATGCTGATCTTGGCGAAGATGCCAATGAGCAGCAGGATGAGTCCGAGAACGATCATGGTGTCGCTTGTCTCCTTCAAGAGGTTTTCCCCGAGCAATCTCTGTCGTACCCGCGGGCCGGGCCCACCCAACACGGGGACGGTCACGAAACGGTCACGCGCTCCGGAGGGTCGTGCGGGCCGCCCTCCGAGGCTCGATTAGGGCGGCAGGTACCCCGCTGTTACGCTTGGAGACGCCGTCGAACGGCCGCGGATTCGATAGCGCCCAGGTGGACATGCCCTGGAGCACCGCGCAACGAGATGAGAAGGAGTCGGTTCATCCATGCCTTTGGACGCTGACGTGAAGAAGCAGATCATGACCGAGTACGCCACGGTCGAGGGCGACACCGGCTCTCCCGAGGTCCAGATCGCGATGCTGACGCAGCGCATCAAGGACCTGACCGAGCACGCTCGGGCCCACAAGCACGACCACCACAGCCGTCGTGGTCTCCTCCTGCTGGTCGGCCGCCGCAAGCGCATGCTGCGCTACCTCGAGGCGACCGACATCGAGCGCTACCGTTCGCTGATCAAGCGACTCGGCCTGCGTCGATGAGTTCGTGACGAAAGGCGGTCACCGCGTGCTGCGGAGACCGCCTTTCGTCGTAGGTGCAGGCAGGCGACGCCCGTCGTCCGCCGCACCAGGGCCAGCCGGCCCGAAGAAGGAAACCACGCACACAACGACGATGTGCGCGGGCACATGAGAAAAAGAAAGCGAGGGCCCACATGGAGGGTCCAGACATCACCTTCGCCGAGGCCGTCATCGACAACGGCAGCTTCGGCACTCGCACGGTCCGGTTCGAGACCGGCCGCCTGGCCCGTCAGGCCGGCGGCGCCGTCACGGCCTACCTCGACGACGACACGATGCTCCTGTCGACGACGTCGGCCGGCAAGCAGCCGAAGGACCAGTTCGACTTCTTCCCGCTGACCGTCGACGTCGAAGAGCGCATGTACGCCATCGGCAAGATCCCGGGCAGCTTCTTCCGCCGTGAGGGTCGCCCGTCGACCGAGGCCATCCTCACCTGCCGCCTCATCGACCGCCCGCTGCGCCCGACCTTCAAGAAGGGTCTGCGCAACGAGGTCCAGGTCGTCATCTCGGTGTTCTCGCTGAACCCCGACCACCAGTACGACGTGCTGGCCATCAACGCGGCCAGCGCCTCGACGCAGATCTCCGGCCTCCCGTTCTCGGGTCCGATCGGTGGCGTGCGCGTCTCGCTCATCGACGGCCAGTGGGTCGCCTTCCCGAACTTCTCCGACATCGAGCGCTCGGTCTTCGACATGGTCGTCGCCGGTCGTGTCGTCGGTGACGACGTCGCGATCATGATGGTCGAGGCCGAGTCCACCGAGTCGACGTGGGACCTCGTCAAGAACGAGGGCAAGCAGGCGCCGACCGAGGAGGTCGTGTCCGAGGGGCTCGAGGCCTCGAAGAAGTTCATCAAGCAGCTCTGCGAGGCCCAGGCCCAGCTCGCTGCCGAGGCCGCCAAGCCGGTCCAGGACTTCCCGATCTTCCTCGACTACGAGGACGACGTGTACGCCGCCGTCGAGTCCGCCATCGAGGCCGACACGACCGCTGCCCTCACCATCGCGGGCAAGCAGGAGCGGGAGGAGCGCCTCGACGAGATCAAGGCCGCCGTCAAGGCGCAGCTCGCCGAGCAGTTCGAGGGGCGTGACAAGGAGGTCTCGGCTGCCTTCCGCTCCGTGCAGAAGAAGCTCATCCGCCAGCGCATCCTGCGCGACAAGGTCCGCATCGACGGCCGTGGCCTCGCCGACATCCGCGCCCTGGGCGCCGAGGTCGAGGTCCTGCCGCGCGTGCACGGCTCGGCGATCTTCGAGCGTGGCGAGACCCAGATCATGGGTGTCACGACGCTCAACATGCTCAAGATGGAGCAGCAGCTCGACACGCTGAGCCCCGTCACGCGCAAGCGCTACATGCACAACTACAACTTCCCGCCCTACAGCACCGGTGAGACCGGCCGCGTCGGTTCGCCGAAGCGCCGCGAGATCGGTCACGGCGCCCTGGCCGAGCGTGCGCTCATGCCGGTCCTGCCGACCCGCGAGGAGTTCCCGTACGCCATCCGTCAGGTGTCCGAGGCTCTCGGCTCCAACGGCTCGACGTCCATGGGCTCGGTCTGTGCCTCGACCCTGTCGCTGCTCAACGCCGGTGTGCCGCTGCGCGCCCCGGTCGCCGGCATCGCGATGGGCCTCGTGTCCGACACCGTCGACGGTGAGACGCAGTACGCCGCGCTCACCGACATCCTCGGTGCCGAGGACGCCTTCGGCGACATGGACTTCAAGGTCGCCGGCACCAAGGAGTTCGTCACGGCCATCCAGCTCGACACGAAGCTCGACGGCATCCCCGCGTCGGTCCTCGCCGGCGCGCTGACCCAGGCCCGCGACGCGCGTCTGCACATCCTCGACGTCATGGCCGAGGCCATCGACGTGCCCGACGAGATGAGCCCGTACGCCCCGCGCATCATCACGGTGAAGGTCCCCGTCGACAAGATCGGTGAGGTCATCGGCCCGAAGGGCAAGATGATCAACCAGATCCAGGACGACACGGGCGCCGACATCTCGATCGAGGACGACGGCACGGTGTTCATCGGTGCGGTCGACGGCCCCTCGGCCGAGGCGGCTCGCGCGGCGATCAACGCCATCGCGAACCCGCAGATGCCCGAGGTCGGCGAGCGCTTCCTCGGCACCGTCGTCAAGACGACGACGTTCGGCGCGTTCGTCTCGCTGCTGCCCGGCAAGGACGGCCTGCTGCACATCTCCGAGGTGCGCAAGCTCGTCGGCGGCAAGCGGATCGACAGCGTCGACGACGTCGTCAAGGTCGGCCAGAAGGTGCAGGTCGAGCTCAAGGAGATCGACCCGCGCGGCAAGCTCAGCCTCGCTGCGGTCCTCGCCGACGGCGACAACGGTGACTCGGCCGCCGAGGCCGACGCGCCGGCCACGGAGTCTGCCGACGCCTGACCGAACCGGTCGACCGTTCCTGGTCACGAAGCGGCCCGTCACCCCTCAAGGGGTGGCGGGCCGCTCCGTCGTCTCCGCGATGGGTCGAGCAACAGGATGCACGCGCCGGTCGGGGTCAAGAGCCCCGGTCCGGAGCGCAGCGTCCTGTCGGTTGACCCGTTGGGTCAGAAGATCGCGTTGACGATGTTCCAGCCGGTGCTGACGAGCACGCGCGGGCTCCAGCCACCCGCGGCGGTCCGCGGGTAGAGCCACAGCCGCCCGCTCGTGTCGCGGGCCAGGACGTCGGGCACACGGTCGCCGTTCAGGTCACCGGGGCTCATGATCGCCGTCATGCCGTTCCAGCCCGTGCCGGACCGCACGCGGGTGCCCAGCGTGYCGGCGCCGGCCCCGGGTACGAGCCAGAGGATGCCGGTCGACGGCTCCCGGGCCAGAAGGTCGGGTCGGCCGTCGCCGGTGAGGTCACCCGGACCGACGAGGACGTTGTAGCGGTTCCAGCCGGTGCCGAGGCTCGACCGAGCCTTCCAACCGCTGCTACCGGTGCCGGGGTAGAGGTAGAGCTCGCCGGTCGTGGCCCGCCGGGCCACGATGTCCATCCGGCCGTCGCCGGTGAGGTCACCGACCCCGACGATGGCGTTCATCACCTGCCAGCCGGTCCCGATGCGCACGCGGGGGAGACGCCAACCGCCCGACCCGTTGCCCTTGTACGTCCAGAGGTCGCCGGTCRACGTCTCCCGGGCGAGCACGTCCTGCGCGCCGTCCCCGCTGAGGTCGCCCGGGGTCTCCAGCGCGGACATGCCGCCCCAGCCGGTGCCGACCTGGGCGCCGAGGCCCAGGCTCCCCGTGCCCGTGCCGGCGTAGAGCTTGAGAGCCGCGGTCGCGGTCCAGCGCGCCAGCACGTCGTTGTTCCAGTCGCCGTTGAAGTCACCGGTGCCACCCGACAGTGACGCCGGCGCCACCGGGAGGCGTGTGAAGGCATACGGGTCGCACGTGCGGTCGTAGTCCCACGTGGCGTCCCACCACTGGGCGAGGTAGACCTTGCCGCCCGAGAAGCTCGGCTGGGTGCACCGGTCGAGCGCCTCGGTCGGGTGGTCGAGGGTGCCGGCCGTCGCCCACACGGGGACGCCGGGCAGCCACCACGAGCCCGTGATCGACTGCCACCCCGAGGCGTTGGAGTAGACGCCGTAGGAGAAGCCCGCGGCCCGCAGACCACGCATGATGCCCTCGACGACGTAGCGGTTCTCGAGGCGCTGCACGGTCGTGGACGTTGGCCAGGGCTGGGCGGCCCTCGGCTCGACGTCGACCCAGACCATCCGCGGTGCCCAGCCGGGCACGTGGTGCACGGTCGCGACGGCATACGTCGCCTCGGCGTAGCCGACGTTGCTGAGGCGCCCGGCGCGCGTCGAGGACGACCACGGGCCGCTGCCGCCGTAGGTCGTCAGCTGCGCGGCCGTCGGGAAGCCCGCCATGGTGTATGTGTGGGTCGGCTTCACATGGTCCCTTGCCCAGGTGGCTTGCGTTGCGACGCAAGGGTTCTGGGTGAACGGCAGGCCGTTCGTCAGGCCGATGACGAGGAACTGCGTGGACGTCGGCGGGAACGTCGAGGGGCACTGCGGCCACGAGATGTCGTGCCCGAGGAGGACCGCTGCCTGGGCGCTGGGCGCCACGAGGAGACCGATGATGAGCCCGATGGCCGCGAGAGGGGCCAGGGCCAGGCGACGGAGCCGGCCCACGACGGTGATGCTGCGCGGACGGACGGACATGCGACCACTTCCTCGATCCCTTCCAGTGTGCGCCGCACAGCCGACTCCCAGCACGGCTTCGTGACGCACGAGTCCGTATGCCGTGTGCCGCGTCGCGCGCCTCCGTGGGCTCGTTAGGCTGGCCGCGTGAGCGACACGACAGGCCAGCCGTCCCGCGACACCAAGGTCGCCGTCATCGGTGCGGGCGGCCGGATGGGGTCGGAGGCGGTGCGTGCCGTCGAGGGCGCCGCCGGTCTGACCCTCGTCGGTGCCTACGGCTCGGGCGACGACCTCGGTGACGTCGGTGGGGCCGAGGTCGCCATCGAGCTGACCGTCCCGGCGGCCTCACCCGCCAACGTCGCCCACTGCGTCGAGCGAGGCGTCCACGTCGTCGTCGGCACGACCGGCTGGGACGAGGCACGTCTCGAGGCGCTCCGCGGCCAGCTCGCCGACGCACCCCCGGCATCGTCGGGTGCCGGGGTCGGCGTCCTCATCGCGCCGAACTTCGCCATCGGCGCGCTGCTCATGATGTCGTTCGCCGCCAAGGCTGCTCCCTTCTTCGAGTCCGTCGAGGTCATCGAGCTGCACCACCCGGCGAAGGTCGATGCGCCGTCCGGCACCGCCGCGCGCACCGCAGCGATGATCGGTCGGGCGCGGTCCGAGGCCGGCTGCTCGCCGGTGCCCGACGCGACGACCCATGATCCCGACGGTGCCCGCGGCGCCCGGGTGGACGGCATACCCGTGCACTCCGTGCGGCTGCGCGGTCTGACGGCGCACCAGGAGGTGCTGCTCGGCAACGCGGGGGAGATGCTGACGCTGCGACACGACTCCTTCGACCGCGGCAGCTTCATGCCGGGCGTCATCGCGGCGGTGCGCGCGGTCGCCGACCACCCCGGCCTGACGGTCGGGCTCGAGCACTACCTCGGTCTCGACTGAGCCGCCGCGCAGCCGACGAGACCGACGTGGCCATTCCCAAGGTCGTCCTCTTCTACGCGTTCCGGCCGCTCGCCGACCCCGACGCGCTCCGCCTCTGGCAGCGCGACCTCTGTGAGGGACTCGGCCTGCGCGGGCGGATCCTGCTCTCGCGCCACGGGATCAACGCGACGGTGGGGGGCGACGTCACCGTGCTCAAGACGTACGTCCGCAAGACGAGGGAGTACGCGCCCTTCCACGACGTCGACGTCCGGTGGAGCGACGGCACGGGGCTCGATGCCGAGGGCCGCAGCCTCGACTTCCCGAGGCTCGTCGTCAAGGCGCGCGAGGAGATCGTGTCGTTCGGCGTGCCCGACGAGGTCGTCGTCGACGAGCAGGGCGTCGTCGGGGGAGGCACTCGGCTGCGCCCGGCCGAGCTCGACGCCCTCGTGGCCGAGCGCGGCGACGATGTCGTGCTCTTCGACGGGCGCAACGCCGTGGAGGCAGAGGTGGGGCGCTTCCGTGGAGCCGTCGTGCCCGACATCCGCCACACGAGCGACTTCGTGCGCGAGCTCGACGCCGGCCGGTGGGACGAGCTCAAGGGCCGCCCGGTCGTCACCTACTGCACGGGCGGCATCCGCTGCGAGGTGCTGACGAGCCTCATGCGCTCGCGGGGGTTCGAGGAGGTCTACCAGCTCGACGGCGGGATCGTGCGCTACGGCGAGGAGCGGGGTGACCGCGGGCTCTGGGAGGGCCACCTCTACGTCTTCGACGAGCGGATGAGCGTCGGGTTCAGCGATGAGGCCGTCCACCTCGCCGCGTGCCACGTCTGCGGGACGCCGACGAGCCGGATGCACAACCGCGAGGACCTGCCGGGTCGTCCGCTCCAGCCGGTCTGCGACGCGCACGCCTGAGCGTCCCGCGGGACACACCACCCCGGCCGGTCCCGGCACCGCCGTGCGGGGGCTGCTGCGCCCGGCCGCGGATCAGGCGTTCTGCTGGCCCGTGCCGTCAGTGCCGAGGTCGGCCTCAGCGACCAGGTCCGAGGGTGCTCGCATGCGCCACGCGTCCGTCACGAGCTCGTCGAGACGATCGGTGTCCACGCGCTCGAGCCGGACCATGACGAGCGGAGAGCCGTCGTAGGCGGGCGTCGTGAAGAAG
Source organism: Terrabacter sp. RAF57 (assembly GCF_052113925.1). NCBI lineage: Bacteria > Bacillati > Actinomycetota > Actinomycetes > Micrococcales > Intrasporangiaceae > Terrabacter > Terrabacter sp. RAF57. The sequence continues at coordinate 165,053 of NZ_JBFRDT010000013.1, read as the reverse complement.
AGGTCCGGCTCGCCGAGGGCGAGGGCCTGCTTCTCGGCCTCGTCGCCGACGTAGAGCACGGCGACGTCGGTGCGGATGACGCGCCGCTGTCCGGGGACGCGCTCCGGATAGGACCAGACGAAGCCGTGCCCGCCCACCCGGAAGTCGAAGCCCGAGCTGGCGATCTCCTCGACGCCGGGCAGCGCGAGGGCCAGTCGTCGTACGTCGTCCGCGTCGGCCACGGGTCAGGCCCAGCCGAGGGCGCGCAGGAGGGCGGCGGTGGCGGCGCCGAGCACGACGACGACGATGAACGGCGCGCGCAGCAGGAGCGCGACGACGGCGACCCCCACGGCGGCCGCACGTGCATCGAGGACGAACGACCCGTCGGAACGGGTGAACGCCTGCGTCGCGACGAGGGCGGCGAGCAGCGCGATCGGCAGGGCGGCCGTGATCCGCCGGACCCGCGGCGCGTCGAGCAGGTGCGCGGGCACGTGGTGCCCGGCGAGCTTGAGCCCGAAGGCGATCGCGGCCGCGACGAGGACGGCGGTCCAGAGGCTCACGCCTGCTCCCTCCTCGGGGTGCGCCACGCCAGCAGCGAGGCCGCGGCTGCCGCCACGACGGGTATGCCGGGTGGCACCGTCGGCGACAGCAGCACCGCCACGACGGCGCCGAGGACCGCGATGGCGACCGCGTCGCGGTCCCGCAGCCGCGGCCAGAGCAGGGCGGTGAAGGCGGCACAGGCGGCGGCGTCGAGGCCGTACGTGCGTGGGTCGCCGACCCGCCCGCCGACGAGTGCCCCGGCGAACGTGCTGAGGTTCCAGAGGGCGAAGACGGTGAGGCCGGTGAGCCAGAAGCCCAGCCGCGACGTGCGTTCGTCGTCCTGGGCGACGGCGACCGCGGTCGACTCGTCGATGGTCAGGTGCGCGGCCGCCACCCGGCGGGTGCCACGGACACCGAGCAGGTGCGTCAGCTCGAGGGCGTAGAGGCCGTTGCGGATGCCGAGCATCGACGAGGCAGCAATCGCCGCGGGTGCGGCGTGGAGACCGTTCGCGATGATGCCGACGAAGGCGAACTGTGAGCCGCCGGTGAACATCAGCAGGGAGAGCGCCATCGCCTGCCACGTGTCGAGTCCGGCCGCGACGGCGAGGGCGCCGAAGCTGATGCCGTAGGCGCCGGTGGCGACCCCGACCGACAGGCTCTGGCGCACGACGTCCCGTCGTGCGCCCGGGTCGGCCGTCGCGGTCACGGGCCCTCCGTGGCCCTGCCGTCGTCGGCGGCCGGTGCGGTGTCGTCGGCGGCGGTTGCTGCGGAGTCCTCGGCGGTCGCGGGGACGGCGTCGGCGGCGTCGGAGGCGTCGGCGGCGTCGGAGTCGTCGGCGAGGAGCGCGGACAGGCGGACCTCACCGGCCGTGTCGCCGTCCGGTGAGACGACGCGCTGGCGGTGCGCCCCGTCGGCCACCATCCCGGCAGCGGTGAGGAACCCGCGGGTCGCGTCGTCCGAGGCGAGCAGCCACGCGGCGAGCGCGGAGCGGCCACGAGCGCGAGCCGTGTCGACGACCGCGTGCAGCAGGCGCGAGCCGTGCCCCTGACGACGTGCGTCGGGGTGGACCCCGAGCACGATCAGCTCGGCGGTGCCGGCATCGGTGTCGGCGTCGTCGGACGCGCCGACGGCGGCGAAGCCGACGACCTGCTCGCCCGCACACGCCACGAGCAGCACGCCGTCCCCGGACCGCTCGCCCTCGAGCGTGGCACGCCAGGCGTTCGCGAACGCCCGGGGCTCGAAGGTGGCGAGCACCTCGGGAGCGAGCGCGGCGGCATACGCCTCCCGGAACACGACGGCCTGCACGAGGCCCACCGCAGGGGCGTCGGAGCCGCGAGCGACCCGGACCGACGCGTCGGCGACGGGTCCGCGGTCGTGCGCGTGGTCGTGCCCGTGGTCGTGCGCGTGGTCGTGTCCGTCGTCGGGTCCGTGGTCGTGTCCGTCGTCGGGTCCGTGGTCGTGCCCGTGCTGATGTGCGTTCGCGTCCTCGTGTGCCACCCCGGCATCCTCTCAGGCGTGGACGCGCCCGTTGTCCACCCCGGTGCACACCCCGGCTTTGGACGCCCTGGGCTGCATCTCGCATACTGGACTCATGTATGGCAATGACGTCATCGACCCGAACGAACCGCTGAACGCGGCCGAGACCGCCGCCTACGACGCGTCTCCCGAGCACGACGACCAGCGGGACGGTCGGGACGCGGTCGGTGACGACTTCGACGCCCTGCTCGCCGCCGACCAGCGCATCGAGCCGCGCGACGCCATGCCCGACGAGTACCGCGAGACGCTGATCCGCCAGATCGCCCAGCACGCGCACTCCGAGATCATCGGCATGCAGCCCGAGGGCAACTGGATCACGCGCGCCCCGTCGCTGCGCCGCAAGGCCATCCTCATCGCCAAGGTCCAGGACGAGGCCGGCCACGGGCTCTACCTCTACTCCGCGGCCGAGACGCTCGGCATCGACCGGCAGGAGCTGCTCGAGCGGCTCCACGACGGCAAGCAGAAGTACTCCTCGATCTTCAACTACCCGACGCTGACGTGGGCCGACTGCGGCGCCATCGGCTGGCTCGTCGACGGTGCGGCGATCATGAACCAGGTGCCGCTGTGCCGGTGCTCCTACGGCCCGTACGCCCGCGCCATGATCMGCGTGTGCAAGGAGGAGTCCTTCCACCAGCGGCAGGGCTTCGAGATCCTCTGGAACCTCATGCGCGGCACCGAGTCCCAGAAGGCGATGGCCCAGGACGCCGCCGACCGCTGGTGGTGGCCGGCGCTCGCGATGTTCGGTCCGCCCGACACCGGTGAGGCTGCGAAGGGTGGCCACACCGAGCAGTCGATGGCCTGGGGCATCAAGCGGTTCAGCAACGACGACCTCCGCCAGAAGTTCGTCGACATGACCGTCCCGCAGGCCCAGAAGCTCGGCCTCACCCTGCCCGACCCCGACCTGCGCTGGAACGAGGAGCGCGGCCACTGGGACTTCGGCGAGATCGACTGGGACGAGTTCTGGCAGGTGCTGCGCGGCGACGGCCCGTGCAACGCCGAGCGCATCGAGCACCGCCGCCGGGCCCACGACGAGGGCGCCTGGGTGCGCGAGGCCGCCAACGCGTACGCCACCAAGCAGGCCGCCCGCGAGCGGGAGCAGCAGCAGAAGGAGAGTGCCGCGTGAGCGGAGCCACCACCCCGACCACCGGTGCCGGGGCCCCGTCCGAGCCTGCCCAGGGGGAGCGCAGCTGGCCCCTCTGGGAGGTGTTCGTGCGCGGCAAGCGCGGACTGTCGCACGTGCACGTCGGCTCGCTCCACGCGCCCGACGCCGAGCTCGCGCTGCGCAACGCCCGCGACGTCTACACCCGCCGCCAGGAGGGTGTCTCGATCTGGGTCGTCAAGGCCGACGACGTCACCGCGAGCAGCCCGTCCGAGAAGGACTCCTTCTTCGACCCGGCCGGCGACAAGATCTACCGGCACCCGACCTTCTATGACGTGCCCGAGGATGTCGAGTACCTGTGAGCACCTCAGCCAGCTCGCCCTCGACCGACACCGGCACCACGCCGGTCACCGAGCCGGTCACCGGCGCCGCGACCTCTGCCTCGGAGTCCGCGCAGCGTGAGTCCCTGCCCGGCGCCGCCGAGAACACCGGCGCCGCCCCCGGGGCCAAGCCGTATGCCGCCTACCTCCTCGGGCTCGCCGACGACGCCATGGTCTACGCCCAGCGCCTCGGCGAGTGGATGACGAACGCGCCGCAGATCGAGGAGGACATGGCGCTCGGGAACATCGCGCTCGACCTCCTCGGCCAGGCGCGTGGGCTCTACCCCTACATCGGCTCCATCGACGGCACCGGTCGCGGCGAGGACGACTACGCCATGCAGCGCGACGAGCGGGAGTGGCACAACGTCCACCTCGTCGAGCAGGAGCGTGGTGACTTCGCCGACGAGATGGCCCGGTTGCTCTGGTTCTCCGCCTACCAGGTCGAGCTGCACACGGCCCTGACCGGTTCGGGCGACGACGTCGTGGCGGGCGTCGCGGGCAAGGCCCTCAAGGAGGTGCGCTACCACCTCGACCACGCCTCGCTCTGGGTCGTGCGCCTCGGCGACGGCACCGCAGAGTCCCACCGACGCATGCAGGCGGCGCTCGAGCGCGTGCTGCCGCACCTCGCCGAGCTCTTCGACGACGACGAGGCCTCGGTGCTCGCGGCCGACCTCGAGGTCGGCGTGCTGCCCTCGACCCTCCATGACGCCGTCGTGGCCCGGGTCGCGCGCGTCGTCGAGCAGGGGACCCTGACGCTGCCCGACGGCTCGCGGTGGCGCTCGCGCGGAGGTCGCGCCGGCATCCACTCGCGTCCCATGGGCTCGCTCCTGGCCGAGATGCAACACATCGCACGGTCGCATCCCGGCGCGACGTGGTGACCGCCGTGGCCGTGGAGTCCGCTGTCGCAGAGGCGATCTCGCGCATCCCGGACCCCGAGGTGCCCGTCATCAGCATCGCCGACCTCGGCATCCTGCGAGAGGTCGACGTCGACGAGCAGGCGCACACCGTCGCCGTGACGATCACCCCGACCTACAGCGGGTGCCCCGCCATGGAGGCGATCGCGTCACGCATCGTCTTCGAGGCCGCACGTCAGGGGTATGCCGCCGACGTCCGCACGCAGCTGTCGCCGGCGTGGACGACCGACTGGATGAGCGACGAAGGGCGAGCGGCACTGCTGCGCTTCGGGATCGCGCCCCCCGGCGCGGTGCCGGTGGCGGAGCCGCACGGTCCGGTGGCCGTGACCCTGAGCCGCCACGTCGTGGCCTGCCCCCGCTGCGGCTCCGCCGACACGACCGAGATCGCCCACTTCGGCTCGACCGCGTGCAAGGCCTTGCGCCGCTGCAACGCGTGCCTCGAGCCCTTCGACGAGTTCAAGGCCATCTGAATGACCGACGTCTCCACCCCGACCGCAGCCGATCCCGCCGCGGACACGGCCCCTGTCCAGGCCACGAGCGCCCGACACCGCGCGCGCTTCCACCCACTGACCGTCTCGTCGGTCGAGCGCCTCACCGACGAGGCCGTCGCGGTCACCTTCGCCGTGCCCGAGGACCTCGTCGACGAGTTCGTCTTCGAGCCCGGCCAGCACCTGACGCTCCGCGCCGAGATCCGCGGTGAGGACGTGCGCCAGTCCTACTCGATCTGCCAGTCACGCCGGGCCGACCCGGCCGGACGCAGCCTGCGGGTCGCGGCCGCGCGCGTGCCCGAGGGTCGCATGTCGAACTGGCTCAACGACGGCGTCTCGCGCGGCGCCGTCGTCGAGGTCATGACCCCGCAGGGGTCGTTCACCTGCCCGACCCGGCCGGACGGCATACGCCATCACGTCGCGATCGCGGCCGGCTCGGGCATCACGCCCGTCATCTCGCTGCTGACCACGGCGCTGGAGGAGGAGCCCGGGTCGCGCGCGACGCTGCTCTTCGGCAACCGGCGCACCAGCTCGATCATGTTCCTCGAGGAGCTCGAGGACCTCAAGAACCGCTTCCCGGGGCGCTTCCACCTCGTCAACGTCCTGTCCCGGGAGGCCCAGGACGTCGAGCTCTTCCACGGGCGGCTCGACAGCGAGCGGCTCGAGGCGATCTTCGGCACGCTGCTGCCGGTCGGGTCCGTCGACGAGTGGTACCTCTGCGGTCCGTTCGGCATGGTCACCGGCGCCGAGGGGCTGCTCACCGGGCGCGGCGTCGACCCGCGGCACATCCACCACGAGATCTTCCACGTCGACGACGGCACGGAGCCGAGGCGCAAGGTCGTCGTCGACGCCGGCGCACCGCCGGAGGCCACGGTCACGGTGAACCTCGACGGCCGCACGACGGTCATCCCGATGCCGAGCCGCGAGGAGACGATCCTCGACGCGACCCTGCGCGCCCGGCCCGACGCGCCCTACTCGTGCACGGGCGGCGTGTGCGGCACCTGTCGTGCCCGTCTGGTCTCGGGCGAGGTCCGGATGGACCGCAACTACGCGCTCGAACCCGAGGAGGTGGCAGCCGGCATCGTGCTCGCCTGCCAGAGCCACCCGGTCACCGACGAGGTCAGCCTCGACTACGACGCCTGACCGCGGCGGGGTCGCCTGCCGGCGCAGGTCCGTGTGCATTCGATGCCCCCTGGGGGCTGCATCTGCACACGGAGTCCGGCTGGCGACCGTCATCTGACCCTCTGCCGGATGACGAGGCAGGCTGGGAGGTGGCAGGGCTCGGCCCTGCCGGCCCACCCCCTGTCCCTGAAGATCGCGTCGAGGTCGGCTGCGAGCCCGCACGGTGCGTGAGCGACCTCAAGCCATGTGGGCCGCTCGGTCAGCCAGCCCGCGACCGCGCCGTCGAGGTCGCGCCGCCGGTCGACGGACTGGGCGGCCCAGCCCTCGTGCCCGAGCCGGCCGTCCACCTCCACGACGACCTTCACCTCGTCGTAGGCGCTGTCCCGGTGTCGTTGTCCGGGAGCGGGTGCCTGCCGCCGTCCGACGGGGAGCCGGTGCGCACGCTCGACATCGCGGACGTAGCGATACTCCGCTGCACTCTCGACGCCGTCTCGGACCTCACCCAGGGCCTCGAGCAACATCCTCCGCTGCGGCTGCCGTGGCCGTGCCGCGAGGGCACGGAGGAGCTGCTCCGGTGTGCAGAGGCGCAGCTGTTGCGCCTTGGCCATCACGGCCACCGAACGATCGAGAGTCTGGCCGGCGCAGAGGTCGAAGACGGTGTGCGCGGCCGTGACCCGATGGGGCCACGCAGTGGGGTCCAGACGTTCGTCGAAGTGGCGGCTCCGCACGATCGTGATCCCGTCGCGCGCGCGTCCCGACCGCCCGAGCGGCACGACGACCTCGATCGGGTCGTCCGGGCGGTTGAGCATCGTCCAGGCATGGCCCGCGCTGGGGCCGTGCAGCGCCGCCGGCCGACCCACGTGCAGCAGGGCGGCGACGGCCCTCAGGTCCCAACCAGACCGGCCTGGCTCGGTGAGGAACACGCGCGGGTGAACCACGGTCCACCGACCCGAGCTGACCCGCCAGCGGATCGCCTTCTCGGTCAGTCCCGCCGCCAGAGCCTGTTCGCGCGTCACGAGGCCCGACTGTCCCCGGATGCGCGCCGCGAGCAGAGGATCCATGACAAGAGCCTGTCGGCGCAGGAGCCTCCGGCGGGTAGCCCATCCACAGCCTCAGCCGACGCCCCACAGGCAAGGGCTTCGTGTGCGCCGGCCGCCCTGCGCGGGGCGCCTCCTGCACACGAACGCGCTCGGACAGCGGTCGGCGGCACGGCGTCCGGCCGCTGCAGGGCCTGCGGGTTAGGCTGCGGATCGTGCGGCAGTACCTCGATCTCCTCGACCACGTCCTGACCCACGGTCAGGAGAAGTCCGACCGGACGGGCACGGGCACGCTCAGCGTGTTCGGCCACCAGATGCGCTTCGACCTCGCCGACGGCTTCCCGGCCATGACGACGAAGAAGCTACACCTGCGCTCGATCATCGGCGAGCTGCTGTGGTTCCTGCGCGGCGACACCAACGTGCGCTGGCTCCAGGAGCGCGGGATCTCGATCTGGGACGAGTGGGCCGACCCCGCGACGGGCGACCTCGGCCCGATCTACGGCTACCAGTGGCGGTCGTGGCCCACGCCCGACGGCCGCCGCGTCGACCAGATCGCCAAGGTCATCGAGCAGATCCGCACCAACCCCGACAGCCGCCGCCTCATCGTCTCGGCCTGGAACGTCGCCGACGTCGACGACATGGCCCTGCCGCCGTGCCACACGATGTTCCAGTTCTACGTCTCGCCGCCCGGACCCGACGGCCGCCGGCGCCTCTCGTGCCAGCTCTACCAGCGCAGCGCCGACATCTTCCTCGGCGTGCCGTTCAACATCGCGAGCTACGCCCTGCTGACGCAGATGGTCGCCCAGCTGACCGACCTCGAGCCGGGGGAGTTCGTGCACACGCTCGGCGACGCACACCTCTACCTCAACCACCTCGACCAAGCCCGCCTGCAGCTGACCCGCACTCCGCACCCGCTCCCGACGATGCGCATCACGCCGGGCAAGACGAACATCGACGACTTCGACCTCGACGACTTCGAGCTCGTCGACTACGTCGCCGATCCGGGCATCAGGGCCCCCATCGCCGTCTGAGCGGCCCGAGTCTGGGAGCCTTGGCGCCATGACGACCACGCTGCCGAACGTGACGATGATCGCCGCCGTCGCACGCAACGGCGTCATCGGTGACGGGCTGACGATGCCGTGGCACCTGTCGGAGGACCTCAAGTTCTTCAAGCGCACGACGATGGGCCACCCGATGGTCATGGGCCGCCGCACGTTCGACTCGATGGGCGCGCTCCCCGGCCGGCGCAGCGTCGTCGTCACCCGCCAGCGCGACTGGAGCGCTCCCGGCGTCGAGGTCGCGCACTCCCTCCCCGAGGCGCTCGCGCTCGTGGCCGAGGCCGAGCAGGTCTTCGTCGTCGGCGGGGGAGAGATCTACCGACAGGCGATGGCGTATGCCGTCCGCCTCCTCGTGACGGACGTCGACCAGTCCCCGGAGGGCTCGGTCACCTTCCCGGCCATCGACCCGGCCGTCTGGAGCGAGACCGCCCGCGACGAGCAGCCCGGCTTCGCCTGGGTCACCYACGAGCGGCGGGGCTGACACGGCATACGCGATCTCTCGGAAAGAAAGCCCGGATCGGGCTGTAACGCCCGGGCGAACGCGCCGATATAGGAGGTGGCGAGGCACTACTCGGACCCCCGAGCGAGTAGTGCCTCGCCTTCTGCGTCCCCCGGTCCATGTTTCGCGCGCTCGTGCCTTGAGCGCGCGATTTGCCGCCGCGGCGCGTGAAACCTGGCGCGCTCGACGCGACGATCGCGCGCTCGGAGCCGGAGCGCGCGAAACATCCGAGTGCGGTGGCGGGCGCGCGGGTGGGCGTGGCGTCGTGAGCGAGGGCCCGGGCGCTAACCTTGGCCTCATGGCTGACGCACCCGCCCTCGGACGTGTTCTCTCGGCGATGGTCACGCCCATGCGGCCCGATGGCTCGATCGACCTCGACGCCGCGCAGCGGGTCGCGGCCCACCTCGTCGACGCCGGTCACGACGGCCTCGTCGTCTCGGGCACGACCGGCGAGTCGCCCACCACCTCGTCCGACGAGAAGGACGAGCTGCTCCGCGCCGTCATCGAGGCCGTCGGCGACCGCTGCGTCGTCATCGCGGGCGCCGGCAGCAACGACACCGCCAAGAGCGTCGAGGCGGTGCGCCACGCGCAGAAGGCCGGCGCCGACGCCGTGCTCGCGGTGACGCCGTACTACAACAAGCCCCCGCAGGCCGGACTCGTCGCCCACTTCACGGCCCTCGCCGACGCGAGCGACCTGCCCGTCATGGTCTACGACATCCCCGGCCGCTCGGGCATCGCCATCGCGCGCGAGACCTACCTGCGCATCGCCGAGCACGACCGCATCGCCGCCGTGAAGGATGCCCGCGGCGACCTCTGGTTCGCGAGCGAGATGATGCAGGAGACGGGCCTCGACTGGTACTCCGGCGACGACGCCATGAACCTCGGCCACTTCATCAACGGCGCCGTCGGCTTCGTCGGCGTCACGTCCCAGGTGGCCCCGGCGGCCTACCGGGAGATGGCCGACGCCGTCGTCGACGGGCGCTGGGACGACGCCCGAGCCGTGCACCGACGCCTCACCCCGATCGTCAACGCCGTCATGAACGTCACCCAGGGCGCCATCATGGCCAAGGCCGGCCTCGCCGAGCAGGGCATCATCGAGTCGACGGCCGTGCGGCTGCCGCTCGTGCCCGCCGACGAGGCGCAGACCGTCCTCGTCCGGGCCGCTCTCGCCGCTCTCGCCGCCACCGCGGCCCACCCGGCGGTCGGATGACCGCCCCGCTGACCTCCGACCGGAGCCCCCGACGGCCCGGTAGCACCACCGAATGACAGGACACCTGTGAGCCACCCCCACCCCGAGCTGACCATGCCGCCCGCCCTCCCCGACAACGGCCTGAGGGTCGTCGCGCTCGGAGGGCTCGGCGAGGTCGGCCGCAACATGGCCGTGCTGGAGACGAAGGGCAAGCTGCTCGTCATCGACTGCGGCGTGCTCTTCCCCGAGGACCACCACCCCGGAGTCGACCTCATCCTGCCGGACTTCACCTACATCGCCGACCGGCTCGACGACATCGAGGCCATCGTCCTCACGCACGGCCACGAGGACCACATCGGCGCCGTGCCGTACCTGCTCAAGCTCAAGGGCGACATCCCGATCATCGGCTCGACCCTGACCCTGGCGCTCGTCGAGGCCAAGCTCAAGGAGCACCGGATCCGTCCGTACTCCATGGCCGTCAAGGAGGGCCAGCGCGAGAAGCTCGGCGTCTTCGACCTCGAGTTCGTCGCGGTCAACCACTCGATCCCCGACGCGCTCGCCGTCTTCGTGCGCACCGAGGCCGGCACGCTGCTGCACACCGGCGACTTCAAGATGGACCAGCTGCCGCTCGACGGCCGCCTCACCGACCTGCGTGCCTTCGCTCGGCTCGGCGAGGAGGGCGTCGACCTCTTCCTCACCGACTCGACGAACGCCGACGTCCCCGGCTTCACGACGCCCGAGCTCGAGATCGCTCCGGCCATCGACAAGGTCTTCCGCCACGCCCAGCGCCGCGTCATCGTCGCCTGCTTCAGCAGCCACGTGCACCGCGTGCAGCAGGTGCTCGACGCCGCGGAGAAGGCCGGCCGCAAGGTCGCCATGGTGGGGCGCTCGATGGTGCGCAACATGGGCATCGCCGCCGAGCTCGGCTACCTCCGGGTGCCCGACGGCATCCTCATCGACATCAAGAAGATCGACAGCCTGCGTGACGACGAGCTCGTCCTCATCTGCACCGGCTCCCAGGGTGAGCCGATGGCGGCCCTCTCGCGGATGGCGAACCGCGAGCACCGCATCGACGTCGGCCCCGGCGACACGGTGCTGCTCGCGAGCAGCCTCATCCCCGGCAACGAGAACGCCGTCTACCGCATCATCAACGGCCTCATGCGCCTCGGCGCCAACGTCGTGCACAAGGGCAATGCCAAGGTGCACGTCTCGGGCCACGCCAGCGCGGGCGAGCTGCTCTACTGCTACAACATCGTCAAGCCGCGCAACGTCCTTCCCGTGCACGGCGAGTGGCGGCACATGTATGCCAACGCCCAGCTCGCCATCGCCTCCGGCGTCCACGAGGACAACGTCGTGCTCGCCGAGGACGGCGTCGTCGTCGACCTCGTCAACGGGGTCGCCGAGGTGACCGGTGTCGTCGAGTGCGGCTACGTCTACGTCGACGGCAGCAGCGTGGGCGGCGCCGACGAGGCGCTGCTCAAGGACCGGCGGATCCTGCGCGACGAGGGTTTCATCACCTGCGTCGTCGTGCTCGACGCGGCCACCGGCAAGATCGCGAGCGGCCCGGAGATCACGGCCCGCGGGTTCGTCGAGGACGACGAGATCTTCCAGCAGGTCATCCCGAAGGTCGAGCGGGCCATCGAGGAGGCCGTCGCCAAGGGTGTCCGCGACGACCAGCAGCTCCAGCAGGTCATCCGGCGCGCGGTCGGCTCGTGGGTCGGTGGCAAGATCCGCCGCCGGCCGATGATCATCCCGGTCGTGCTGCAGGCCTGACGTGACGGTGCAGGAGGCCGCCCGGGGGCACCTCGACAGCGACGACGGCCACGGCGGTCCCTCCGGTCCTCCGGGGGAGCCCGCCGAGTCGTCGACGTGGGAGCCTGCCGGACGTCGTCCCCGCGGGCGCTGGGTCGACGTCGTCATCGGCGTCGTCCTGCTCGGGCTCGTCGCCGTCGGGGCGCTGCGCTGGTACGACTCGACGGCATACGTCGTCGTCGTGCTCCAGACGGCAGGGCCCTTCGTCGTCATCGGCCTGGGCCTGCTCGCCGTGGCGACGCTCGTGCTGCGGCGGTGGTGGATGCTCGTCCCCGTCGTCGTCGCGCTCGTCGTGGCGGCGACGGTCGCCGCGCCGGCCTTCCGAGCCACCTCCTCGCCGAAGGCCGACCGAGACCTCACGGTCATGTCGGCCAACGTCTGGATCGGGGCGGCCAACGCCGGCCAGCTCATGGATGCCGTGCGCTTCCACTCCGTCGACGTCCTCGTGCTCACCGAGGCGACACCCGCGATCCTGCGGCGACTCGACGCCGAAGGGGCAGCCGACTACTTCAGCCAGCGGGAGGGCGTCGCCCGGGCCAGCACCTACACGGGGACGATGGTCCTGTCGCGCTACCCGCTCTCGGTGCGCAGCCTCGGCACCGACCCAGCGCTCGAGGGCACCCGGAGCGTCCAGCCCGAGGTCGACGTGACCGTGCCCAACGGCACGGTGCGTCTCAAGGTCGCCCATCCCACGGCGCCCTTGCGCGGTGACACCGTCGAGTGGCGCGCGGGCCTGCGGGCGCTCCAGTCGTGGAAGCAGCGTCTCGACGGCGACGAGCTCCTCGTCATGGCCGGCGACTTCAACGCCGGCTTCGGCCACCCCGGCTTCCGCGACCTCGCCGCGGGCCTCGACGACGCGCAGCGCATCGACGGGCAGGGCTGGGTGCGCACCTGGCCCTTCGCGGGCAACCGGCTTCCGGCCTTCGTCCAGCTCGACCACCTGCTGAGCCGCGGCCTCACGGTCGTCGAGGCCGGGCAGGTGGCTCTCAACCGGGCCGACCACGCCGCGGTCTGGGCGAGCTACGCCCTGCCGGCGCGCTGACCCGACCCTGAGCGTTCGAGCGCACCGACCGCGCCGGCGCACCGGCGCACGGACCTGCTCAGCGGCGTACGCCCGCGCTCACCAGGGTCGCTCGACCTCGACGTCGCGCGGGTCGGTGCCCTCGAGCGCCCATCCGGTCTCGGTGAGCGTCCACTCCGCGTCGGTGCCGTGCTCGACGAGCCCCGCGACGGCCGCGACGAGACGCTCGACGCCCTCGAGCGTGCTGCCGAGGCCGATGCTGGCGCGGACCGCGGTGGCGGAACGCTCGCCCCACGGGTCCTCGAGGAGCTCGTCGACGAGCAGGTGGGCGCAGAACTTGCCGTCCCGCACGCCGATGCCGTGCTCGACGGAGAGGACCTGCGAGACGAGCGAGGAGTCCCAGCCGTCGATGGTGAAGGCGACGACGCCGACCCGGTCGCTGTCGTCACCGAAGATCGAGAGGACCTCGACGCCCGCGACGTCGTCGAGTCCGGCGCGGAGCCGCTCGAGGAGGCGGGTCTCGTGCTCCTCGATGGCCTCGCGGTGCCGGCGGATCGTCGAGCAGGCCGCGGCGAGGGCGATGGCGCCGATGACGTTGGGGCTGCCGCCCTCGTGGCGCGCCGGCCCGGTCGCCCACGTGGTGCCGTCCTCGGTCACCGAGCGCGTCGCGCCGCCACCGAGCAGGTAGGGGTTGCCGGCGTCGAGCCAGTCGGAGCGCCCGGCGAGGACGCCCGCGCCGTAGGGGGCGTACGTCTTGTGCCCCGAGAACGCGACGTAGTCGGCGTCCCACGCGGCGAGGTCGATGGTGCGGTGCGCCGAGAGCTGGGCCGCATCGACGGCGATCCGGGCGCCGTGCTCGTGCGCCAGGGTGGCGAAGCGCTCGACCGGCCAGACCTCTCCCGTCACGTTCGAGGCGGCCGCGACGACGACGAGGCGGTGGCGCGACGGGTGGTCGGTCAGCGCCTCCTCGAGCAGGGCGTGCGCGTCCTCGACGGTCTGCGGGACGGGGAGGCGCACGGTGCGGAAGCGGCCCCAGGGCAGCAGGGTCGAGTGGTGCTCGGTGCCGAAGACGAAGACCGTCGTGCGGCTCGGCAGCGCCTTGCTCAGCAGGGCCCACGAGTCGGTCGTCGTCCGGGTGAAGATGACGGAGTCGCCCTCACGCGCGCCGACGAAGGCGGCGACCTCGGCGCGGGCCTGCTCGTACCACGCGCTCGTCAGCCGCGAGGCGAACCCGGCGCCGCGGTGCACGGACGAGTAGGTCTCGAGCGCGCGGTCGACCGCGGCCTGGACCGTCTCGAGCGCCGGCGTCGAGGCCGCGTGGTCGAGGTTGGCGTATGCCGTGTCGCCGTGGAGCGTGGGCACGCGCAGTCCCGCGCCGACGACGGTGGGCAGCGTGCGCGCCTCGGGCACGACGTGCAGGGCGCGGGTGCGCACGACGGGTGCGGGGGAGCCGCCACAGAGGGAGGCCGCTGGGTGCGTCGAGGGAAGGACCGACATGGGAGTGCTCCTGGGTCATGGGACCCACCCGGTGCAGGTCCGCGCTTGCCGACCTCGATCACACGTTCAGACCGAGGATGGCCTGGTCGTCACCCGGAGCACCCCACCGCGGAGGAGGGTTGCTGGCCAGCGAGCCGGGGCTTGTCACTGGCACTCATGACCTGCGCACGACGATAAAGGGGTCGGTCGCCGGCTGTCCACCGCCCGGTCCCCGGGTGTCGCGATCTGAGACGCCGACCCCGCCGGGGCCCTCGCGGGACGACGGCGGGCGCGGCCACGGCATACGGCGGCCGCGTCCGACTGGTCAGCCCTGTTGCGCGTGTGACGCGTGAGTTCAGCGGTGCGTTGACGTACGGTGCGAGCATGGCGTCACGTCCGTCCACCAACCAGCGCTCGAGCTCCGCCGCGGCCACCCGTGCCAAGGGGTCCGCGGGCAGCGCCTCGTCACGCCCTCCCGCAGCCCGGGGCGGCCGGCCCGCGCAGCGCAAGCCAGCGGCCCGCAAGCCCGCCGCCAAGACCGCGTCCAAGGCGCGGGGCGGAGGCCTCCCCTTCCCGCTCGGCGCGATGCGCAACACGTGGATGGGCGTCTCGCACATGGCCGGGGGAGCGGTGCGCCGCGTCGGCCACAGCGCCGCCGACCTCGAGCCGGAGCACCGCCGCGACGGTATCGGCTTCGCGCTCATCGCGCTCGCCGTCGTCGTCGCCGCCCGTGAGTGGTGGGGCGTCTCCGGCACCTTCGGCCAGGTGGTGCACGCCGTCTTCGCCGGCACCTTCGGCCGCGTCGCCTACGCCGTCCCGCTCGTGCTGCTCGCCCTCGGCCTGCGCATGCTGCGCGCCCCCCAGGACGACGCCGCGACCAACCGCGTCGTCGTCGGCACCATCGCCCTGACCTTCGCCGCGTGCGGTCTGTCGCACCTTGCCGACGGCATCCCCAACCCGCCCGACGGCGCCGACGGCATGCGTGCCGCCGGCGGCATCCTCGGCTTCCTCGCCTCGAGCCCGCTCGCGGCGGCCGTCTCGACCTACGGGGCGCTCGTCCTGCTCGTCCTGCTCGGTCTCTTCGGCCTGCTCGTCATCACGGCGACGCCGGTCAACATGATCCCGACCCGCCTGCGCCAGCTGCGCGCCCTGGTCATCGACCGCGACCACGTCGACGAGCAGCCCGACGAGGCTCTCGACGCCCCTGCCGCAGCGGTGAAGCGCGCACGCCGCAAGGCCGTCGACCTCGCCGACCGCGACGGCGACGAGGCGTTCCGCCAGGCCGCGCAGAAGGCCCTCGAGGACGAGGCGACCACGCAGCTGCGACCGGGCGAGAAGCGCCCGACCCCTCCCGGTCTGCTCGCCCCGCGTCCCGGCGGCGAGAAGGGGGTCGAGAAGGTCATCGACGCCACCGACCCCAAGACGCTCGGGGCGCCCGACACGAGCAAGGTCGGACCCAAGGCCGAGCTCATCCCGCCGCCCATGTCCGACCTGCCGGCTCGCGTCGAGCAGCTCAGTCTCGGCGGCGACATCACCTACCAGCTGCCCGACCACGCGATGCTGACGCCGGGGCCGCCGCACAAGACGCGCAGCGAGACCAACGACCGCGTCGTCGAGTCGCTGACCAACGTCTTCGACCAGTTCGACATCGACGCTGCCGTCACAGGGTTCACCCGCGGCCCGACGGTCACGCGCTACGAGGTCGAGCTCGGCTCGGGCACCAAGGTCGAGCGCGTCACCGCCCTCTCCAAGAACATCGCGTATGCCGTCGCCTCGGCTGACGTGCGCATCCTCAGCCCCATCCCGGGCAAGTCCGCGATCGGCATCGAGATCCCGAACCTCGACCGCGAGAACGTGTCCCTCGGCGACGTGCTGCGCAGCAACACGGCCCGCACCAACGAGCACCCGATGGTCATGGGTGTCGGCAAGGACGTCGAGGGCGCCTACGTCATCGCCAACCTCGCGAAGATGCCGCACCTGCTCGTCGCGGGCGCCACCGGCTCGGGCAAGTCGAGCTTCGTCAACTCGATGATCACCTCGATCCTCATGCGCTCGACGCCCGAGGAGGTCCGGATGATCCTCGTCGACCCGAAGCGCGTCGAGCTGACGGCCTACGAAGGCATCCCGCACCTCATCACGCCGATCATCACCAACCCCAAGAAGGCCGCCGAGGCCCTCGCGTGGGTCGTCAAGGAGATGGACCAGCGCTACGACGACCTCGCGGCGTTCGGCTTCAAGCACGTCGACGACTTCAACAAGGCGGTCCGCGCCGGCAAGGTCAAGCCGCTGCCCGGCTCGGAGCGCCAGATCACGACCTACCCCTACCTCCTCGTCGTTGTCGACGAGCTCGCCGACCTCATGATGGTCGCCCCGCGCGACGTCGAGGAGTCGGTCGTGCGCATCACCCAGCTCGCCCGTGCCGCCGGCATCCACCTCGTCCTCGCGACGCAGCGTCCGTCGGTCGACGTCGTCACGGGCCTCATCAAGGCCAACGTCCCCTCGCGCATGGCGTTCGCGACGTCCTCGCTCGCGGACTCCCGCGTCGTGCTCGACCAGCCCGGCGCCGAGAAGCTCATCGGCCAGGGTGACGCGCTCTTCCTGCCGATGGGCGCGAGCAAGCCGATGCGTGTCCAGGGCGCGTGGGTCAACGAGTCCGAGATCCACGAGGTCGTCAAGTTCGTCACGACCCAGCTCAAGCCCAACTACGTCGAGAACGTCACCGTCGCGGCGCCCAAGAAGCAGATCGACGACGACATCGGCGACGACCTCGACGTGCTGCTCCAGGCCACCGAGCTCGTCGTCACGACTCAGTTCGGCTCGACGTCGATGCTCCAGCGCAAGCTGCGCGTCGGCTTCGCCAAGGCCGGACGGCTCATGGACCTGCTCGAGTCGCGCGGCGTCGTCGGCCCGAGCGAGGGCTCCAAGGCCCGCGACGTGCTCGTGCGCCCGGACGACCTCGAGCAGACGCTCGCGCTGCTGCGCGGCGAGGACGTGCCGCACCCCAACGAGCCCGTCGACGACGACTTCGCCGACATCGTCGAGCCCGCCGAGCCGTACGCCGCCCCGCCCGTCGACGTGGAGCCCCCGGACGTGTCGGCCGGCTACGCCGAGGAGCCCGACGATGAGGTCGCGCCGCAGCGCACGGCCTCGCTCGTCGCCGAGCGCGGTGAGCAGCGTGCCCACGAGGACGAGACGACCGCGGTCCCGACGGCGCGGTGGACGCCCGGCGACATGACGCGCACGGTCGACGAGGGCGACGAGGGCGACGAGGAGTCCGAGGATGCCTGGAACCTCACCGACCGCGGCGGTAGAGAGCGCTACTGACCCCCGAGGGCCCGACACCCTGAGGCCGAGAGCCCCGACCCCACCGCGGTTCAGGGGTTGAAGCGGTAGCCGAGACCGGGTTCGGTGACGAGGTGGCGCGGGTTCGCCGGGTCGGGCTCGAGCTTGCGGCGCAGCTGGTTGGCGTAGACGCGCAGGTAGTTCGACTCGCGCCCGTACGAAGGGCCCCAGACGGCTCTGAGCAGGTCCTGCTGCTGGACGAGGTGACCGGGCTCGCGGCACAGCGCCTCGAGCACCCGCCACTCGGTCGGCGTGAGACGGACGTCCTCGCCCTCGACGGTCGCCCTCCGCTCGGCGAAGTCGAGGACGAAGTGGTCGGTCGCGACCGGCCCGAGGTGCCGGCCGAGGTCGCCGCCGCGGCGCACGGCCGCGCGCACCCGAGCGAGCAGCTCCTCGACACCGAAGGGCTTCGTGACGTAGTCGTCCGCGCCGAGGTCGAGCGCCTCGATCTTGTCGTCGGACTCGTGACGTGCCGACAGGACGATGACCGGGACGACCGACGCGGCGCGGATGCGGCGCAGCACCTCGGTGCCGTCGAGGTCGGGCAGTCCGAGGTCGAGGATGACGACGTCGGGTGCGTCCTCGAGCACCGACTGGACCGCGGTGCGACCGTCGGCGGCCGTGACGACCTCGTTGCCGTGGGCCCGCAGCGCGATCGTCAGGGTGCGCTGCAGCCGCGGGTCGTCGTCGACGACGAGCACTCGGGTCACGCGTCCTCCTTCGTCTCGGCAGGCCCGGCAGGCCCGGCAGGCCCAGCAGCCTCGGTCGAGGTGATGCTGTCAGCCACGTCGGTGCCGCCATCACCTCGACCCGAGGGGACCGGCGGGGTGAGGGGCAGCTCGACGACCATCGTGAGGCCACCGCCCGGGGTGTCCTCCGGCACGAGCGAGCCGCCCAGCACGGTCATCAGTCCCCGAGCCACAGCCAGGCCGAGGCCGAGGCCGTCGCCCTGCGGGGCGTCCCCGGCCCGCTGGAACGCAGCGAAGATGCGCTCCTTGTCGGCATCGGACACGCCCGGTCCGCGGTCGATGACTCGCAGCTGCACGGTGGCTCCGATCCGGCCTGCCGTGAGGCGCACCTCTGCGTCGCCGCTGTGCCTCAGGGCGTTCTCGACGACGTTGGCGAGCACGCGGTCGAGCAGTCCCAGGTCGGTCCGCACGAGGGGGAGGTCCGGCTCGAGGTCGACGTCGACGCGCTGGGGGGCGGAGGTGGTGCGCACCGTCGACACGACGGCGTCGAGCAGGTCGATCGAGTGGTGGTGCGCGCGCACGGCACCGGTCTCGAGCCGGGACAGGTCGAGGAGGTTGCCGATGAGGGCGTCGAGGCGGTCCGCGCTCTCCTCGATCGACTCGAGCAGCTCTGCCTCGTCGTCGGCCGTCAGGTCGAGACCGGACTGGCGCAGCGTGGAGACCCCCGCCTTGATGCTCGCGAGGGGCGTGCGCAGATCGTGCGAGACGGCGGCGAGCAGGGTCGTGCGCGCGGCGTTGTCGCGGGCGAGCCCGGCGGCCTCGCGCGCGGCCCGGACGAGCTGCTCGCGTCCGTGCAGGATCGCGGCATGGGTGGCGTACGCGTTGACGACGCGCTGGTCCTCGGCCGCCACGGGCGGTCCGTCGAGCAGCAGGTGGACACCGTCGTCGACGGTGATGTCCAGAGCCCACACGGCGCCGACCGGGAGCACGGTGCCTGCGGGCAGGTGGGGGTCGGTCGAGGCGACGACGGTCGACGGCTGGTCCGGGTGCGACTCGGTGAGCACGGCAGCGCGCATGCCGAGGTCGTCGCGCGCACGGTCGAGCAGGGCCGGCAGGGGTCGCGGCTCGGCGAGCAGGTCGCGACTCATCGCGGCGAGCGCTGACGACTCGCGCTCGGCCGAGACCGCCTGCTCGGTGCGCCGGGCTGCGACGTTGACGACCGACGAGACCGCCATGGCCACGAGCACGAAGACGGCGAGAGCCAGGGCGTTGGGTGGGTCACTGATGGTGAGCGTGCCCCGTGGCTCGGTGAAGAACCAGTTGACGACGAGCGAGCCGACGACGGCGCAGAAGAGCGCCGGCCAGATGCCACCCACGAGGGCGCACACGACGGTCAGCGCGAGGTAGAGGAGCAGGTCGAGCGAGAGCGTGTGCCCCTCCCGGGTGGCRACGAGCACGGCGGTCAGCCCGACGAGGGCGACGACGGCGAACAGCATCCCGCCGACGACCCGGCGGGCGGGCAGGCCAGTGGCGTTCCGGCGACGGCTGGCGACCTTCGACCCCTCGTGAGGGACCAGGTGGACGTCGATGTCGCCCGAGCCGTCGGCCACCTCGGAGGCGATGCTCGGACGCAGGATCTGCTGCCACCGGCCTCGCCGGCTGACGCCGACGACGATCTGCGTCGCGTTGACGCCGCGGGCGTGGTCGAGGATCGCCTCTGCGACGTCCTGGCCGGAGACGTCCTGGAACTCCGCCCCGAGGTCGCGAGCCAGTTGCCGCAGCCGAACCAGCACGGCAGGGTCGGTCGACGTGAGGCCCTCGGACGACCGGACGTGACAGGCGATGAGGTCACCGCCGGCCGCGCGGGTGGCGAGGCGGGCACCTCGCCGGAGCAGCGTCTCGCTGCCGGCGCCGCCGGTCAGGGCCACGACGACGCGCTCGCGAGTGGGCCACTGCTCGCTGATGCCCTGGTCGGCCCGGTAGCGTTCGAGCGCCTCGTCGACCCGGTCCGCGAGCCACAGCAGCGCGATCTCGCGCAACGCGGAGAGGTTCCCCGTCCGGAAGTAGTTGGCGAGGGCGGCATCGACCTTGTCGGGTCCGTAGATGTTTCCGTGCGCCATCCGACGGCGCAGCGCCTCGGGTGACATGTCCACGAGCTCCACCTGGTCGGCCCGGCGTACGACCTCGTCGGGGACGGTCTCCTGCTGTCGGATGCCCGTGATCGACTCGACGACGTCGTTGAGCGACTCGAGGTGCTGGATGTTGACGGTCGAGATGACGTCGATGCCGGCCTCGAGGATCTCCTCGACGTCCTGCCAGCGCTTCTCGTGCCCGTCACGCGACGCGTCCCCGGCCCCGCCGCCCGACGGGGCGCCCGAGCCGGGGACGTTGGTGTGGGCGAGCTCGTCGACGAGGACCACGTGAGGGTGTCGGGCGAGGACCGCGGCGACGTCGAGCTCGGTGAGCCGGTTGCCGCGGTACTCGACCGTGCGACGAGGGAGGACCTCGAGGCCCTCGAGCATGGCCGCCGTGTGGGACCGCCCGTGCGTCTCGACGTAGCCGACGACGACGTCCGTGCCCCGCGAGAGGCGCCGGTGCGCCTCGTCGAGCATCGCGACCGTCTTGCCGACTCCGGGCGCGGCCCCGAGGTAGATCCGAAGCGACCCTCGACCCATGCGCTGATCCTCTCAGGTCACCCGGCGCTCGGCGCCGAGAGACGCGCGAGGGCGAGGTTGAGCTCGAGGACGTCGACCCGCGGCTGGCCCAGGAAGCCGGCGATGCGGTCCTGTGAATGCTCCTCGACGAGCGCCCGGACCCGGGTGACGTCGAGACCTCGGGCTGCGGCGACGCGCTCGACCTGGGCGACGGCATACGCCGGTGTGATGTGGGGGTCCAGCCCGCTGCCCGATGCGGTGAGCGCGTCGGCGGGAGCGGTCGAAGGGTCGAGACCCGCTGCCGCCGCGCGCCTGGCGACCTCGGCCTCGAGGTCAGCACCGGGCCCGAGGTTGGTTCCACCGCTCGTGTCGCCGGCGTAGTCGCTGGCCGAGGGGCGACCGTGGAACCACTCGTCGCCCTGCCACTGCTGGCCGATGAGGCTCGAGCCGACGACCCTGGTTCCGGACGAGACGAGCGAGCCGGCCGCCTGGTCGCGTCCGGCGACCTGGCCGACGCCCCACACCGCGGCGGGGTAGAGCACGCCGAACAGCACGGTGAGGACGAGCATGGCCCGAAGGCCCGCGAGGGACTGCTTGATGACGTTGTCCACGTGTCTCACATCATTCCGGGGAGGTGGCTCACGACGAGGTCGATCAGCTTGATGCCGATGAACGGGGCGATGACGCCGCCGACTCCGTAGATGAGGATGTTGCGCCGCAACAGGGCAGTGCTTCCGGAGGGCCGGTAGCGAACCCCCCTCAGCGACAAGGGGATCAGCGCGACGATGACGAGGGCGTTGAAGATCACGGCCGAGAGCATTGCCGACTTCGGGGTCGAGAGGCCCATGATGTTGAGGACCTCGAGGCCGGGGAAGAGCACGACGAACATCGCCGGGATGATCGCGAAGTACTTCGCGATGTCGTTCGCGATCGAGAAGGTCGTCAACGCTCCTCGGGTGATGAGCAGCTGCTTGCCGATGGAGACGATGTCGATGAGCTTCGTGGGGTCGGAGTCGAGGTCGACCATGTTGGCCGCCTCCTTGGCAGCCGAGGTGCCGGTGTTCATCGCCACGCCGACGTCCGACTGGGCCAGGGCGGGGGCGTCGTTCGTGCCGTCGCCGGTCATCGCCACGAGACGGCCGCCCTGCTGCTCCTTCCGGATCAGGGCCATCTTGTCCTCGGGTGTGGCCTCGGCGAGGAAGTCGTCGACCCCGGCCTCCTCCGCCATGGACTTCGCCGTGAGCGGGTTGTCGCCGGTGATCATGACGGTGCGGATGCCCATCGTGCGCAGCTGGGCGAAGCGCTCCTTCATGCCGGGCTTGACGACGTCCTTGAGGTGGATGACGCCGAGCACCCGGGCCGGCTCGCCCGGCTGCTTCGACGCGACGACCAGAGGGGTCCCGCCGGAGCTGGCGATCCCGGCGACCTCGGTGAGCACCCCGGACGGAACGCCACCCCCGTGGTCGGAAGCCCAGCGGCACACGGCGTCGGACGCACCCTTGCGCACGGCCGTGCCGTCGGGCAGGTCGATCCCCGACATGCGGGTCTGCGCGGTGAACTCCACGAACGTGGCACCCTCGCGCCGGGCTCCGTCGAAGCGCGTACGCGTCTCGTCGGCGAGTCCCCGCGCGGACAGCTCGACGATCGAGCGCCCCTCGGGCGTCTCGTCGGCCAGTGAGGAGAGGTATGCCGCCTCGGTGACCTCCACGTCCGGAAGGCCGGGGGCCGCGAGCAGCTCGGTTGCACGGCGGTTGCCGAACGTGATGGTGCCGGTCTTGTCGAGCAGGAGCGTCGACACGTCGCCCGCTGCCTCGACGGCACGGCCCGACATCGCGAGGACGTTGTGCTGCACGAGCCGGTCCATGCCGGCGATGCCGATCGCGGAGAGCAGCGCCCCGATCGTCGTGGGGATGAGGCAGACGAGCAGGGCCACGAGCACGACGACAGACTGCTCCTGGCCGGAGTAGGCGGCGAGCGGCTGGATCGCCATGACGGCGAGGACGAAGATGATCGTCAGCGTCGTGAGCAGGATGGTCAGCGCGATCTCGTTGGGCGTCTTCTGCCGTGCCGCGCCCTCGACGAGGGCGATCATCCGGTCGATGAAGGTCTCACCGGGCTTGGTCGTGATGCGCACCGTGATGCCGTCGGAGAGCACGGTCGTGCCGCCCGTGACGGCGCACCGGTCACCACCGGACTCACGGATGACGGGAGCGGACTCGCCGGTGATCGCCGACTCGTCCACGGTGGCCATGCCCTGGACGACGTCCCCGTCACCGGGGATGACCTGGCCGGGACGCACGACGACGACGTCGCCGATCGTGAGGTCGGAGGCAGCCACGGTCTCGATGGAGCCGTCGGCGCTCCGGCGCTGAGCCGTCGTCGTGGTCCGGGTGGCGCGCAGCGTGGCCGCCTGCGCCTTGCCGCGGCCCTCGGCGACGGCCTCGGCCATGTTGGCGAAGAGGACGGTGGCCCACAGCCACAGGGTGATGCTCCACGCGAACCACGAGGGGTCGACGACCGCGACGACGGTGGTCAGGAGCGAGCCGATCCACACGACGAAGACGACGGGGCTGTGCCACACGTGACGCGGGTCGAGCTTGCGCACGGCCTCGGGGAAGGTCGCGACCAGCTGGCGCGCGAGCGTGCCGAGCGACAGCGGGGCCTTCCCGGCCCTGCTGAGAGGCATCTCGCTGCCGGAGCCGCCGCGCCGGTGGGCCGAGCCGGTGTGGGCGCCGGGGCCACGCGGGTCGGTGGTGTCGGGGGACGACGGGGTCGTCGTCGGGGACGGGGTCATGACAGTGCCTCCGCGAGGGGACCGAGGGCCAGGGCAGGGAAGAACGTGAGTCCGGCGACGATGATCGCCACCCCGACGAAGAGGCCCGCGAACGTGGGTGTGTGGGTGGGAAGGGTGCCAGCGTTGGCTGGCCGACGTCGTTGCGCCACCAGGGAACCGGCAAGAGCCAGCACGAGGACGATCGGCACGAAGCGGCCGAGGAACATGCACAGGGCGAGGGTGAGGTTCGTGTACGGCGTGTCGGCCGAGAAGCCGGCGAACGCGCTGCCGTTGTTGTTGGCGGCCGAGGCGTAGGCGTACATCACCTCAGTGAGCCCGTGCGGGCCGCTCGCGAGCATCTGCGACGACACCAGGGGCGCCACCATGCCGATCCCCGTGAAGACGAGCACGAGGGCCGGCATGACGAGCAGGGCCAGCGCGACCAGCGTGATCTCGCGCCGACCGATCTGCTTGCCGAGCAGCTCGGGGGTGCGCCCGACCATGAGCCCGGAGATGAAGACGGTCAGCATCGCGAGGAGCAAGGCGCCGTAGAGTCCCGACCCGACACCGCCGGGGGAGACCTCGCCGAGGAGCATGTGGACGAGCGCACCGCCTCCACCGAGGGGGCTGTAGCTCTCGTGCATCGAGTTGACGGCGCCGGTCGAGGTGCCGGTGGTGCTCGCCGCGAAGAGGGCGGACGGCCAGACGCCGAAACGCACCTCCTTGCCCTCGAGGCCGCCGAGCGGGCCGCTCGCCGCGCTCACCTCGGCCCACGTCACGGCCGCGACCATGAGGCCCCAGAGCGTCGCCATGAAGCCGAGCACTGCCCAGCCCTGCCGCCGGTCGCCGACGAGGATGCCGTAGGTCCGCGGCAGGGAGACCGGGATGACGAGCAGCAGGAAGATCTCGACGAGGTTCGTGACGGCGTTCGGGTTCTCGAAGGGGTGGGCGGAGTTGGCGTTGAAGTATCCGCCGCCGTTCGTGCCGAGCTCCTTGATCGCCTCCTGCGACGCGACGAGGCCGCCCTGGACGACCTGCGAGCCGCCCGTCACGGTCGTGATGGTGGTCGGCTCCGTCAGGTTCTGGATGACGCCGCCGAGCAGCAGGACGACGGCCGCGACGACGGCGAGGGGCAGCAGGACACGCAGTGACCCACGCACGAGGTCGACCCAGAAGTTGCCGATCTCGGCCCCGCTCGAACGAGCGAGGCCGCGCACGAGCGCCACGGCCACGGCCAGCCCCACCGCCGGCGAGACGAAGTTCTGGACGGTCAGCCCGAGCGTCTGGACGAGCGGCGACGTGCCGGACTCACCGGCATACGACTGCCAGTTCGTGTTCGTCACGAACGACACGGCCGTGTTGAGGGCGGTGTCGAGGTTCATCGACGCACCGCGGGCGAACGGCAGGACGCCCTGCAGGGCGATGAGCGCGAAGAGCAGGACGACGCCGACGACGGAGAAGCCGAGGACGGCGACGGCATACGTGCTCCAACGCTGCTCGGACGCGGGGTCGACGCGGCACAGCCGGTAGACGAGGCGCTCGACGCGCCAGTCCCGGGTGTCGGTGAAGACGCGTGCCATCCACGACCCGAGTGGCACGTGGACGGCGGCGAGCGCGGCGACGAGGACGGCGATCGTGAGCAGCCCGCTGACGGTGTCGCTCATCAGAACCGGTCCGCGTGGAGCAGGACGTGGACGAGGTACACCAGCACGGCGACGCCGACCACGAGGAGGAGGATGGAGGTGAACATGACTCCTTCCTAGGGTGGCCCGCCGGGCGCCCTGCAGCCGTTGACCGCGCGCTGACGGCTCTTGACGCGTTCTTGACGGGCCCGCCACTAGAGTCCGAGTCGTGAGTGCGTCGCTGGAGCTCTGGCCGTCATCGCCCCGTCGCGCCGGGCCGCCGTCACGGCTCGACCAGCTGCGGCGCAAGGTCAACGAGCTGCCGTGCGCCCTGCTCCTCTTCGTCCAGCTGGGTGCGCTGTTGGCCTACCCCTTCGTCGAGACCGCCACCCTCGGTGAGTACCGCGAGGCGGGACGCGCGGTCTTCGGCCTCATCGGCCTGCTCGTGCTCTTCCTCGCCGTGCGCGCGGTGCGGGCGACCCCGGCGCTGACGTGGGTCGCCGTCGTGCTGGGCGGGCCGGTGGTCCTGCTCACCGTGGCTGAGGCCGTGTGGCCCGACAACAGCCCGATCGCCTTCTGGAGCGCCCTGCTGCACGCGCTCTTCTACTTCTACACGGGCTACGGCCTGCTGCGGTACATGTTCGCCGACAACTGGGTGACCCGTGACGAGCTCTACGCCACGGGCGCGACGTTCACCGTCGTCGCGTGGGGCTTCGCCTACCTCTACGTCGCCGTGCAGTTCATCTGGCCGAACTCGTTCACCATCTACGGCGAGACCCTGCCGGGGGTGCGCACCTGGTACGAGCTGCTCTACCTCTCGATCACGACGATGACCTCGACCGGCCTCTCCGACATCTACGCCGTGACCCCGCACGCCCGCTCGTTCGTGCTGCTCCAGCAGATCGCCGGCATGCTCTACGTCGCGCTCGTCGTCGCCCGCCTCGTCGGGCTCACCATCGCCCGTTTCCGTCAGTAGCGGGCTGCGCCCACCGAGGGCGTATGCCGTGTGCCCGGGTCGGGCAGGCAGCGCTCAGCGGGTGCCGTCGAGCTCGGCGAAGGTCCTGAGGCTCGGGGGGCGGGTCGTCTGGAGGTCGCGGGCCACGGCCTCGACGTCGCGCATGACGCGGAGCGTGTTGCCGCGGACGAGCTGCGCGACGTCGGCCTCGGACCACGACCGCTCGAGCAGGGCGGCGACGAGCCGCGGGTAGCCGCTGACGTCCTCGAGCCCGACCGGGAAGGTGTCGGTGCCGTCGTAGTCGCCGCCGATCCCGATGTGGTCGATGCCGGCCACCTCGCGCACGTGCTCGAGGTGGGCGACGACCTGCTCGATCGTCGCGTCCGGCTTGGGGCGATCACGCTGCCACCCGGCGGTGAACCGGCCGAACGCCTCCCAGTCGCGCGCCTCCACGCCCACCTCCGCCGCGGCGGCGGCGGCCTCGACGCGCCAGGCGGCGGTCGCGGGCGAGACGAACTCGGGGACGAAGGTCACCATGCACACGCCGCCGTTGGCGGGCAGCGCGCCGAGCACGTCGTCGGGCACGTTGCGGGGGGTGTCGCACAGGGCCAGCGCCGAGGAGTGGCTGAAGATGACCGGTGCGTCGGTGGTCCCGAGCGCGTCCCGCATCGTCGTCCCGGCGACGTGGCTGAGGTCGACCATCATCCCGAGGCGGTTCATCTCGCGCACGACCTCGCGGCCGAACTCGCTGAGGCCGCCGACGAGGGGCACATCGGTGGCCGAGTCGGCCCAGGGCGTGTTGTCGTTGTGCGTCAGCGTCAGGTAGCGCACGCCGAGGACGTGGAGCATCCGCAGGGTCCCGAGCGAGCAGCCGATGGAGTGACCGCCCTCGGCGCCGAGGAGCGACGCGACGCGGCCCGTCGCGGTGGCAGCCTCCACCTCGTCCGCGGTGCGGGCGAGCGCCAGCCGGTCGGCATACGACCCGATCATCCGGTGCACGCCGTCGACCTGCTCGAGCGTCGCCGTGACGGCCGAGTCGCCCTGGAGGGTGCTCGGCACGAAGACCGACCAGAACTGCGCGCCGACCCCGCCCTCGGTGAGGCGGGGCAGGTCGGTCTGCGTCGTCGTGAGGCGGCCGGAGATGTCGAGGGCCTCGAAGTCGTAGCCGGTCTGCTCGCGGGCCTCCCACGGGAGGTCGTTGTGGCCGTCGACGAGGGGGTGCGCCCGCAGCAGGTCGCGGGCCCTCGTGAGCAGGTCGTCGTGGCCGTGGGCGGCGGTTCCGAGCATGTCGGCCATTGAACACCCCGGCATCTAGAGTGGACGCATGACCCCTCCCCACCCGAGCGCCGACAAGAGCGTCGCACTCGTCACCCTCGGGTGCACGCGCAACGAGGTCGACTCCGAGGAGCTGGCCGGTCGGCTGCTCGCGGAGGGATGGCGTCTCGTCGACGACGCGTCCGAGGCCGATGTCGCGGTCGTCAACACGTGCGGCTTCGTCGAGCAGGCCAAGAAGGACTCCATCGACGCGCTGCTCGAGGCCTCCGACCTCAAGGGCGAGGGCAGCCGCACGCAGAAGGTCGTCGCCGTCGGCTGCCTCGCCGAGCGCTACGGCAAGGAGCTCGCCGACCAGCTGCCCGAGGCCGACGCCGTGCTCGGCTTCGACTCCTACCGCGACATGAGCACGCACCTGCAGACGATCCTCGCGGGCGGCCACGTCGAGAGCCACACGCCGGGCGACCGTCGCACGTTGCTCCCGCTGACCCCGGTCGAGCGCCAGCAGGGCTCCGCGTCCGTCGCGCTGCCGGGCCACGGTGACCCACGCCCAGACCTCGCCGACGACGACGTGCCGACCCCCGCCTCCGGTCCCCGGGTCATCCGCGCGCGCCTCGACGGTCGTCCGTGGGCGCCGCTCAAGATCGCCTCGGGCTGTGACCGGCGCTGCTCGTTCTGCGCCATCCCGATGTTCCGTGGCGCGTTCCTGTCGCGCCGTCCCGCCGACGTCGTCGCCGAGGGCCGCTGGCTCGCCGAGCAGGGCGTCAAGGAGCTCTTCCTCGTCTCCGAGAACTCCACGAGCTACGGCAAGGACCTCGGCGACCTCGCCCTGCTCGAGAAGCTGCTGCCCGAGCTGACCGCGATCGAGGGCATCGAGCGCGTCCGCGTCTCCTACCTCCAACCGGCCGAGATCCGGCCCGGCCTGCTGCGCGCCATGGCCGACACCCCCGGCGTCGCGCCCTACTACGACATCTCCTTCCAGCACGCGTCCGAGCCGCTCCTGCGCTCGATGCGCCGGTTCGGCTCGCGCGAGGCCTTCCTCGAGCTCCTCGGGCGGGTGCGTGCCGACGCTCCCGAGGCCGGCATCCGCTGCAACGTCATCGTCGGCTTCCCGGGCGAGACCGAGGCCGACCTCGACGAGCTCGAGGCCTTCCTCACGGAGGCCCGTCTCGACGTCGTCGGCGTCTTCGGCTACTCCGACGAGGACGGCACCGAGGCCGAGGGTTACGCCGGCAAGCTGGCTCCCGAGGTCGTCGCCGAGCGTCTCGACCGCTTCACCCGCCTCGTCGAGGAGCTGAACGCCCAGCGGGCCGAAGAGCGCGTCGGCGAGCGGGTCCTCGTCCTCGTCGAGGAGATCGACGACGAGGAGGGCACCGTCGTCGGGCGCGCCGACTTCCAGGGGCCCGACGTCGACGGCGTCACCATCGTGCACGTCCCCCAGGGTGCCCCGGCCCCTCAGGTCGGCGACCTCGTGCCGGCTGTCGTCGTCGGCACCGAGGGGATCGACCTCGTCGCGGAGCCGCGATGACGCCACAGACCTTCCACCGGGGGGAGGGGCCGGCGCCCCGACCGACCGACTGGAACCTGCCCAACGCCCTGACGGTCCTGCGCTTCCTGCTCGTCCCGGTCTACGCCGCGCTGCTCTTCCAGGACGGCGGCAACGAGCCGTGGTGGCGCTTCTGGGCGTGGGCGGTCTTCGTCCTCGCCGCGGTCACTGACGGCATCGACGGCAAGATCGYGCGGCAGCGCGGTGAGATCACCAACTTCGGCAAGGTCGCCGACCCCATCGCCGACAAGGCGCTGACCGGCACGGCCTTCATCGGGCTGTCGCTGCTCGGGGTCGTGTGGTGGTGGGTGACCGTCGTCATCCTCGTCCGCGAGATCGGCATCACCGTGCTGCGCTTCGTCGTCATCCGGCACGGCGTCATGCCGGCCGGCCGTGGCGGCAAGCTCAAGACGATGCTCCAGACGCTGTCGCTCGGGGCCCTGACCTTCCCGCTCTGGGTGCTCCCGTTCGGCAGCGCGTGGTTGCTCGTGGCCTACGTCGTGCTCGGCGCGGCGCTCGTCATGACCGTGGTCAGCGGCATCGACTACGTCTTCAAGGCGGCACGGCTGCGCGAGACGAGTGAGCGCACGCTGGCCCGGCGGGCCGCCCGCGCCGCCGCCCGGGAGGCGAGGTCCGAGACGCCGGACGGCTCCACCGGCGACCCGGCGCCACCCCGGACGGCGAAACGGGACTGACGTGGACGACGTGTCCGAGGCGCCGGGGGCACGTCTCGTGGCCCGGCTGACCGAGGCGCGCCAGACCGTGGCCTGTGCCGAGTCGCTGACCGCGGGGCTCGTCGCCGCCACCGTGGCCGACACCCCTGGCGCGTCCGTGGTGCTGCTCGGTGGGGTCGTCGCGTATGCCGCCGAGGTGAAGACGGCGCTGCTCGACGTGCCCGACGAGCTCATCGCACGGGTGGGCACCGTCGACCCCGAGGTAGCCGTGCTCATGGCCGAGGGCGTACGCCGTCGGCTCGGCTCCACGTGGGGCCTCGCCACGACCGGTGTGGCCGGCCCGGGACCGTCGGAGGGCAAGCCGGCGGGCACCGTCCACGTGGCTGTCTCCGGTCCGTCGGGAACAGTGACGCGTGCCCTGGAGTTGAACGGGACCAGGGCCGAGATCCGGTCGGCCACCGTGGACGCGGTGCTCCGGCTCGCGGTGGAGGAGACGGGCGCCACGCGCCAAACACCTGCGCCGCCGTGGGACCCTCGGGGTACGGTAGGGCTGTCGGGTCACCCCGACGACGGCCCGCCACCCGAACGCACGACACCAGCGACCTGAAGGAGGACGACATGACGACACTGCTGCGGCGCGAGCTCGGCGACGTCCTCCGTGAGCGCCGGCGCGCCCAGGGCCGCACCCTCCGTGAGGTCTCTGCGACGGCCTCTGTCTCCCTCGGCTACCTCAGCGAGGTCGAGCGCGGCGAGAAGGAAGCCTCGTCCGAGCTGCTCGCCTCGATCTGCGGGGCGCTGGCCCTGCCGTTGTCGCAGGTCCTCATCGACGTGTCCAACCGGATGGCCGAGAGCGAAGGCCTCGCCCCGACCGTCTCGCTGCCCGTCCCGTCGGGCGACGTGGTGTCCGCCTCCGCTGCCTGATCGTCTACCGTGCTGGGGTGCCCAGCCCCTTCTCGGACCTCGACTCACGCCTGGACCGGGCCGTCTCGGCCTCGGACCCCTCGGACCCTGACGCGGCGGTGTCGGTGTGGCTGGGAGACCTCGACGGCCGGCCCCGCTACGAGCACGACGCGTTCGCGCCGCACTACGCCGCGTCCACGATGAAGCTCCCGCTCGTCATCGCGGCCTTCCGCCGCGTCGTGCGCGGCGAACTCGACCTCGACGCGCCGGTCGCGGTGACCGGCACCTTCGCCTCCGTGCTCGACGGATCCCCGTTCGACCTCGACGAGGCCGAGGACCAGGACCCGCAGACCTGGGCGGCGCTCGGCGGCACCCGCACGCTGGGAGAGCTGGCGGAGCAGGCCATCACCCACTCGAGCAACATCGCGACCAACCTGCTCGTCGACGTCGTCGGCCTCGACGAGGTGGCCGAGGTGCTCCGCATCGTCGGCTGCTCGCCGGCCACCGTGGTCGGGCGCGGCATCGAGGACGCCGTGGCCCGTCGAGCCGGCATCACCAACACGGTGACCGCCGCCGATCTCGGGCTCGTCATGGCCGCGGTCGGGCGCCGCGAGCCCGCCCTCGGTGGCGACGAGGTGCTGGCGCCCGTCGAGGAGATGCTGGCCCGGCAGGAGCACGTCGACCAGGTGCCGGCGGGCCTGCCGCCGGGCACCCCGACCGCGAGCAAGTCGGGCTGGATCCCGGGCGTCTCCCACGACGTCGCGCTCGTGCGGCCGGTGGGCGAGGAGCCGTTCGTCATCGCCGTCTGCACGACGATCGACCTCGACGAGACGGAGGCCGCCGTCTTCGTCGCCGGCATCGCCCGGGACGTCTGGCGTGCCGAGCACCCGACCGACGACCCGACCGACGACCCGGGGACCGTGACCGAGCCCCTGACCGAGCCCCTGACCGAGCCCCTGACCGACCTCGCGGCCCAGCCGGGGGCCGAGGGGGAGCGGGCATGACGACCGTCGCGCGGGTCACGACGACGACCTCGTCCGTGCGGCTCCACACGCCGTTCGTCACGGCCCTGCGCCGCACCGAGACCACCGACACCGTCGTCGTGACGGTCACCGACAGCGACGGCCGCACGGGTTGGGGAGAGGCGCCCCAGGTGTGGCAGGTGACGGGGGAGTCGCTCGCGAGCGCCACGGCGTGCATCGAGCAGATGCTCGCGCCTGCCGTCACGGGCCACCGGCTCGACGACCGCAGCGACCTCGCCGCTGCTGCTGCCGTCGTCCAGCGGGCCGTCGCCCGCAACTTCGGTGCCAAGGCAGCGGTCGACGCGGCCCTGCACGACCTCGTCGCCCAGGCGGAGGGCACGTCGGTGGCGGCGCTGCTCGCGACCCGGCCGGACGGCATACGCGAGGTGCTCACGACCGACGTCACCCTGTCGGCAGGTGCGGCTGACGCCCTCGCCGACACGGCGCGTGCGCGCGTCTCCGACGGCTTCCGCACCCTGAAGATGAAGGTGGGCACCGACGCGAGCACCGATGTGCAGCGTGTCGCGGCGGTGCGCGACGCCGTCGGACCCGACGTCGGCATCCGGCTCGACGCCAACCAGGGGTGGACGCGCGAGGAGGCCGTCCAGGTCATCCGCGCACTCGAGGTCGCCGACCTCGGGGTCGAGTTCGTCGAGCAGCCGGTCGTGGCCGACGACGTCGAGGGCCTGGCCTGGGTGCGGGAGCGGGTCGGGCTGCCGGTCATGGCCGACGAGTCGTGCTACGGGCCCTACGACCTCGAACGGATCATCCGGCTCGGCGCGGCGGACCTCGTCAACGTCAAGCTCGCCAAGTGCGGATCGCTCACCGTGGGCCGCGACATGCTGCGCCGCGCCCACGACGCCGGCCTGCGCACCATCGTGGGCTCGATGATGGAGAGCCACGTCGGGGTCGGGGCCGCGGCAGCGCTCGTGGCTGCCGAACCCACGACCGAGGTGAGTGACCTCGACGCCGCATGGTGGTCGGTCACGTCACCCGTCGTGGGTGGAATCGCCTACTCGGGCAACCAGATCCGTGTGCCGATGACCGACGGTCTCGGGATCAGCGGGTTCGTCCACCACGACTGACCCACCGCACGCACGAAGGGCCCCGCCGGAGCGGGGCCCTTCGAGCGTTGCAGGTGGTGTCAGTCGCCCAGGACGCGCAACGTGAACGAGCCTTCACCGTTGCCGGTGTTGGTGGCGGTGAAGCCCACGGCACGCAGCGACTCGAGGAAGGACTTGGCCTCGCCGTGGACGTCGCCCTTGACGAGGGCGTCGACCTTGTCGAGGTCGACAAAGAGCGTCGCCGTCGCGTTGCTGACGTCACCGACCGCGACCTTGAAGGTGTCGCTGTCGCCGAGCTTGCCGCCCGACTTGAGGTCGTCGGCGTAGTCGGGCGTCGTCGCCACGAAGACCTTGTCGCCCTCGACCTTGTGGGTCAGCACGTCGCCGCCGACGCCGGCCGACTCCATGAGTCGACCCACGAGCTCGTCGGCGCGCTTGGCGTCGCTCGAGACGACCTTGGCCCCGAGGACCGGCACGTCGCTCTTGAGGTCCTGCTCGGGCATGGCCAGGGTGAAGGAGCGGCCGAGCAGCACCTTGAGGTCGTCGGGCAGCTTGATGCCGAGCTGCTGCTCGACCATGCCGATCGGGTCGGACTCACCGTCGGCGGCGGCGAGGCTCTCGATCTGCTTCTTCAGCTGGGGCCACGCCGAGTCGAGCATCTGGTCGGCGCCGGAGACGTTGACGGCAGCCATCGTGTTGGCCGGCAGCGAGGCCACCTCGCTGCCGTCGCCCTTGACGGACTTCGTCGCGTCGGCGCCGCGCWCGACGYCGGCCATCTCGACGTAGTCTGCGTCGAAGCGGACCGCCGTCGCGAAGCGTCCCTTCGCCGAGGCCAGGGCCGTCGCGTCCATGCCGGTCGTGCCGCTGAACTTCTGGATCTCCTTCAGGCCCGCGCCCATGTCGAACCAGGCCGACAGGATGCCCTGCTCGCCGAGGGCCGCCATGTCGGAGGTGAAGTCGGCGTTCTGCGCGAGCGTGCCCTTGGCGGCAGCCGCGAGGGTGGCGTCGCCCACGCCGGGCGGCGTGACGATGGCGTAGCCGTCCTTCATCCGCAGCTCGGTGTCGGACCCGCCCTTGTCGCAGGCGAACAGCTTGGTCAGGGTGTCCTTGGCCGCGGACTCGTCCTTGACCTGGATCGCGATGGCGACGTTGGGCGCGTCCGCGGTGCCACCGGGACGGATCGCGGCGCCGACCCGGTCACCGAGCCAGGGCGCGATGTCCGTGTCGTAGCTGAACCTGGCGACGCAGTCGTTGCTCGCGTCCTTCGAGGCGAGCTGCCACAGCTGCTTGCGGGGGTCGTCGGCGCCGAGCGTGTCCTTGACCTGGGGCAGCTTGCCCAGGAAGCGCACGGCGGCGATCTTCTGGCCGGCGGACGGGTCGATGTCGAGACGGAGGTAGGCGTAGGCGTCGCCGGGCAGCACGTCGGCGGGCTGCGAACCGCCGCCGCTCAGCGTCTGGAAGGCGAAGGCGCCGGCGCCACCGAGGATGAGGGCGGTGACGACGCCACCGACGAGCAGACCCGTGCGCTTGCGGCCCCCGGACGTGGGCGGCTGCGGGTCGTCGGAGAGCGTGACCTCGCCGGGAACGGTCTCGGCCGCTCCGGCGGGCGTCGGGTAGGTGTAGGGCTGGCTCGCCCCGTGCGTGGGCTCGGTGGGCTCGGTGGGCTCTGTGGGCTCGGTGGGCTCGGTGGGCTCGGTCATGGTGTGCTCCCCTGAAGAGTTCGGTGCGTCCTGCGGTTGCGCGCGGGACGAGAGGACGATACCGGCAGCGCCGGACGTCCGCGGCCGGTTGCGATAACGCTCCGACGACGGATTCGCGTGGAACGGTTCCGGTGCCACGGGTGGCACACTGCAGTGGTGCGGATCAGCCACTTCTGGACCTTGATGGACGACGAGTTCGGCGCGGCGTATGCCGGGTCGCTCGCCCGTGACCACGTGCTGGGTGCGCTCGGCAACCGCA
The DNA here is from genome assembly GCF_052113925.1 of Terrabacter sp. RAF57. Classification (NCBI taxonomy): domain Bacteria; kingdom Bacillati; phylum Actinomycetota; class Actinomycetes; order Micrococcales; family Intrasporangiaceae; genus Terrabacter; species Terrabacter sp. RAF57. Next base: position 130,431 of record NZ_JBFRDT010000013.1, on the reverse strand, counting down.
CCGTCGTTCAGGCCCTCGCCGACGGCGAGGCGCCGCGTGCGGTGTGGGAAGCGCTGTGCGTCGACATGGACGTGCCACCGGAGCGACGTCTCGGACGTGACACCCGTGTCGCTCGGGGGGCCCAGGGCGGTCAGGCCGGTCGCTGATGCCGGCGTCGCTCGACCCCGGTCTGTCGCGGATCACGCTGCGGCACGGCGACATCACGAGCGACGCCTCGGCCGACGCCATCGTCAATGCCGCGAACCGGTCCCTGCTGGGCGGCGGCGGTGTCGACGGGGCGATCCACCGGGCAGCGGGGCCGGCTCTGCTCGCCGAGTGCCGGCTGCTCGGCGGGTGCGACACCGGCGACGCGAAGATCACCGGCGCCGGTCGGCTGCCCGTGCGGCACGTCATCCACACGGTCGGCCCGGTCTGGCGAGGGGGAGGTGACGGTGAGCCGGAGCTCCTGGCGAGCTGCTACGTGCGGTCGGTCGAGGTCGCCGACGCCGCCGGCTGCGCGGTGCTCGCCTTCCCCGCCGTCTCGTGCGGGGTCTACGGCTACCCGCTCGACGCGGCGGCGGGGGTGTCGCTCGAGGCGCTGGCGGCAGCGCTCACGGTGCACGTCGGGGTGCGCGAGGCGCGGTTCTGGCTCTTCTCCGACCCGGCGTACGCCGCGTTCGACCGGGCGCTGACGCGGCTGAGAGCGACACGCTGACCCGGGATCGGCGTGTCGTGCGGACTTCGAACACCTGTTCGGTAGTGTTCTCCACAGGTCCTGCGCCACCACCCGCATCGTCCACGGGCCGTCTCGTGGATCCTCCCGATGTCGGCGCCGGCACCTAGCGTCTGACCCGACAGCGGACCTCGCAGCACGAGGCCGTGGCCCGGGTCGAAGGTAGACGACCGCAACGCAGACGGCAGATAGGTGACCGACATGGCTTCGGTGCAGGAAAAGGACAAGGACAAGGCCCTCTCCTCGGTGATGGGCCAGATCGAGAAGAGCTACGGCAAGGGTGCGGTGATGCGCCTCGGCGACGACATCCGTCCGCCCATCGAGGTGATCCCCACCGGATCGATCGCCCTCGACGTCGCTCTCGGCATCGGCGGTCTGCCGCGCGGACGCGTCGTCGAGATCTACGGCCCGGAGTCCTCGGGCAAGACGACCGTCGCGCTCCACGCGGTCGCCAACGCGCAGAAGGCCGGTGGCATCGCGGCGTTCATCGACGCCGAGCACGCGCTCGACCCGGACTACGCGAAGAAGCTCGGTGTCGACACCGACGCCCTGCTCGTGTCGCAGCCCGACACGGGCGAGCAGGCGCTCGAGATCGCCGACATGCTGATCCGCTCGGGTGCCATCGACATCATCGTCATCGACTCCGTGGCGGCCCTCGTGCCGCGCGCCGAGATCGAGGGTGAGATGGGCGACAGCCACGTGGGCCTGCAGGCACGACTCATGAGCCAGGCGCTGCGCAAGCTCACCGGCGCCCTCAACAACACCGGCACCACGGCGATCTTCATCAACCAGCTCCGCGAGAAGATCGGCGTCATGTTCGGCTCGCCCGAGACGACGACCGGTGGCAAGGCGCTGAAGTTCTACGCCTCGGTCCGCCTCGACGTGCGTCGCATCGAGACCCTCAAGGACGGCACCGAGCCGGTCGGCAACCGCACCCGCGTCAAGGTCGTCAAGAACAAGGTCTCCCCGCCGTTCAAGCAGGCCGAGTTCGACATCCTCTACGGCCACGGCATCTCGCGTGAGGGCGGCCTCATCGACATGGGCGTCGAGCACGGCTTCGTCCGCAAGGCCGGTGCCTGGTACACCTACGACGGCGACCAGCTCGGCCAGGGCAAGGAGAACGCTCGCAACTTCCTCAAGGACAACCCCGACCTCGCCGACGAGATCGAGAAGAAGGTCAAGGAGAAGCTCGGCGTCGGGCCGCGCGTCGACCAGCCCGCCGAGGTGTCGGACGTGCCTGTCGACTTCTGACCATGGGTCTCTCCGAAGAGGAGACCGCACGGGACCGTCTGGCTCGCGCCGCGGCCGCCCTGGCTGAGGCCGAGGGGGTGGCCGGGGTGCGAGCCGGCGGTGCGTCGGGTGAAGGCTCGGATGCAGGTTGGGGGGAGTCGGCGTCCGAGGCCGGTGCGAGCCGGTCCGGACTGCCGTGGTCCGTGCCCGTCCGCGCCGAGCCGACCGGGCATGAGAGCGGGCGGCCCGCGAGCACACGCATGACCCGGTCCGACGGGTCGAGCCCGTCGGGCTCGTCGGGAGGGTCCCGCGGCGGCGGGCGTCCGGGCCGGTCGGGCGGTGCCGGCGGCTCCGGCCGTCGGGGGCGCCGGTCTGCCAAGCCGCGCTCGGGCTGGGGTTCCGATGAGGTGGGGGAGCGACCCGACTGGGCGCCCCCGCCGGAGGACGTCGAGACGGCCGTGCCCGAGGCCGATGCCGAGTCGGTGGCACGCGCGATCGTCCTGCGACAGCTGAGCATGGCGCCGCGCAGCCGTGCCCAGCTCGAGAAGAAGCTGCGCCAGCGCGGCTGCGAGGACGACGTGGCGGCGAAGGTCCTCGACCGGATGACCGAGGTCGGTCTCATCGACGACGAGGCGTACGCCCAGATGCTCGTCCGCTCGAAGCAGTCGGACAAGGGCCTGGCCCGGCGCGCGCTCGCGCACGAGCTGCGCAAGCAGGGCATCGACCAGGAGATCGCCGACGAGGCGCTCGGTCAGGTGGGTGCCGGGGACGAGAGGCTCCGGGCTGAGCAGCTGGTGGCCAAGAAGCTGCGCTCGATGCGCGGGTTGGCTCCCGAGGTCCAGACCCGACGTCTGGCCGGGCTGCTCGCTCGCAAGGGCTACTCGGGGGAGGTCGCGTGGCCGATCATCCGCGACGCGGTCGACGGGCTGCCCGAACACGGTCGTGACTGAGGAGCGTCGCGGTGCTCACGGCATGCCCTCCGGACACCACGAGGGGGTGAGGACCGTGTGGTCCCCACCCCCTTGGGTGTGCTGTGGTGCGGTGCTGCTCAGACCTCGGCGGGCACGTTGGCGATCGCGGAGACGTCGAACTCGAGCTTGACCTTCTCGCTGACGAGGACGCCACCGGTCTCGAGGGCCGCGTTGAAAGAGAGGTTCCACTCGGTGCGGTCGATGGTGACGTCACCCTCGAAGCCGACGCGCGTGTTGCCGAACGGGTCCTTGGCCGAGCCGGTCTCCTCGAAGGGGATCGTGACGGACTTGGTGACACCGTTGATGGTCAGGTCGCCGGTGATGTCCCACTCGGCGCCGTCGCGCTCGACGTTCGTCGAGACGAACGTGATCTGCGGGTAGGTGGCGATGTCGAAGAAGTCGGGGGTCTTGAGGTGACCGTCGCGCTGCTCGTTGCCCGTGGTGACGCTGGCGGCCTGGATCGTCACGGTCACCGAGGAGTTCGCCGGCGTCACGGTGTCGACGTGGGCCGAGCCCTCGAACTCGTCGAAGTGGCCGCGGACCTTCGTGACCATCGCGTGGCGTGCGGAGAAGCCGATGCGCGTGTGGCTCGGGTCGATGGTGTAGTCGCCGGAGATGTTCTCGACAGCGACCGAGGGGGTCTCGGAGACGGTCTCGTCCTTGGTGCGGGTGAACAGGCCCATGATGTGTCCTTCGGAGTAGGTTATTGAATCTTCAACAACTATGATGCACTCAAGTCGTTGAACTGTCAAGCAATGGGGTCAACAGGTCCACCATCACCCCTATTCCTTCGTCTCGCGCGCTGGGATCGAGGCCGGACCGGAGCATCGACCGCGCCCGGCCGTGGGAGCGCGCTGCACGACGTACCCTTGTCGGTGCCATGACAACGCAGAACTTCGCGCCCACGCCCGAGGCCGCCACCACCGCGCCCGCCGGCTCGCCCCGCACCTACGACGTCCGCACCCATGGGTGCCAGATGAACGTCCACGACAGCGAGCGACTCGCCGGGCTGCTCGAGACGGCGGGCTACGTCGACCTCGCGAGCCTGCCGACCGGGGAGCGGCCGGAGGTCGCCGACGTCGTCGTGTTCAACACGTGCGCCGTGCGAGAGAACGCCGACAACAAGCTGTACGGCAACCTCGGACAGCTGCGCCCGGCGAAGCAGAAGAACCCCGACATGCAGATCGCCGTCGGCGGCTGCATGGCCCAGAAGGACCGCGGCACCATCGTCCAACGCGCGCCGTGGGTCGACGTCGTCTTCGGCACCCACAACATCGGCTCGTTGCCCGCCCTGCTCGACCGGGCGGCCCACAACAAGCGCGCCGAGGTCGAGATCCTCGAGAGCCTCGAGGTCTTCCCCTCGACCCTGCCGACCCGTCGCGACTCGGCCTACAGCGCCTGGGTCTCCATCTCGGTCGGCTGCAACAACACGTGCACCTTCTGCATCGTGCCGAGCCTGCGCGGCAAGGAGCAGGACCGTCGTCCCGGCGAGATCCTCGCCGAGATCGAGGCGCTCGTGGCCCAGGGCGTCGTCGAGGTGACCCTGCTCGGCCAGAACGTCAACACCTACGGCGTGGAGTTCGGCGACCGCCTCGCCTTCGGCAAGCTGCTGCGCGCCTGCGGCGAGATCGAGGGCCTCGAGCGCGTCCGCTTCACGAGCCCGCACCCGGCCGCCTTCACCGAGGACGTCATCCTCGCGATGGCCGAGACTCCCAACGTGATGCCCAGCCTGCACATGCCCCTCCAGTCCGGCTCGGACAAGGTGCTCAAGGACATGCGCCGCTCCTACCGGAGCACGAAGTTCCTCCGGATCATCGAGAACGTCCGCCGGCACATCCCGGACGCGGCGATCACGACCGACATCATCGTCGGCTTCCCCGGCGAGACCGAGGAGGACTTCCAGGGCACGCTCGACGTCGTCCGCGAGTCGCGCTTCTCCAGCGCCTTCACCTTCCAGTACTCCATCCGGCCCGGCACCCCCGCTGCGACGATGGACGACCAGGTCCCCAAGGCCGTCGTGCAGGAGCGCTTCGAGCGACTCATCGCCGTGCAGGAGGAGGTCAGCTGGGCCGGCAACCGCGCCGTCGAGGGCCGTGAGGTCGAGGTGCTCGTCGCGCCGTCGGAGGGTCGCAAGGACGTCGAGACGAAGCGGCTGTCAGGGCGGGCCCGCGACAACCGGCTCGTCCACTTCGCCGTTCCCGAGGGCGCGGAGGTGCCCCGCCCCGGCGACATGGTCACCGTGAAGGTCACGTACGGCGCGCCGCACCACCTCGTGGCCGACTCGGGCCTCGAGGGCGGGACGTATGCCGTCCGGCGCACCCCCGGGGGTGACGCCTGGGCGGCGCTCCAGGACGCGCCTCAAGGCACCGGCAAGCCGGCCGTGAGCCTCGGCATGCCGTCCATCGGTCGACCGGCCATCACCCCGGTGGCGTCGGGCTGCTCTGTCGTCTGAGCCGATTCGGGTCAGCGCGTCCCCACGTGCTTGACTTGGTGCATGAGTGTGCGCCCCATCGTCATCACCGGTGAGCCCGTCCTGCACCGGGCCGCCGCCCTCGTCACGGACTTCGACGACGAGCTCCGCACCCTCGTCGAGGACATGTACGAGACGAACGTCGCGGCCAACGGCGTCGGGCTCGCGGCACCCCAGATCGGGGTCGGGCTGCGGGTGTTCATCTGGAAGATGGCCAACGAGGACGGCGTGCCCGAGCAGGGGCACGTCATCAACCCGACGGTCACCACCTCGAAGATCCCGCAGGAGCGCCCGAACCCCGACGAGGAGACCGAGGGCTGCCTCTCGGTGCCCGGTGAGGCCTTCCCCCTCAAGCGGGCCGACCGCGCCCACGTCATCGGCTTCGACGTCGACGGCAACCGCGTCGAGTTCGACGCGACCGGATGGTTCGCGCGGTGCATGCAGCACGAGTACGACCACCTCAACGGCACCCTCTACGTCGACCGTCTCGACGACCGCCAGTCCAAGAAGGCCCGCAAGGCCGTCAAGCGCAACGGCTGGGGCAAGCCCGGCAGCTCGTGGCATCCAGGCGTCGACAAGGACCCGTTCGGTCACGACGAGGACGAGGTTGACGAGTACGCCGACGACCTCATCGGCTGAGCCCTCGCCTCGTGACAGCCACGACCTGCTCGCGTCCGGACCGTCGTGACGCCTGACAGCGCGCCGACGGTCGCCGCTCCGGTGGTCGCCGTCGTCGGGCCGACGGCGACGGGCAAGTCCGACCTGGCCCTCGACCTCGCCGCGCGGCTCGGTGGTGAGATCGTCAACGCCGACGCCATGCAGTTCTACCGCGGCATGGACATCGGCACGGCCAAGCTGCCCRCCGCCGAGCGGCGCGGCATCGCCCACCACCAGCTCGACGTCTTCGACGTGACCGAGGAGGCCAGCGTCGCCGGCTACCAGGCGGCAGCCCGCGCCGACATCGCCGCGATCCGCGGGCGAGGCCACCGGCCGCTCCTCGTCGGCGGGTCGGGCCTCTACGTCCGAGCCGCCCTCGACCGGCTCGAGATCCCGCCCACCGACGCCGCCGTGCGCGGGCGCCTCGAGGCCGAGGCCGAGGTGGTCGGTGGTGACGCGATGCACGCGCGGCTGCTCGCTCTCGACCCACGGGCTGCCGCCGCGATCCTGCCCGGCAACCGCCGACGGGTGATCCGGGCCCTCGAGGTCATCGAGCTCACCGGCCGCCCGTTCAGTGCGTCGATGCCCACGCGTGAGTTCGTCTCTCCGGCAGTTGTCCTGGGCCTCCGCGTCGACCGTGACGTCCTCGTGGAACGCATCGAGCGGCGTGTCGAGCGCATGTGGGAGGCGGGGCTGCGTGGCGAGACCGAGGCCCTCCTCGCCGTAGGTCTGCGCGACGGTGTCACCGCGAGTCGGGCCATCGGCTACAGCCAGGCCATCGCCGTCGTCGACGGCGCCCTCGACGAGGCCACGGCGCGCAGCGACACGGCTCAGGCGACTCGCCGCTACGCCCGCCGGCAGGAGTCGTGGTTCAGGCCCGACCCCCGCATCGAGTGGCTCGACGCCACGAGCCCGGACCTGCTCGACCGGGCCCTCACGGCAGTTCGTGAGGCGGATGCGCGGGTGCGCGACGGCATACCGGAGAATGACTGACATGACGCGCTTCACCAAGGGCCACGGCACCGAGAACGACTTCGTCCTCGTCCCCGACCTCGAGGGCTCGCTCGAGCTCACCCCCGCCCAGGTGCAACGCATCGCCGACCGGCACGCCGGACTCGGGGCCGACGGCGTCATCAGGGTCGTGCGCGCGGCGCTCTCGACCGACGAGGACGTGCGAGCGCAGTCGCGCGAGGCCGAGTGGTTCATGGACTACCGCAACGCCGACGGCTCGCTCGCCGAGATGTGCGGCAACGGCACGCGCGTCTTCGCCGAGTACCTCCGCCGTGAGGGCCTGGCGTTCGGCTCGACCTTCAGCATCGCCACCCGCGCCGGCGTCAAGACGGTGCGCGTCGTCGAGCAGGGGTATGCCGTCGACCTCGGTCCGTGGCGTCTCGGCGACGAGGAGGGTGCCCGCCGCGACGGTTTCGACGTCATGGTCAAGCCGCGCCACGGCAAGCCCGTGCCGGCACTGACCCTCGACCTCGGCAACCCGCACGCGGTCGTCATGCTGCCCGAGGGCATCGCCCTCGAGAACCTCGACCTCGGTGAGGCGCCCGAACTGCATCCGGAGCCGGCCGACGGGTCCAACGTCGAGTTCGTCCGAGCAGTCGGACCCGGTCACATCGCCATGCGCGTCCACGAGCGTGGGGTCGGCGAGACCCGGTCGTGCGGCACGGGCGCTGCTGCGGCCGCCCTCGCGACGCGCTTCTGGTCCGGGGTGGAGGACCTCAGCCCGTGGACGGTCGACGTGCCGGGTGGGCGCCTCACCGTCACGCCCCTGGCCGGCCAGCGGGTCGAGCTCGCAGGACCCGCGGTCCTCGTCGCCGACGGGGACTTCCCGCTCTGACGACCGTCGGCCCCGTTCGGGTGGTGGAGGCAGCCACCCGGGGCTCGGGATCAGGCCGAACCGGGATCCGGTGGCGCAGCAGGGTCGGTGCCCGCGAGCCTGAAGCCCTCGAACAGCGGACCGCCATGGCGGGCCAGCACGTCGTCGGCGAAGGCGAGCAGCAGTGACACGTCGCCGGCAGCCGCCGTGACGAGTGCCTTCTCGTGCCTCTCCCGCCAAGAGGTGTTCTCGCGCTCGTCGAAGTCGGCGAGCTCGCGCGCCACCCACTTGCCGCGGCCCCACCAGTGACCCGATCCGTGCAGGAGCAGGTGAGCGGCCTCGTCGGCGAGCAGCACGGCGCAGACGAGCCGCTCGTGGGCGTCGTGCGCGTGGGTCACGTCGTCGAGCAGGTCGGTGACGGCATACCTCATCGTGGCGAGGTCGTCGCCGGTGAGCCGGGGAGGTCCCGCGGCGAGCAGCTGCTGCGCCGTCCGCTGCCACTGGGCACCGGACCCGTCGTTGTCGAGGAGGACGACCGAGCGTCCGAGGAGCCGCACCATGGTGGGCCGCCCGCCGGCGACGTCGCGCCGCACGTAGTGGCCGAGCGACGTCTCGGTGTGCACGAAGAGCTCGACCGGCCAGTCGCGGAAGCGCCGCGCATCGCGGTACGGCGCTGGTGGCCCGGGCAGGAGCACGGTCACGTCGAGGTCGGAGCCCGGGGTGGCGGAGCCGAGGACGACGCTACCGCCGAGCCACGCAGCCCCCGCCTCGGGGAACCAGCGGGCCACGAGGGCCCGCGCGTCGTCGACGGCCCCGTCCATGTCAGGCACGGCGCACCTCGAGGATGCGGAACGCCTTGGCGGACGAGAGGCGGGTGCACCTGAGCCCCCAGTCCTGCTCGGTGATCCACCGCTGGAGCGAGTCGGAGCCGAGGTGCTTCTGGACGACGAGGTGCGCGACGCCGTCGTCGGCCAGGCGTGGGAGCCACCGCTCGAGCAGGGCGTGGAGGGCGGGCTTGCCGACGTGGATCGGCGGGTTGGACCAGATCGTCGTGAAGCGCACGTCGTCGGGCACCTCGTCCGGCTCGCAGAAGGTCGTGTTGTCGACCCCCACCGCCGCGGCGTTGGTCCGCGCCAGGTCGAGCGACCGGCGGTTGACGTCGACACCCCAGACCTTGGCGCCGGGGGAGCGGAGCGCGAGGGTCAGCGAGATCGGGCCCCAGCCGCAGCCGATGTCGAGCAGGTCCCCGGTCGGGCTCGGGTCGGGAGCGCCCTGGAGCAGCACGGCCGTGCCCGGGTCGAGGCGGTCGGGGGAGTAGACGCCGCGGGCCGTCGTCAGCGTGTACCGGTGCCCGTCGAGGACGACCTCGATGGTGCGTCGCTCCTCCGGGGTGGCCGGCTCGGCGGTGAAGTAGTGGTCGGTCGGCTCGCTCATCACGGTCACCGTATCGGCCCCGGCCCGTCGACCGCGGCACCCTACCCGCCGTGCCCTGCACGCCGGTTCGGGCACAAACGAGTGGCTCGTGGCGTTCTACGGGTGGGACCATAGGGAGAACATGACGAGCAACCACACGAACCACCCCAGCGACACCGACCGCGCCGTGCAGCGCGAGCGCACCCTCTTCGCCACCCGCGCCGACGCGCTGGCCGAGGAGCTCCACGAGACCGACGAGACGGCATACCCGCTCTACGACGGCGACCAGCTCGACCGCGAGGAGCGCGCCGCGCTCCGCCGCGTCCAGGGCCTGTCGACCGAGCTCGAGGACATCACCGAGGTCGAGTACCGCCAGCTGCGCCTCGAGCGCGTCGTGCTGGCCGGTGTCTGGACCGAGGGCACCGCCGACGACGCCGAGAACTCCATCCGCGAGCTAGCGGCGCTCGCCGAGACCGCCGGCTCGACCGTGCTCGAGGGCGTCGTCCAGCGCCGCCAGAAGCCCGACCCGGCGACCTGGCTCGGCAAGGGCAAGGCGATCGAGCTGCGCGACATCGTCGTCGAGGAGGGCGCCGACACCGTCATCTGCGACGGTGAGCTGGCCCCCAGCCAGCGCCGAGCGCTCGAGGACGTCGTCAAGGTCAAGGTCATCGACCGCACCGCGCTCATCCTCGATATCTTCGCCCAGCACGCCAAGAGCCGTGAGGGCCGCGCTCAGGTCGAGCTGGCCCAGCTCCAGTACCTCCTGCCGCGCCTGCGTGGCTGGGGCGAGTCGATGTCCCGTCAGGCCGGTGGCCGGGTCGCCGGCGGTGAGGGCATCGGCTCGCGTGGACCCGGTGAGACGAAGATCGAGCTCGACCGTCGCCGCATCAACACGAAGATCGCCAAGCTGCGCCGCGACATCAAGGGAATGAAGACGAGCCGCGACACCCGTCGCCACTCGCGCCGGGCCGGCGGCGTCCCGTCGGTGGCCATCGCCGGCTACACCAATGCCGGCAAGAGCTCGCTGCTCAACCGCCTCACCGGCGCCGGCGTCCTCGTCGAGAACCAGCTCTTCGCGACCCTTGACCCGACCGTGCGTCGCACCGAGACCGAGGACGGCCGCGTCTACACGCTCGCCGACACCGTCGGCTTCGTGCGCAGCCTTCCGCACCAGCTCGTCGAGGCGTTCCGCTCGACGCTCGAGGAGGTGGGCGACTCCGACCTGCTCCTGCACGTCGTCGACGGATCGCACCCCGACCCCGAGGGCCAGATCTCGGCCGTGCGCGAGGTGCTCGCAGAGGTCGGTGGCGACCAGATCAAGGAGATCATCGTCGTCAACAAGGCCGACATCGCCGACCCGGAGGTGCTCGACCGGCTCCGCCGCCACGAGAAGCACTGCATCACCGTGTCAGCGCGCACCGGCGCCGGCCTCGACGAGCTGCGTGCCCTCATCGACGAGGAGCTGCCGAAGCCCGACATCGAGGTGGACGTGCTCGTGCCCTACGAGCGCGGTGATCTCATCTCGCGCCTCCACGAGGAGGGTGAGATCCTCCAGAGCGAGCACGTGGCCGAGGGGACCCGGCTGCGCGCCAAGGTCACGCCGAGCATGGAGCCCGACCTCGCGGCATACGCCGTCGTCGCCAGCTGACGGACACCGCCGAAGGGCCCCTCACCGGGCCCTTCGGCATGTCGGTGCCCGGCCGTCGGGGGTGTCGGGGAGGATGAGGAGCATGGCCCTCGAGATCCCGTGCCCCTACTGCGGCACCCAGATGTATGCCGAGCAGGCGCACAACCGCTGCCCGAAGTGCCTCTACATCGAGCCCTGCTGCGACGGCGCGCCGCTGGCCGCCTGTGAGACGCGCGCGCCCGAGCGACAGGCGCCGTGACCGCTCCCGCCGACGGCGGGGCCGTGTGGCTGACGACCGAACGGCTCGTCCTGCGGCGTCCGCGGGCCGACGACCTCGACGACTACGTGCGCCTCCACAGCGACCCGCGCACGTATGCCCACTCGCCCTCGAGCATGCCCAGCCTCGAGCGGTGCCGCGAGAGGCTCGAGGCCGACCTCGCCGACTGGGAGCGGGACGAGCTGGGGTATGCCGCCGTCGTCGACCGCGCGACCGGTGAGGTCGTCGGGTGGGCGGGCTTGCGGCACAAGGACTCCGACGCCTCGAGCCTCAACCTCTACTACCGACTCGCGCACGACCGCCTGGGTGCAGGTCTCGGGAGGGAGATCGCGCGCGCGGTCGTCGCGTGGGGCGTCGAGCACCGCCCGGACGCGCTCGTGACGGCGATGGTCGACGCCGTCAACGCGGCGTCGATGCGCACGGCGGTGTCGGCGGGACTCGTCCAGGTAGGCACCCGGCGGATGAAGGGCGAGCCGGAGAGCGAGCCGATGCCCTACTTCGAGGCGCCGAAGGTCGCGTCCGTGCCTCGAGAGGCGGTCGGCGCCGGGCTCCGGGAGGCCGTCGTGGACCTCTGGGTGCGCGTCAACGACGCCGGTGGCTCCGTCGGCTTCCTGCCCGGGGCGACCCGGCACGACGTGGCGGCCGCGCTCGACGGGCACCTCGACGACGTCCGTGCGCGGCGCTCGCTGCTCTGTGTGCTCAGGGAGCCCGGCGGTTCCTTGCTCGGCATCGGCTTCTGGGAGCACTCGAGAGGCTTCCCCTACGACCACGTCGCCGGGCTGAAGCGGCTCATGGTCGACCCGGCCGCCCAGGGGCGCAACCTCGGCCGCATCTTCCTCGGCGGCATGGTCGGCATCGCCCGACGCGAGCTGCCTTGGGTCGAGCTGCTGCGCCTCGACTACCGCGACGGTCTCGGTCTGGGGGAGTTCTACGTCCGCGCGGGCTGGACCGAGGTCGGTCGGGTGCCACGCGGCCTTCGCCTCAGCGCGAGCGACTACCGCGACGACGTCACGATGGCGCGGCGCGTCGACGGGACTCCGCTGTCGTGAGCGTCGGCGCCCCGCTCGTCGCTCTCACCGCTGCCGCTGCGCTCCACGCCGGGTTCCAGGTCACCGTCACGGCGCTCGTCTACCCGGCGCTCCTCGGCGACGACCATGACTGGGCCCGGCGCCACGCCGCGCACGGCCGCCGGATCGTGCCGCTCGTCGTCGTCACCTACGGAGCCGTGCTGCTGTCAGTGGTCTGGGTGCTGTCCAGCGGTCCGGCATCGCTCAGCGTGGGGGTCGCCGCAGGGGGGTTCGGTGTCATCCTCGTGCTGACCGCCGTGGGCGCAGCGCCACGGCACGGACGGCTCGGACGCGGCTACGACGCCGGTGTCGCGGCCGGCCTGTCCCGCGTCGACCACTGGCGCTGCGCCATGGCCGTCGTCGTGCTCGCCGCTGCGGTCACGGCATCGGTCCAGGGCTGAGGGGCAGGGCTCCGCCGCTGGTTTCGGAGTCGGGGGGCGGAGGGTCCTTCAGGAGGGCCGCGACGCCACGGGCTGTCGCAGTCTCCTGCTCAGGAGCGCGTGGGGGGCCGCGGCCCGTGCCCGTGACACGGTCAGTAGATGGCGCTCGGGACCTTGAAGGCGACGCGGTTGTTGTCGAGGACGCGGTTGGAGATCTTCCGGGTACCGACGTGCCCGTTGCCCTCGCCGGGGTAGAGCCACAGCCACCCGGACGCGTCACGGGCGAGGAGGTCGGCGCGACCGTCGCCGGTGAGGTCACCGGCGCGCAGGACCGCGGTGTAGCCCTGCCATCCGCGTTCGACGAGGACTCCGGCCGCGACCCGGCCGTTGCCGAGCCCTGCGTGGAAATAGAGGTTCCCGGCGGTCGTCATCGAGTAGAGGTCCGCTCGTCCGTCCCGGTTCATGTCGCCTGCGACCGTGACGATGCGGCGGTTGCCGAAACCCGTGCCGACGACCTTGCCGGGGGCGAGACCGAGGGGACCGCGACCGGCGTAGAAGAGGAGCGCGCCGTCCGACCGGCGCCGTGCCATGACGTCGCCGTAGCGGTCGCCGTCGAAGTCCGCGCCCGCCAGGACGCGGTCCATGCCGTTCCAGCCGCTGCCGATACGGAAGCGGCCAAGGTTGGCGGAGTACTCGATCGGGTCGGTGCGGTAGGCCCAGAGGTAGCCCTGGGCGTCACGGACGACGAAGTCCTCCTGCCCGTCGCCGGACATGTCTCCCACCGCCAACGCCGTGGCCCAGCTGCCCCACGAGGCCTTGGCCGACTGTGCGCCGCCCCAGTCGATGCCGCCGTTGAACCCGTCGCGCGTCAGCAGGTAGCCCTGTTCCCGCACGGCGATGTCGCGGTACCGGTCACCGGAGAGCGACACGGGCTGGTAGGTGCCCGGCATGACGGCCGTCTGGGCCGTGGTGAGCGTGCGCGTCACATATCCGGGCGAGCGGACGGTCACCCGAACAGACAGGCGCTTGCCGACATCGAGTCGGGTGAGGGTGTAGGCGTCCCGGGTCGCGCCGTAGATGGGGACACCGTTGCGCAGCCACTGCTGCGTGGTGGTGAACCGGCCGAACAGGTCGTCCGAGAAGGCGTCGGGGTAGGCCTGGGTGGGGCGAACCTCGACGGCGAGCGCGTTGTCGACCTTCAGAGGGGTCGCGGGGATGGTCGCGGTCAGGGACCACGTGCCGACGGTGGGTGTCGGGTCCGACGTGTAGGTCGCGGAGATCCCGGTGGCGGCCTGGCCGACCGACATGCGCAGCGACAGGTGGTGTCCGGCGTCGCCGTCCGTGAGGCGGTGAGACCATKGACGGGTCGTCTCGCCACCGCCGCCGGCGATGGCCACGCCGTCGCGCAGCCACGTGTACGTCGTGCGGATCTCCCCGGCCCTGGCCGCCACGGACGTCGCGAGGCGCTGGTCGTCGTACAGCAGGAAAGCGGGTCCGCCGGGAGAGTAGGTGCGGTCGGCGCTGTAGCCGACGTAGGCCGTACCGGACCCGAGGGTGACCCGCTTCGGCAGGCTGCGAACCGTCTGGGTGTCTCCGGCTGGCGTGGTTGCCGTCGCCTCGCAGGTGAAGGAGGTGCCGAGATCGGAGATCGACACGGTCAGGTACCTCGACGTGACGATCTCGGTCCCGTTGTCGTCGAGCCACCGCCGCGCGATCGTGGTGCCGGGCACCCATCCGGGCCCGCTCCAGGCCTCGCAGGACAGCTGTGAGTGCGCCTGCACCCAGAGCAACTCGGAGGACCCGAAGACCTCTGCGGTGGGATGGAGCAGGTCAGGCACCTCGTCGGCGCTAGCCGTGGGAGAGCCCGCGAGCGCCGCAGGCAACAGTGCCAGTGCCGCGCCGAGGGCCACGAGCCGTCGGCGACGGGTCGAGGACCGGGCGCCGCGCGCCGCTGCAGTCATATGAGCTCCCCTGTAATCGATCCGGTCCGGCACCGGCCACGCTGAGGCTAGTGGCCGCACACGGCATTCGGGGCGAATCCACGCTCACACTTACAGCCCGGCGGTTCGTGGTGCGACGACCGTCAGGACAGGCCGGTGACGGAGCCGTTCTCGTCGATGTCGATGCGTTCGGCGTTGGGGGAGGTCGGCAGGCCCGGCATGGTCCGCATGTCTCCGCAGATCGCGTAGACGTAGCCGGCCCCGACCGCCGCCCGGACCTCGCGCACCGGCATCCGCCACCCGCGCGGGGCTCCGCGCAGCGAGGGGTCGGACGAGATCGACAGGTGCGTCTTGGCGATGACCACGGGCAGCCCGCCGTAGCCGAGCCGTTCGTAGTCCTTGAGCGCCCTGGCCGCCGCCGGGCTGAGGTCGATCCCGTCGGCGCCGTAGATCTGTGTGGCGATGGCCTCGATCTTCTGCTCGAGCGGCAGGTCGAGGGGATAGAGGAACTCGAAGCTCGTCGGCTCGTGCGCGGCCTCGATGACGACCTGGGCGAGCTCCAGCGCTCCCGCCCCGCCCTCGGCGACGTGACGGGTCACCGCTGAGCGGACCCCGAGGCTGTTGCAGAAGCGGCGGATGACGGCGTGCTCGGAGTCGTGGTCGTCGGGGAACGCGTTGATCGCGATGACGGGCTGCACGCCGAAGCGACGCACGATCTCGACGTGCTTGCGAAGGTTGGCCAACCCGGCCTCGACGTCCTTGGGACTCTCCTTGAGCAGGCCCGCGGGCAGGGGTTTTCCGGCCTTGACGGCATACCTCCCCGAATGGGTCTTGAGCGCGCGGACCGTCGCCACGATCACGGCGACGTCGGGCCTGAGCCCGCTGACCCGGCACTTGACGTCGAAGAAGCGCTCGGCTCCCATGTCGGCCCCGAAGCCGGCCTCGGTGATGGCGTAGTCGCTGCCGCGCATGGCGATGAGGTCGGCCGTGACGGACGACGTGCCCGTCGCGATGTTGCCGAACGGCCCGCAGTGGATGATGGCCGGCCCGCCCTCGAGCGTCTGGAGCAGGTTGGGTTTGAGGGCGTCCGCGAGGATCGCCGTCATCGCCCCGGCGGCGTGCAGGTCCTCGGCGCTGACGCCCTTTCCCTCGGTCGTGTAGCCGACGACGATCCGGCCGAGGCGCTCGCGCAGGTCGCGCAGCGAGGTCGCGAGGGTGAGCAGCACCATGACCTCGCTCGCGGCCGTGATGTCGAACCCCGTCTCGCGGGCCACGCCGTCCTGACGTGCACCGAGCCCGATGACGACGTTGCGCAGGGCCCGGTCGTTGACGTCGAGCACCCGGCGCCACGTGATGTTGCGGACGTCGAGGCCGAGCGCGTTGCCGTGGTGCAGGTGGTTGTCGATCATCGCGGCGAGCAGGTTGTGGGCCGACGTGACGGCGTGGAAGTCACCCGTCAGGTGCAGGTTGAGCCGCTCCATCGGGACGACCTGGCTGTAGCCGCCGCCGGCCGCACCGCCCTTGATCCCGAACGTCGGACCCATCGAGGGCTGGCGCAGCGCGACGACGGCACGCTTGTCGAGCCGCTGCAGCGCCTGGGCGAGCCCGACGGAGGTCGTCGTCTTGCCCTCGCCGAGCGGCGTCGGCGTGATCGCGGTGACGACGACGTACTTCGCGTCGGGCTGGTGGGGTGGCTCGTCGAGGACGGCGAGGTCGATCTTCGCGACGTCACGCCCCCACGGCTCGAGGTGGTCGGACGTGACGCCGAGGTCGGCGGCGACGTCGGCGAGCGGACGCAGGGTCGCCGCGTTCGCGATGTCGAGGTCGGTGGGCAGGGGTGCGCTCATACCTCGATACAACCCCCGGACCTGCCTCGGCACAACGAGATCGGCGCAGTCGGTGGCGTGACGTCCGTCCCAGGCCGGCACGTCCGGACGCACGGTCGGAGACGGACGGCTGCGGCTCAGCGCGTCGGGGACCAGCTGGGGTCTCGTCCGAGGTAGCGCAGCAGCCGGTCGACGGCATCACCCTGGACGCCGGGCAGTGCTGCGGCATAGGCGAATCCGCGCAGGGGCTCGACGATCTCGACAGCCACGGCGTACAGCTGCGCGGCGAGCCCGGCGTCCATGGGGGACGGCTGGCCGGTCGCGACCGCGATGTCCCAGGCGTGCACCGCTGCGTCCAGCGCGGCCGCGCCCACGGCGACCGGAGCGACCAGCCGTGCCTGCGGGAGCGGCACGGCGACCGCGGGGTCGTCCGCGCCGACGCGCGAGAAGGCAAGGCGGGATGCCCTGAGCGGCGGGTCGAGCAGCTCGAGCGCGCTCGTCTCCAGGGTGCCCGTGGGGGAGAAGGGGTCGTATGCCGGGAAGTCGCCCTCGCCGAGCATCGCCGCGTAGGCCTGCTGGTCGCCGGCCGCGTGCTGGAGCACCTGCGCCACGGTCCAGTCGGAGCACGGCGTGGGGCCGTCCCACTCGTCCGTGCGCACCGCGGTCACGGTGTCGCGCAGGGCGGTGTGCGCCGCGTCGAGGATCGTCCAAGYGGTCTGCGTCGTGTCCATCGGGGTGCCTCTCTATCGGAATGGTTCGTTCCGTATAGACATTAACGGAATGATGCGTTCCGTTCAAGTGGTACGGTCGGTCCATGCCGAGCCGCACGCCAGGGGAGCCCGCCGCCGACGACGCACGGGACCGACCGCGGCGCGGTCGCCAGGCGGAGGCGGCGCGCAACGACGCTGCCATCGTCGAGGCGGCGCGGGAGGTGCTGCTGCGCGACCCGGAGGCCTCGATGGCCGCGGTCGCGCAGGCGGCCGGAGTCGGTGTCGGTGGTCTCTATCGTCGCTATGCCGGCCGGGACGAGCTGCTGCGGCGGGTGTGCGGCGACGGGCTACGCCGTTTCGCCGAGCTGGCCGAGCGGGCGCTCGCCGACGACCGTGACGCGTGGTCAGCCTTCGAGGACTTCCTCGCCGACGTGGTCGAGGCCGACGTCCACGCCCTGACCGTCCGGCTGGCCGGCACGTTCCGGTCGACGGTCGAGCTGCGCGACCTCGCCGTCCGCGGCGGCGACCTCGTCGACGCCCTCGTGCGGCGGGCGCAGTCCACCGGTCGGCTGCGCCGCGACGTCGAGGCGGCAGACGTCCCCATGCTGCTCGAGCAGCTGACCGCCGTACGCGTCGACGACCCCGCGCGGACCGTCGCCCTCCGGCGCCGCTACCTCCGCCTGCAGCTCGACGCGTTGTGCACGCCGGAGCCCTCGACGCTCGACGCCACCGCGCCGACGGGCACCGAGCTCGGCGAACGCTGGGCACGGAGTCACTGAGCCTCCGAGCCTCCGAGCCTCCGAGCCTCCGCGCCACAGCCACTGCGCGCGACCCGACCGCGGGTCACGCGACGCGGGGGACGGGTGGCACGGCGAGTCGGCCCTGCGGCATACGCTGAGCCAATGCCTCAGCGACCCGCGCTCGACGACCTCCTCCACGCCGCGGTGTCGGGGGTCGGCGGTGTCGAGCGCCCCGGTCAGGTCGAGATGGCCAAGGCCGTCGCCCACGCCATCGACGGCGGCGAGCACCTGCTCGTGCAGGCCGGGACCGGCACCGGCAAGTCGCTCGCCTATCTCGTGCCCGCCGTCGCGCACGCCTTCGAGGCGGGCAAACCGGCGGTCGTCGCGACCGCGACCCTGGCGCTGCAGGCACAGATCGTCGACCGCGACATGCCGCGGGTCGCCGATGCGCTCGCGCCCGTGCTCGGGCGACGACCGACCTACGCCCTCGTCAAGGGGCGGCGCAACTACGTGTGCCTCAACAAGCTCGAGGGTGGCTTCCCCGACGACGAGGACGGACTGCTGTCGGTCGGGCAGGTCGACGCCGCCGTCGGCCGTCTCGGCCAGGAGGTCGTCCGGCTGCGCGAGTGGGCGAGCACGACCGACTCCGGTGACCGCGACGAGCTCGTGCCCGGCGTCTCGGAGCGCGCGTGGCGGCAGGTCTCGGTGTCGGCGCACGAGTGCATGGGCGGCAAGTGCCCGCTCGTCGCCGAGTGCTTCGTCGAGCGCGCCCGCGAGGCCGCCAAGGACGTCGACGTCATCGTCACCAACCACTCCTTCATGGCCATCGACTCCTTCGAGGGCCGACAGATGCTGCCCGAGCACGACGTGCTCGTCGTCGACGAGGCCCACGAGCTCGTCGACCGCGTCACCGCGACGATCACCGACGAGCTGACCGGCACCATGGTCATGACGGCTGCGAAGAAGGCCGGCCGCATGTCCGAGAACACCGCCGCCATGGACGAGGCGGGGGAGATGCTCGCCCAGGCGCTCGAGCCGATCGAGGAGGGGCGGATGCTCGGCATCCCCGACTCCGTCGGCCTCGCGCTCGCCCGGGTGCGTGACACGGCCCGCACCGTCCAGAGCGACCTCAAGCCACCGCCCGGGCAGGAGGCCGACGGCGCCCGCCAGGTGGCCCGCGCCGCCGTCGACGAGATCCACGAGAACGCCGAGCGGATCCTCGAGGAGCGCGAGCTCGACGTCGTCTGGCTCAATCGCGACCAGCGCCGCGGGCCGGTCCTGCGCGTCGCGCCGATGAGCGTCGCCATGCTCGTGCGCGACAAGATCTTCGAGGAGCGCACCGTCGTCCTCACGTCCGCGACGCTCGAGCTCGGCGGCACGTTCGACGCGGTGGCCGGCACGATCGGGCTGCGCGGCGAGGGCGCTCCCACGTGGCAGGGCCTCGACGTCGGCAGCCCCTTCGACTACCCCAAGCAGGCCATCGCCTACGTCGCCGCCCAGCTGCCGCCGCCCGGCCGTGACGGCGCCGGCGACGACACGCTGGACGAGATCGAGGAGCTCGTGCGTGCCGCCGGAGGCCGCACCCTCGGTCTCTTCTCGTCGATGCGGGCGGCCCAGACGGCCGCCGAGGTCATGCGCGCGCGGTTCGGCGACGACATCCCGGTCCTCTGCCAGGGGGAGGACCAGATCACGACCCTCGTGCGCCAGTTCGCGCGCGACCCTCGCACCTGTCTCTTCGGCACGCTCACCCTGTGGCAGGGCGTCGACGTGCCGGGCTCGTCGTGCCAGCTCGTCATCATCGACCGCATCCCGTTCCCACGACCCGACGACCCGCTCGCCTCCGCCCGGTCGCAGGCGATCGCGCGGATGGGCGGCAACGGCTTCATGGCCGTCTCGGCCACCCACGCCGCGCTGCGCCTGGCCCAGGGCGCCGGACGTCTCGTGCGCCGTGCCGACGACCGCGGCGTCGTGGCTTTCCTCGACTCCCGGATGATGACGGCGAGGTATGCCGGCTTCCTCCAGCGCTCGCTGCCGCCCTTCTACCCGACGACCGACAGGAAGATGGTGCTCTCCGCGCTGGCCCGGCTCGACGCCATGGCGCCGCCGCCCGTCCCCGTCGAGGAGCCGGCCCTGCGGTCGCTCACCGGGGCCCGGTCCGACGCCGACGGCACGGAGYACCCGAGGCCGGTCGCGGTGGCCCCGCCTGCTCCGGTCTCCTCGCGCAGCGCGGTGACGTCCGGGCACGCGTGGACCGACGAGCAGGACGAGGAGCTGCGCGACGCAGCAGAGACCGGCATGCAGCTCGACGAGCTCGTCGACCACTTCGAGCTGCCCGAGGAGACGATCGCCGCTCGCGTCGAGCAGCTCGGGCTGACCATCGCGTCGGGCGCCCTCTTCGACTGACACGCCTCAGCGGGCTTCCCGGGATCCCGGGCGTCCCGCGGTGTCGGCGTCGCATGGCAGAGTTGCGGCCATGACCGACCCGGCCATCCTTCCCTTCGTGCTCGTGACCGGCCCCGAGGGCGTCCTCGTCGAGCGGGCCGTCGCCGGCGTCCTCGCCGGCGCCAAGGAGGCCGACGTCGAGGTCATCCGCATCGAGGCCGCGACCTACGAGTCCGGCGCCCTCCAGATGCACGCCAGTCCCTCGCTCTTCGGCGGCGCCAAGACGATCGTCGTGCGCGACCTCCACGAGTCACCCGACGAGCTCCAGCTCGACCTGCTCGCGCTCCTCGCGGCGCCCGACCCCGACGTCGGCCTCGTCGTCGCGCACGGCGGAGGGATGAAGGGCAAGAAGGTCCTCGACACGATGAAGAAGGCCGGGGCCCGCGTCATCGAGTGCCCCGCCATCAAGACCGACCGCGACAAGACCGACTTCGTCATGAAGGAGTTCTCGGCGGCCCGGCGCAAGATCACGAGCGAGGGCGTGCGGGCCCTCATCGAGGCCGTGGGCAAGGACGTCCGCGAGCTCGCCGCCGCCTGCTCCCAGCTCGTCTCGGACACCGAGGGCACGATCGACGACGCCGTCGTCGACACCTACCACGGGGGCAAGGTCGAGGCCACGGGCTTCCGGGTTGCCGACGCGACGATCGCCGGGCACTCCGGGGAGGCGCTGCGCCTGCTCCGACACGCCATCGCCACCGGGGTCGACCCGGTCCCGATCGTCGCCGTCATCGCCTCGCAGCTGCGCCAGCTCATCAAGGTCGGCGCGGCTGGCCGGGGCAGCTCGGCCCAGCTCGCCAAGAGCCTCGGCATGGCTCCGTGGCAGATCGACAAGGCCCGCCGCGCCGTCGGCCACTGGACCGCCGACGGGCTCGCCGTCGCCGTGCAGGCGGTGGCGGCCGCGGACTTCGAGGTCAAGGGCGGCGGCCGCGACCCCGTGTACGCCGTCGAGCGGGCGATCCTGACCATCTCCCGGGCGCGAGCGGCCCGCTGAGGTCGAGCTCACCGGACGACCGCGCGGACCGCGCCGGACGGCATACCTCCGGTTTGGTCGAGCGCCCCGCCCGCTGGTAACTTTGACCCTTGCGTGCGCGCTCAGGTCGTGCGCGCATGCATGCACCATCCAGAGCCGCTCACGCAGGGTGTCCCCACGCCCGGTCCCGAGCAGCTTTGCCGCCCTCTAACGGCAACCATCCGACCGAACGAAAGAAACCATCAACGTGGCAAACATCAAGTCGCAGCTCAAGCGCATCAAGACGAACGCGACGCGCACCGAGCGCAACAAGGCCGTCAAGAGCGAGCTTCGCACGTGGGTCCGCAAGGTCCGCGAGGCCACGGCCTCCGGCGACAAGGACGCTGCTGCCGAGGCCCTCAAGACCGCCTCGAAGAAGCTCGACAAGGCTGTCAGCAAGGGTGTCATCCACCAGAACCAGGCTGCCAACAAGAAGTCGGCGCTGGCGAAGAAGGTCGCGTCGCTCTGACGCACCACCCTCTCGTCTGAACGGGCCCGTCACCTCGTGGTGACGGGCCCGATCTGCGTCTCAGCCGTGGTGGGCGCGCGCGGCGGCCACGACCTCCTCGTAGCGGTCGCGGGGGAGCACAGCACCCTCGCGCCGCACCCCGTCGGGGTCGACCCGGACGAGCCGGTTGACCCGGACCTCGCTCGGGCGCCCTCGGCCGTCCCACGCGCCGGTGCCGATGTCGACCCACTCGCGGCCCGAGCGACGCTCCTGCTGCTCGTCGCGGTCGTGGTCCTTGCTCGTCAGGGGCAGTGCGACGAGCCAGTCGCCCTCGCGTCCGATGACGAGCACCGGCCGGTCCTTGCCCTGGCTGTGGTCCTCCTCGTAGGGCACCCAGGTCCAGACGATCTCGCCGGGATCGGGGCGGCCGTCGGGTCGCGGCGCATACGTCGTGTCCGGCAGGGTCGTCGCGTCACCGGGGTAGGGCCTCGCGGTGGCGGACGGTGTCGAGGTGGCAGCCGGACGCTGGGGCGCGCTGGGCGCGGACGAACGGGTGCGCGTCGTTGAGGGCGAGGCTCGCACGAGGCCGCGCAGGCGACCGACCAGGCGTTCGAAGGTGCTGGGCATGGGAATCACCGTAGCCGCGGCACCGTTACCGTTGGGGTCCGAGACCGGGTCGACGGCGATCCGCACCACTCATGCCCGCCGCCACCATCGTGGATCCCGATGAACGACCGAACCCGGAGAGCCCTGTGAGTCCCGCAGCACGCCGCACGACCCTCGCCATCCTCGCCATCGCCGTCGGTGGGTTCGCCATCGGCACGACGGAGTTCGTGACGATGGGCCTGCTGCCGCAGATCGCCGACGGGACGGGTGTCGGCATCGCCACCGCCGGTCACTACGTCTCGGCCTACGCCCTCGGCGTCGTGGTCGGTGCGCCGCTCATCGCCATCGCGTTCGCCAAGGCGCCGCGCAAGGGTCTGCTCATGGGGCTCATGGCCTTCTTCGCCGTCGCGCACCTCGCCGTCCTCGCGGCGAACACGTACCCGACCGTCATGGCTGCCCGTTTCCTCGCGGGTATGCCGCACGGTGCCTTCTTCGGCATCGGCTCGGTCGTCGCCGCGTCCCTCGTGTCGCACCGGCGCCGCACGGCGGCCGTCGCCGCCATCCTCGGTGGCCTCGGCGTCGCCAACGTCGTCGGCGTTCCGCTCGCGACCCTGCTCGGACAGCGCTTCTCGTGGCACCTGCCCTACGTCCTCGTCGGCGTCATCGCCGTCCTGACCGTCGCGGCCATCGCGGTCTTCCTGCCGCACCAGCCGCCGAGCGGCGAGGAGTCGATGCGGGCCGAGATGCAGGCGCTGCGCCGGCCCCAGGTCTGGCTCGCCCTCCTCATCGGCGTCGTCGGCTTCGGCGGCATGTTCGCGATGTACTCCTTCATCACCCCGACCATGACCGAGCTCGCCGGGCTCGACGAGCGCTACATCCCGTGGGTGCTCGCGGCCTACGGGGTCGGGATGGTCGTCGGCATGGTGCTCAGCGGCCGGGTCGCCAACCGGGTCGGCGTGCTCAAGGGGATCATCGGGGCGCTCGCAGCCATCGCCGTGCTCCTCGCCCTCTTCGGGTGGGCCGCCCAGATCCTCTGGCTCGCGGTCGTCATGGTCTTCGTCCTGGGCCTGCTGCCCTCGATCGTCGTGCCGCTGCTCCAGACGCGCCTCATGGACGTCGCGCACGAGGGGCAGTCGCTCGCGGCAGCGCTCAACCACTCGACGCTCAACACCGCGAACGCCCTCGGGGCCTGGCTCGGCTCGATCGTGCTCGCGGCGGGCTGGGGCTACGGCGCGCCGAGCCTCGTCGGTGCCGGTCTCGCCGTGCTCGGTGTCGGCGTGGCGGTGCTGTCAGCGGTGCTCGAGCGCCGCGCGCGAGCTGCTGCCACCGGCTCCGGGCGTCAGGTCGAGCACGCTGCCGCCGTGTCGGCCACGACGAACGCCTGACGCCGGGACGGGGCGCTCACTCGACTGGGACGGGGCGCTCACTCGACTGGGACGGGGCGCCCAGCTCGACTGCGGCGGGGGCGCTCGCCCGACGGGTCAGGGGCGCCAGCGGTCGTCGTCACGGACCGGCTCCGGCTGGCCGGTCGGGTCGCGACGAGGTTCCGGGGCGGCGTCCGCGCCCTCACTCACGACGGCGGGCACGGCATACGGCACGGCGCTGGACAGGGCACCCGACGCGGTGTTGGCCACGGCGTCGACGGGGACGCGATCGGCCACCTGCCGGGTGGACAGCACCTCGGGCAGCGGCGTCGGCGAGAAGCCGACCATGGCGGGCAGGGCGTAGGCGCCCGGCGCCGCGGGAGTGCCCCACAGCCACGGCTCCCTCGGGCGCCAGAGCAGCCGCCCCGGACGGCGTCGGTCGCGCAGGGCGTGCATGCGCCACAGCAGCACCGGGTGGCTCGCCGCGGCGTTGGTCACCCACACGAAGAAGCCGGGCTCGGTGACGGCGCGGTCGGCCATCGCGTCGACGTCGACCGACCGGCCGAGGTACTTGCCTCCGGCGAGGGTCGCCATCGCCGACCGGGCACCCTGCGGTGCGAGAGCGTGGCCGTAGTTGTCCGCGGTGTACTCCTGGGCCCGGCTCAGCGTCGACCCGACGAGCGGGATCCACTGGGAGGCGAACGTGCCGAGGATGCGCCAGTAGCTGACGTGACCCGCGGCGATGTGCCCGACCTCGTGGGCGATGACGAACCGGAGCGCGTCGGGCTCGCGTGCTGCTCCACCGACCTCGAGGAGGTCGCTGTTGACGAACACGAACCGTCGGAAGCCGTGGCCGGACGCCGCCGCGTTGATGACACCGTTGCCGAGCACGACGTACGCGTCGGGCACGTAGGAGAGGCCAGAGCGCCCCGCGGCGTCGACGAGCATCGCGTACGCCTCGGGGAACTGCTCGGGGGTCAGCTTGATGCCGGTGAGCCGCTGCTGCGCCCACAGCTGCCCGCGCGCGAACCAGACGAGCAGCGGGGCGAACACGAGCGCCAGCGCGTAGACGTCCGGCGTGCGCTGCTCGTCGATGGCGGCCGACACCTCCGCGAAGGCGGCCAGGAGCAGGAGCAGCGAGGCGATGATCGCGACGACGAGCGTCAGGATCTCCCGCGGGTGCCGCACGTGACGGCGCAGCGGCACGTGCGACCCGGGGGCCACGGGCAGGACCTGCATGGGTTGGGCGCGCATGGCCGCCATTGTGCGTCACGACTCGGGTCGGTGGTGGGCGCGGGCCACGAGGGCGTGAGCGGCGGATCCCCAAAGCATGGGAGACTGTGGGGGCTGCGGGGGCACTCCGAGCGGCTCGAGCGACTCGAGCGCCGCCCGCCCACCGACCAGCACCATCCCCGTCACCCTGACTCTGCGAGGTTCGTCCCACGTGTCGCCCATGGCCCGATCCGCGTTGGCACCCAACGCAACGCCGCCGGACCTGATCCGCAACTTCTGCATCATCGCGCACATCGACCACGGCAAGTCCACGCTGGCCGACCGCATGCTGCAGCTGACCGGCGTCGTCGACGCGCGCGCGATGCGCGCGCAGTACCTCGACCGGATGGACATCGAGCGCGAGCGCGGCATCACGATCAAGAGCCAGGCCGTGCGCATGCCGTGGGAGCTCGACGGCACGACGTACGCCCTCAACATGATCGACACCCCGGGGCACGTCGACTTCACCTATGAGGTGTCCCGGTCGCTGGCCGCCTGCGAGGGTGCGGTGCTCCTCGTGGACGCCGCCCAGGGCATCGAGGCACAGACCCTCGCGAACCTCTACCTCGCGATGGAGAACGACCTCTCGATCATCCCGGTCCTCAACAAGATCGACCTGCCGGCGGCCCAGCCCGAGAAGTACGCCGAGGAGCTGGCCAAGCTCATCGGCTGCGAGCCCGAGGACTGCCTCCGGGTCTCGGGCAAGACCGGCGCGGGCGTCGAGCCGCTGCTCGACAAGATCGTCCGCACGCTGCCCGCCCCCGTCGGCGACCCCGACGCCCCGGCGCGCGCCATGATCTTCGACTCGGTCTACGACACCTACCGCGGTGTCGTGACCTACGTCCGCGTCGTCGACGGCAACCTCAGCCCGCGCGAGAAGATCGTCATGATGTCGACCCGGGCGACCCACGAGCTGCTCGAGATCGGCGTCATCAGCCCCGAGCCGGTCCCCGGCAAGGGTCTCGGCGTCGGCGAGGTCGGCTACCTCATCACCGGCGTCAAGGACGTGCGCCAGTCGCGCGTCGGTGACACCGTGACCAACGCCAGCAAGCCGGCGACGAAAGACCTCGGCGGCTACCGCGACCCGAAGCCGATGGTCTTCTCCGGTCTCTATCCCATCGACGGGTCCGACTACCCCGACCTGCGCGACGCCCTCGACAAGCTCAAGCTCAACGACGCCGCGCTCGTCTACGAGCCCGAGACGTCCGCGGCTCTCGGGTTCGGCTTCCGCGTCGGCTTCCTCGGGCTGCTGCACCTCGAGATCGTCCGGGAGCGGCTCGAGCGCGAGTTCGACCTCGACCTCATCTCGACCCAGCCCAACGTCGTCTACGACGTCACGATGGACGACGGCAAGGCCGTGCACGTGACCAACCCGAGCGAGTACCCCGACGGCAAGATCCGCGAGGTGAGCGAGCCGGTCGTGCGCGCCACGATCCTCGCGCCGTCGGAGTTCGTCGGCGCGATCATGGAGCTGTGCCAGCAGAAGCGAGGCAACCTGCGCGGCATGGACTACCTCTCCGAGGACCGCGTCGAGATGCGCTACACGCTGCCGCTCGCCGAGATCGTCTTCGACTTCTTCGACCAGCTGAAGTCGCGCACCCGCGGTTACGCCTCGCTCGACTACGAGCCCGACGGCGAGCAGGTCGCCGACCTCGTCAAGGTCGAGATCCTGCTCCAGGGCGAGACCGTCGACGCCTTCTCGGCCATCGTCCACAAGGACAAGGCCTACGCCTACGGCGTCATGATGGCGAGCAAGCTCAAGGACCTCATCCCGCGTCAGCAGTTCGAGGTCCCGATCCAGGCCGCCATCGGCTCGCGGATCATCGCCCGAGAGAACATCCGCGCCATCCGCAAGGACGTGCTTGCCAAGTGCTACGGCGGCGACATCAGCCGCAAGCGCAAGCTCCTCGAGAAGCAGAAGGAGGGCAAGAAGCGGATGAAGATGGTCGGACGGGTCGAGGTGCCGCAGGAGGCCTTCGTCGCTGCTCTGTCGAGCGACGGCGACAAGGGCGACAAGAAGAAGTAGTCACAGCCGCAGCCTCTGTGGTGTCGTCGGGGCTGACGCTCCCAACGCCAGGGGCCGTGGCGGCTCAGGCCTCGAGGAGCTTGCGGCGGAGGCGCTCCGTGTCGGCCGCCGTCCAGCCCTGGGAGTCGAGCCAGCCCAGCGGGCCGCCGTAGCGCTCGTCGAGCGCGGCGAGCAGCAGGCGCATCGTGTCGGTGGTCGGCGACTGCTGCGCCACCGTCTTGTCCTTGAGGTTCGCGGCGTACGCCTCCTTGGCGCGCAGCCGGTCCATGATCGCGGCGACGCGCTCGGCCGACGCCGCGTAGTCGGCCACGACGAGGTCGTCGGGCACGCCCACGACCTTGAGCGCGAGTCCCACGACCGTGCCGGTGCGGTCCTTGCCGGCGGCACAGTGCACGACCGTGGCGCCCTCGCTCGCAGCGATGGCGTGCAGAGCCGCCACGACCGAGTCGGGACGGCTCGCGAGGTAGCTGAGGTAGTGCTCCGACCAGAACTGGTCGTGGCTCGGGCGGTGGCCACCGTTCCTCTCGGCAGCCGCAGCGGCGGCAGCGTCGCGGCGCTCGTCGGTCTCCCAGGGAAGAGCGCGCTCCGCGGCCGGGATGCCCGACTCGGTCGT
Source organism: Terrabacter sp. RAF57 (assembly GCF_052113925.1). Taxonomy (NCBI): domain Bacteria; kingdom Bacillati; phylum Actinomycetota; class Actinomycetes; order Micrococcales; family Intrasporangiaceae; genus Terrabacter; species Terrabacter sp. RAF57. Next base: position 102,806 of record NZ_JBFRDT010000013.1, on the reverse strand, counting down.
GTCCTCGCGGTAGAGCGTGTGGTGGTGGTGTCGTATGCCGTCCAGCGCGCGGAGCGGGCCGTCGCCCTCCTTGGCGACCTCGACGTCGGTGCGCAGATCCACGACGTCACTGACGCCGTAGCGGTTGACGAGGACGTCGACGGAGCCGGGGGTGAGGTCCTGGAGGTTGTCGGAGCGCAGCAGCCGGCGCGGTCGGACGGTGTCGCCACCGGCTGTCACCATGCCTCCCAGGTCACGCATGTTGACGACACCGTCGAGCTCGATCCAGTTGGGGCTGTACACCCCAGCACCATATGCGACGGTCGAAAACGATCTGCACCGATGTGCCCACCGCCAGATATCTTGACGTCGAGAGAAATGCGGGACCAGGAGAGTGTCATGACGTCAACGACGACCCAACCACTGACCCGGCGGGACATCCCGGTGGACCGCGACCTGCGCATCCTCGCGCTGGGGTCGTTCGCCAACCGGTTCGGCGCCGGCGCCGTCCTCACGACGAGCGCCCTCTACTTCACCCGCCAGGTCGGCTTCAGTGCCACCGAGGTGGCGCTCGCGATGTCGGTGTCGGCGGTGGTCGGCATCGTCGTCCAGGTGCCGGCTGGGCACCTCGGCGACACGCGCGGCCCGCGCCGGGTGCTCACGGCGTTCATGGTCGGCGCGGCCGTCTTCAGCGAGCCGCCGGTCCTGGCCACGACCCCGTGGATGCTGGCGCTCGTCTTCGTCCTCAACGCCGTCCTCACGGGGTTCGCCGCCTGGAACTCGACGCGGCTGCCCGACATCGCCCTGCACGCGCGGGCCGTCGGCGAGCCGCGGCTCGCGGTCATCCGCGACTGGCCCTACGTCGTCATCACCGTCGTCACCGGGCTCTTCTCCCTCCACGTCTTCGTCATGGAGCCGCCGCACGAGCGGCAGGGGCAGTACCAAGGCTTCGCCGGCCTCGGGTTCAGCGTCCTCGCGGTCGGTGCGCCACCGGTCGTCACCTACGTCTGCGTCGACCTCGGCGAGACCGGCTGGCTGGTCCTCGCGGTCTTCATGGTCGTCATCGCATTCGTGTCGGTGCCCGCGGCCCGCTGGGCGCTGGCCTCCCGGGGCCGCTACGGCGTCACGACGCACTCGGGCTGAGCGCGGCCTGTGAGCTCTCCGGCAACCATCCCGTCCTGACGCTCCCGGTGGCGAGGGCGTGCTTGGATGTCCCCTGTGCCAGCCACGCGACCCACGGACGGTGATGCCGTCGACCCTGTCGTGGGGGAGCCGGCGGTGCACCCGGCGAGCGAGCTGGTCCTCCGCGCCGACCAGCAGCGGTGGGCCGACGTGCGGCCGCACCTCGCCGCCATGGAGGTCGTCGTCGCCGCCCTGCAGGGGCGCACGGACGGTGCCGTGCTCGTCGTGGGCGGCCCCGACGCCGCGCCGTGGTCGACCATCCTCGCGGGCCAGTGGCCCGGCCTGCGCGTGTCGACGGTGCAGCTGCCCGACGACGCCTCGACGACGCATGCGCGGCTCACCGTCGAAGGACCCTTCGACCTCGTCGTCGACGCGTCCGACGAGGACGGCAACGACCAGGCCCTGCTCTTCCAGCGGGTCTTCATGCACCTGCGCCGGGGCGGCGAGTACGTCGCCCGCCGGCTCGTCCCGCATCCGCTCGAGGACTCCGCCGCCACCCCGGGCCCGGAGGCTCCGCTCCTGCAGCGTCTCTCCGCGTCGCTGACGGCATCGGACGGCGGCACCCGGATCGCTGTCGACGACGCCCTGCCCAACGAGAACCTGCCTCCCGAGGCTGCCTATGCCGGCGACCTGTGGGGCCTCGTGGCCACAGCGCAGGAGGCACGCACCCGCGACTTCCACGACGACCGGGTCGAGGCGCCTGCCTACCGGGACGTCGAGGGGCTCGGGCGCTCGCTCGAGCAGGTCCATGTCCACAGCAAGGTGCTCCGGGTCGTCAACGGCGTGCGCGTCGCCCCGAAGCTGCGCGAGGAGGAGGTCGACGCCGTCCTCGCGGGGCGGCCGGAACTCGGGGAGCGGCTCGATGCCCTGCCCCCGGTGACGTGGACCGCGACGTGCGCCTACGACGTCAACCGGGAGGCCGACCCCTACGTCCAGTCCCGCCTCGCCGTGCCCGAGATGGTCCTACGGCGCTACGACGCCCCGACGTGCTCGCGCGGGCAGATCGTGACGCGCGACGACATCCTCTTCCCCGAGACGTTCCGCCAGAGCTGGATGGAACGGATCGCCAACGTCTACGTCGTCGAGCGCGCGCCCCGGTTCGGGACCGTGCGGCGGGACATCAGCGCCCCCGATGGGCTGCCTGGTGCCTGGTTCCACCTCGACTCCGAGTGGCCGGGGCACTTCGGCCACCTCGTGACCGAGCAGGTGAGCCGGATGTGGGCCTGGGAGCGGGTCCGCGAGCTCGAACCCGACGTCAAGGTGCTCCTGACGCTCCAGCACGACCGGGAGCCGGCCGTCCTCGCGCCCTTCGAGATCGACATCCTCGGTGCGTTCGGGATCACGCCCGAGGACATCCACGTCTTCACGGCCCCCTGCCGACCCGAGCGGCTCTACACCTCGACGGGCATGTTCTCGCTGCCGCGCTTCGTCCACCCCTCCATGGCGGCCATCTGGAACCGTGTCGGGGACCACGTCGTCGCTTCGGCCGAGAAGCGCGAGCGCCCTCGCCGGATCTTCGTCTCCCGTCGGCCCTCCCTCAAGCGCTCGTGCCACAACGTCGCCGAGGTCGAGGCGTTCTTCGTCGATCGAGGCTTCGAGGTCGTCCACCCCGAGGACCACCCGCTCGCCGAGCAGGTGGCCTTCTTCCGCGCCGCCGAGACGATCGCAGGCTTCGCCGGCAGCGGCCTCTTCTCGCTGGCCTTCTGCCGGACGCCCAAGCGCGTCTTCGCGCTCGGACCCGATGCCTACACGGCCCGCAACGAGTACCTCATCTCGGCCCTGCGCGGTCACGACCTCACGGCGGTGCGCAGCCGGTCGGACCTCGAGCACCCCGAGGGCTCATGGACCCAGCAGGCGTTCGCGTCGAGCTTCACCTTCGACCTCGACGACGAGGGTCGCTTCCTCGCCGAGCGGCTCGACCGCGCAGACGCCCTCGGACCGCTGTCCCGACGGCGCGGCTGAGGGCGGTCAGCCGGCGTGCACTCCGACGGAGAGCACGCTGATCGAGGTGAAGGGGGGCCCGTCCGACCGGAAGTCCTCGCCGCCGAGCCCCGCGATGTGCTGCACGACCTCCTGCCCCGACGTCACCCTGCCGATGAGGGAGTAGACCGGTGCCCCGGCCGGCACCGTGAAGTCGCGGTGGACGACGAAGAACTCACCGGCGGTCCCGGGGAAGCCGTCCCCCCGGGCCAGCCCGACGTCGCCGACCCGGTAGGTCCGGTCCGCGGGCACGTTCTCGAGGGGCAGGTCGTAGCCGGGCTCGGCCGTGCTGCGTCCTGATGGGTCACCGCACTGGAGAAAGGCGGTCGGCGCCGGGTCCGTGGTGAGCCGGTGGCAGACGCTGTCGGTCCAGTAGCCCGCGCGGGCCAGCGTGACGAACGATGCGACGCTCCTGGGGGCGCGCCTCCCGTCGAGGCGGAACGTCAGGTCCCCACACGTCGAGCGCACGTCGGCGATCCAGCTCGAGCCCGCTGCCACGGACGCGTCCGGAGCTGCCGTGAAGGTCGGGAACGCCGTGGGTGGTAGCGGGGGAGCCGTGCACGAGACGTCGCCCGCGGCGGGCGCGGATGCCGGCTCCCCGCCGCGCAGTGCGACGACGGCGACGTACAGCGCGACCGCCAGTGCGGCGACGACCAGCGCGACCGTCGCGAGGAACCACACGTTCCTGCGTCGCGACGACGGCGCCTCGGGCATGGGGGCAGCGTACGACCGGGGGAGTGGACGGGACATGCCTTCCGGGCTGGGACAATGGACGTATGCCGCCCTCCGCCCTCCCCGACGGCGACCCCGCTCCCCGCACGGGTGAGCTGCCCGCCGCGGCCCTGACCGACCTCCCGGGCACCGACCTCGGCATCTACGTGCACGTGCCGTTCTGCACGGTCCGCTGCGGCTACTGCGACTTCAACACCTACACGCTGACCGAGCTCGGCGGCCCGGGCGCGAGCATCGGCATCGACACGTACGCCGACGCGGCCCTGCGCGAGCTCGACCTCGCCCGTTCGGTCCTGGGCGACGAAGCGCCCATGGTGTCAACGGTGTTCGTCGGTGGTGGCACCCCCACGATGCTGAGGTCCGCCGACCTCGTGACGGTGCTGGACGGCATACGCACGCGGTTCGGGCTGACCCCCGACGCGGAGGTCACCACCGAGGCCAACCCCGACTCCGTGACGCCCGACTCGCTCCGGGAGCTCGCCGAGGGCGGATTCACGCGCGTCTCCGTCGGGATGCAGTCGGCGGTGCCCCACGTGCTCCACACGCTCGAGCGCACCCACGACCCCGACAACGTCGCGCGAGCCGTCGCCGCCACCAAGGCGGCCGGGATGCAGGTCAGCGTCGATCTCATCTACGGCACGCCGGGGGAGTCGCTCGAGGACTGGCGACGCAGCCTCGAGACCGCCGTCGCCCTCGAGCCCGACCACATCTCGGCCTACGCGCTCGTCGTCGAGGACGGCACCAAGCTCGCGGCCCAGGTGCGCCGCGGGCTCGTGCCGGCGCCGGAGGACGACGACGAGGCCGACAAGTACGAGCTCGCCGACGACCTGCTCTCCGCCGCCGGGTTCGGGTGGTATGAGGTGAGCAACTGGGCGCGCTCGGAGCAGACCCGGTGCCGCCACAACGTCGCCTACTGGTCGGGGACGAACTGGTGGGGCGTCGGACCGGGTGCCCACAGCCACGTCGGCGGCCTCCGCTGGTGGAACGTCAAGCACCCCAGTGCGTATGCCGCCCGGCTGGGTGCGGGGGAGTCCCCCGCCCAGGCGCGCGAGATGCTCACCGACGACCAGCGCTACGACGAGCGTGTGCTGCTCGGCACACGCCTCGTCGAGGGACTGCCGGTCTCCGATCTGCGAGGATCGGGTCGCACCGCCGTGGCCGGCCTCATCGCCGACGGCCTGCTCGACGGCACGGCCGTCCTGCGGGACTCGCGTCTCGTCCTGACCCGGCGCGGGCGCCTGCTCGCGGACACGGTGGTGCACCGGCTCCTCGCCTCCTGAGGAGCCCTCGACGAGGAAGGCCCCCGATGAGCGAGACCCTGTCGACGACCACCGGTGACGCGGCGGACTCCCACGCGAGCCGCGGAGCGGTGTCCCACGCCGCGGAGGTCGTCGCCGCGGCCCGACGCGCCTTCGACGACGGGGTCACCAAGCCCCGGGAGTGGCGGGTCGCCCAGCTGCGGGCCCTGCGCTCGCTGCTCGTCGACCACGAGGACGAGCTCGCCGAGGCGCTGCACGCCGACCTCGGCAAGAGCGCCACCGAGGCCTGGGTCACCGAGACCGGCTTCGTCGTCCGCGAGATCGACCACACGCTGCGACACCTTCGGTCGTGGACCGCCCCGCGCCGTGTGCCGGTGCCGCTCTCGCTCGCACCCGGCCGGGCCAAGGTCGTGCGGGAGCCGCTCGGTGTCGTCCTCGTCATCGCGCCGTGGAACTACCCGGTCCAGCTGTGCCTCGCCCCCCTCGTGGGCGCGCTCGCCGCCGGCAACGCCGTCGTCCTCAAGCCGAGCGAGATCGCCCCGGCCACCTCACGGGCGCTCGCACGCCTGTTGCCCCTGAAGCTCGACGCCGCGGCCGTCCACGTCGTCGAGGGTGCGGTCCCGGAGACGACCGCGCTGCTCGCCGAGCGGTTCGACCACATCTTCTACACCGGCAACGGAGTCGTCGGCCGGGTCGTCCTCGAGGCCGCCGCCCGGCACCTGACGCCGGTGACGCTCGAGCTCGGGGGCAAGTCCCCGGCCTACGTGGCCGACGATGCCGACCTCGAGGTGACCGCCCGGCGGCTCGTCTGGGGCAAGTTCACCAATGCCGGCCAGACGTGCGTGGCGCCCGACTACGTGCTCGCGAGCCGTTCGACGCTCGACGCCCTCAAACCCCTTCTCGGGCAAGCGATCCGAGAGGCGTTCGGTGACGACCCGTCGGCATCGGCCGACTACGGCCGGATCGTCAACGCGCGCCACTTCGAGCGGCTCACCGCTCTCGTCGACCCGGCCAGGGTCGTTGCCGGCGGTCGGTCCGACGCGTCCACGCGCTACCTCGAGCCGACTCTCGTCGAGGTCGACGACGCGGACGACCCGCGTGAGCTCGTCATGCGTGAGGAGATCTTCGGACCCGTCCTGTCCCTCGTCGCCGTCGACGGGCTCGACGCGGCGATCGACGTCGTCAACCGACGTGACAAGCCGCTGGCGCTCTACGTCTTCACGGGCTCGGACGAGGTGCGTCAGCGCTTCGTGCGCGACACCTCGTCCGGCGCGCTCGGCTTCAACATCCCCCTCGCGCACCTCGCCGTCCCCGGCCTGCCCTTCGGTGGGGTGGGGCCCAGCGGCATGGGCGCGTACCACGGCGAGCGGTCCGTCGCGCTCTTCTCGCACGACAAGGCCGTGCTCACGCTGCCCACCAGGCCCGACACCACGGTCTGGGTGCGACCGCCCTTCACCTCGCTCAAGGAGCAGGTCATCGCCCGCCTCGCCGTCCCCGGCCGCCGGCGACGCGGGGACCGCTCGGAGCCGCAGCAGCACAAATGACAGCCGTGTCATTAACACAGGAGTGGTCCGGGATCACGTAGATCTCTCGCGTGTCGCATGGGATTTCTGGGAAACCAGTGATCGTGTGGCCCGATTGTCCTAGATTGCCGAGAGCACCCACGGCGACCACGGGAGACACCGATGCCACTCGAGCGCGACCTCATGGCCGACCCCCGTCTCTCCGGGCCCGGCACCGCCTCCGCTCGGGGCCCCCGTCCCGCACGGACGCGCACCGGCGCCGTTCTCCTCGCGGTGGTCGCGCTCCTGCTCGGCGCCGTCGGGACGGTCGGTCTGGCGGGACCGGCCCGCTCCGCCGAGTGGATCGTGCTGTGCACCGGCTACGACCCGTGCCAGGCGGCCGGCTACCCGAACTCGGGCTACAAGGACAACAGCGCCACGAGCTACTGGCGCCAGTCGACGGGGCACAACTGCACGAACTACGTCGCCTACCGCCTCGTCAAGAACGGCCTGCCCAACACCAAGCCCGCCACCTTGTCCGGCAATGCCTACAACTGGGGTCCGGCCTTCCCGAGCCAGACCAACGACGACCCTGCCGTCGGGTCGGTCGCCTGGTGGAACACCTCCTTCTCCTCGACGGGACACGTCGCCTACGTCGAGAGGGTGGTGTCGGCCGACGAGATCCTCGTGTCCGAGGACAACTGGGGTGGCGACTTCAAGTGGCGCAAGGTCACCCGGGCCGGCGGCAGGTGGCCCAACGGCTTCATCCACCTCAAGGACCAGGGCGCGACGGTCGTCGACACCGACGTCTACCGCCCCGTGACCCCCACCCGGCTGCTCGACACCCGCACCGGCCTCGGGGCTCCGGCCGCCAAGGTCGCGGCCGGCACGTCGATCGGCCTGCAGGTCAGCGGCCGAGGCGGCGTCCCGAGCGGCGGGGTCGGCACCGCGTTCCTCAACGTGACGGTCACCGCCCCCACCGCGGCCGGCTACCTCACGAGCTACCCGTCCGGTGCGACCCGCCCCGGCTCCCGCAGCGTCACCTACCCGGCCGCCGGCACGATCAGCGAGCTCGTCCCGGCCCGGCTCGGCACCGACGGCAAGGTCCGGCTCTACACCTCGGCGGCGGCGCACCTCGTCGCGGAGGTCGTCGGGTGGTACCCCACGACGGGGCACCTCGTCTCCGTCACGCCGACCCGTGTGCTCGACACCCGCACCGGTCTCGGCACCGCCCGGGTGCGCGTGCCCGCGAACGGCAGCGTCGACCTGCCGGTGGCCGGCGCCGGCATCGTCCCGAGCACGGGGGCGTCGGCCGTCGTCCTCGCCGTCTCGGCGGCCGCGCCCAGCGCGGGCGGCTGGCTGACGGCATACCCGACGGGGACGACCCGGCCGACGACCRCGCACGTGCGCTACGACGCGGACGCCGCCATGACGGGCGTCGTCGTGTCGCGGATCGGCACCGGCGGCAAGGTGACCATCCAGTCCACGGCCGAGACCGACCTGCTCGTCGACGTGGTCGGCTGGTTCAGGACGGGCGGTGACCACGTCGCGCTCGCCCCGTCACGGGTGCTCGACACGCGCATCGGGCTCGGTGCCCCGACGGGGCGCGTCGCGGCGGGCTCGACCGTCTCGGTGCCCGTCCTCGGCCGGGCCGGGGTGCCCACCGTCGGGGTGGCGGCCGTGTCGATCACCCTGACGCCCATCGCGCCGACGGCGACGACCACCGTGACGGCGTACGCCTCGGGCACGACCCGACCGACCCCCGCGAACGTCACCGTGGCCTCGGGCCGCGCCCGGGTCAACGCCGTCGTCGTCCCGGTCGGCGCCGACGGGGCGATCACGGTGCACACGAGCGCGGCGTCCTACCTCGTCGTCGACGTCCAGGGCTACCTCAAGAAGTGACCTGGGGGACCTGGGCGACCTGGGTGCCCAAGGCCACGGCGTCCCGGGCGCCCGTCGCCGCTCAGGCGCCGGGCTCCGTGACGAAGTCGATGAGCTCCTCGACGCTCGCGAGCAGCGTCGGCTCGAGGTCGGCGTAGGTGCGCACCGTGCCGAGGATCCGCTTCCACGCGTTGGCGATGTCGGCCTGGCTGGCGTGGGCCCAGCCGAGCTCGGCGCAGATGCCGTCCTTCCACGACGTCCCGCGCGGGATGACCGGCCACTGCTGCCAGCCGAGCCGTTCCGGGCGCACGGACTGCCAGACGTCGACGTAGGGGTGGCCGAGGATGCGCACGTGCTGGGACAGGCCGGGAAGCGCCTGGGCCTGCGCGACGATGTGGGCCTCCTTGGTGCCGGGGACGAGGTGGTCGACGAGCACGCCGAGGCGCCGACCGGGTCCCGGCTGGAACTCGGTGATGATGCCGGCGAGGTCGTCGACGCCGTCCATGAGCTCGACGACGACGCCCTCGACGCGCAGGTCGTCGCCCCAGACCTTCTCGACGAGCTCGGCGTCGTGACGACCCTCGACGTAGATCCGCGACCCGCTCGCGACGCGCGCTCGCGCTCCCTCGACGGCGACCGAGCCGCTCGCGGTCCGGGACGCGGCCCGGCGCGCGTCGGCGAGGGCGGCACCGGCGGCGACCTGCGGGGGAGTGAGCGTCACCGGGGCGCCGTCGACGAGGAAGCCCGGGCCGAGGGGGAAGGCCTTGGTGCGCCCGCGGCGGTCCTCGAGGTGGACGACGTGCATCCCGCCGGCCTTCTCGACCCGCACGACGGCGCCGACCCAGCCGGTCTCGACCTCCTCGACGACGAGGTCGGGCTCGGCCGGGGTCGGGGTCGACCGGCCGCGGCGCGGGGCACGCCAGTCGCCGCTGAGCACGTCGGATCCGTAGCGATCGTTGGGGGACACGACTAGGGAGGGTATGCCGCTTGGTGGACCCGGACGCAGCCGCCACGCGGGCGGGGTCGGAGCTGCCCCGACGGCATACGGTTGGATGAAATCGGAGATCCGCGAGGCACGACGTAGACTTGGCACTCGTCGATCGAGAGTGCCAGACCCGTGAAGGAGGGGACGCGATGAGCGAGGACCGCAGGCTGATGGTGCTGCGCGCGATCGTGCAGGACTACGTCCAGACCTCCGAGCCGGTGGGGAGCCGGGCCCTCGTCGAGCGCCACCACCTCGGCGTCAGCGCCGCGACCGTGCGCAACGACATGGCCCTGCTCGAGGAGGAGGGCCTGATCCACGCGCCGCACACGTCGGCCGGGCGCGTGCCCACCGACGCCGGCTACCGCGTCTTCGTCGACCGCCTGAGCGCCGTCAAGCCCCTCGGGTCGGGCGAGCGCCGGGCCATCGGCCAGTTCCTCGAGGGCGCCGTCGACCTCGACGACGTCGTCGACCGCACCGTGCGCCTGCTCGCGAGCCTGACCCGTCAGGTCGCCGTCGTGCAGTACCCCTCGCTCACGCGGTCGACGGTGCGCCACATCGAGCTCGTGCCGATGGGGTCCTCACACCTGATGATCGTGCTCATCGTCAACACCGGGCGCGTCGAGCAGCGCGTCGTCGACACGGGCCGCGTGCTCTCCGACGGCACGGGCGAGGCGCTGGTCGCCACGATCCGCGCGCGCATCAACGAGGTGGCGGCCGGCGTGCCGTTCACCGTGGCCGCGACCCGCCTCCGGCGCCTCGTCGACGAGGCCGACGAGGCCGACCGTGCCGCCATGGAGGCCGTGGTGTCCGCCCTCGGCGACGCCCTCGTCGAGGAGCGTGAGGAGCGCGTCGTCCTCGCCGGTCAGGCCAATCTCGCACGCGCCGGCACCGACTTCCCCCGCACCATCGGCCCGATCCTCGAGGCACTCGAGGAGCACGTGACGCTGCTGCGCCTGCTCGGCCAGCTCGGCGACGACCCCGACCTCGTCTCCGTGCGCATCGGGTCCGAGAACCCCGTGACCGGGCTCCAGTCGACGTCCCTCGTGTCGATGGGCTACGGCTCCGGTGCCGAGCGCGTCGCGAGCCTCGGAGTGCTGGGCCCGACCCGCATGGACTACCCCACGACGATGGCCTCGGTCCGCGCCGTCGCGCGCTACGTCTCCGAGATCCTCGACGAGAACCAGGCCACCTGACCCACCTGCAGCACAGCGGCCAGTCCGCCGGCGCAGCGCCGCGCCGGAACCGAAAGCACCACGTACCAAAAGGAATCTCAGCTTGAACGACTACTACGCCGTCCTCGGGGTCTCGCGCGACGCGAGCCAGGAGGAGATCAAGAAGGCCTACCGTCGGCTCGCCCGCAAGCTGCACCCGGACGTGAATCCCGGCGCCGAGGCCGAGGAGGAGTTCAAGCGGGTCTCGCAGGCCTACGACGTGCTCTCCGACCCGCAGAAGCGCCAGTCCTTCGACATGGGCGCCGACCCCTTCGCCTCGGGTGGTGGCGCCGGTTTCGGTGCGGGACAGGGCTTCTCGTTCAGCGACGTCATGGACGCCTTCTTCGGCGCGGGCGCCCAGGCCGGCACGCGCGGACCCCGGGCCCGCGTGCAGCGCGGCCAGGACGCCCTCGTGCGCCTCGACATCGACCTGTCGAAGGCCGTCTTCGGCTCCGAGGAGGAGCTGACGCTCGACACCGCGGTCGGCTGCAAGCGCTGCGACGGCGACGGCGCCGAGCCCGGCACCGGTCGCCAGACCTGCCAGATCTGCAAGGGCGCCGGTGAGGTGCAGCAGATCCAGCGGAGCTTCCTCGGCCAGGTCATGACCTCGCGCCCGTGCGTCAACTGCCAGGGCTACGGCTCGACCCTCACCGACCCGTGCCACGACTGCTCGGGTGACGGCCGCGTGCGCACCCGTCGCTCGCTCAAGCTCAAGGTGCCCGCGGGCGTCGACACCGGCACCCGCATCCAGCTGACCGGAGAGGGCGAGGTCGGCCCCGGCAACGGGCCCAAGGCCGACCTCTACGTCGAGATCCGCGTCGTCAACCACGACACCTACACCCGTCGCGGTGACGACCTGCACTGCAACGTCGAGCTGCCCATGGCCGCGGCCGCACTCGGCACGAGCTTCAAGCTGTCCACCTTCGACGGCATGCAGGACCTCGAGATCAAGCCCGGCACGCAGAGCGGCGACGTGCTGACCCTGCGCGGCCTCGGCGTCACCCACCTGCGCCACGGGGGTCGCGGCGACCTGCTCGTGCACGCCACGGTGCAGACGCCGACGCGCCTGACCGAGGAGCAGCGGGAGCTGCTGCACCAGTTCGCGACCCTGCGCGGCGAGGAGCGACACGAGGGTCGCCTCACCCCCGCCAACAAGGGGCTGTTCGGCAAGCTGCGCGACGCCTTCAAGGAGAAGTGACCCCCACGTGAGTGCCCGGTGACCCACCAGCTCTTCCTCGGCGAGCCGTCCGCGGTCGCCGGGGCCGTCGTCGGGGCGTCCCTGCTCCTCGACGGTGACGAGGGGCGTCACGCCGCGACGGTCGTGCGCATCCGACCGGGTGAGCGCTACTTCGTCGCCGACGGTGCGGGCCGGCGCGCCCTGCTCGAGGCCACCGACGTCGACCGGGCATGGGTGCGCGGCCGCGTGATCGAGGTCAGCGACGAGGCCGAGCCGGCCCCACGCCTCGTCCTCGTCCAGGCCCTCGCCAAGGGCGACCGTGACGAGCAGGCCGTCGAGGCCGCCACCGAGCTCGGTGTAGACGAGGTCGTGCCCTGGCAGGCGGAGCGCTCCGTCGTCGTCTGGCGCGGAGACCGCGCCGCCAAGTCCCTGGCCAAGTGGGCCGCGGTCGTGGCCCGGGCGACCAAGCAGTCACGCCGGTCGCGTGTGCCGGTGACGTCCCCCGCGGTCGGGCTCGCTCCGCTCGTGGCCCGTGTCGGGGAGGCCTCACTCACGCTCGTGCTCCACGAGGACGCCACCGAGCCGCTCGCGTCCGTCGAGCTGCCCGCTTCGGGCGACGTGCTCGTTGTCGTCGGTCCGGAGGGTGGCATCACCGACCGCGAGATCGACGCCCTCAGCGCCGCGGGAGCGCGACCGGTCCGGCTCGGGTCGACGATCCTGCGGGCGTCGTCCGCCGGTCCCGCCGCCCTCGCCGTCCTCAGCGCACGCACCCGCTGGACCTGACGGCATACGCCCTCTGGTTCGAGGTGATCTCGTTACGGGGGTGGGTGCCGCGCTCACCTCGAACGGGGGGGAGCGGGTCCGGTCAGCGAGCGGTCACGGGGACGAGCTGCTCCGCGAGCGGCGACCCGTCCTTCGCGCTGCTGGCGAAGACGCGGACGACATAGTCGCCGGGCGCCAGCGACGACTTCGTGGTGAACCGGTACGTGCCGCGGTCCGGGGCACCCACCGACGCCGTCGTGAAGCCGTGGTCGACGCGTTGGCCGTCGCGGAGGAGCTCCCACTCGACGGTGGCCTCGAACGTGCTGGCGACGCCCTTGACGGTGAGCCGTGCGCCGGCATTGACGGCGGAGCCCCGGGCCGGCTCGTCGACCCAGACGGGTGCGACCTGGTCGAGGACCGTCATCGGGTCGGTCGGCCGCGTGAAGGACGCCGAGGCCGGGTGGCCCGGTGAGACCTCGCTGCCGCCGTCGGCGAGCTCGAAGCGGACGGGCCGTGCCGTGCCCGCCGCCGCCTGTGCGGTCCAGCCGAGCTGCTCCGCGGCGAGGGAGTCCGTGCTGGTCGTGCCCGACGAGAGGCGGACGGTGATCGCGCCCGGACCGATCGTCACCGACTGCACGGTCACCCCCGACCACGCGAACGCGTAGGAGGAGCCCTTCGGCGGTGTGCCCGTCGCGAGGCGGAGCGCGGCCAGGGCCTTGGCCTCACCGGTCACCGGCGTCGTGACACCGGTCGACACGAACTCGCGGAAGAGACGGAGCTGGTCGCTGCCGGCCACGACCGGGCCGAGGTAGTAGACCGGCACGCTCACGGTCGTCGTGGCCGGAGGCGGGAGCGCGGTCGTCGCCGGGGAGGTCGGCCGCTGCGCGGTCTGCGTCGGGACGCTCGACGGTGCGCCGGACGACGTCGGGGTCGACGCCCGCGCGGTCGAGGTGGCCACGGCGGTCGGAGTCCCGGCGACCGGTGGTGTCGGCGCGGACGGCCGGTTCACGGCCCAGACGGTGCCGGCGACGAGGACGGCCGCGGCCGCCGCCACCGCAGGCACGAGCCACCGGTGGCGCCGGGACCCGGCGCCGGCGCCGGCCCCCCAGGACGACTCGTCCGACGCATGCGCGTCGGCGAGGATCGCGCCGAGTCGGTCGGTCGGGGTGATCGACCGCGCCTCGGCATCGAGGGCGCGGCGCACCCGGTCCTCGACGGGGCGCAGCCCGGCACCGATGAGGGTCGGCTCCTCGCCGGGCGTCTCGCCCGGTCGCGTCGGCTCGGTGTTCATGACAGCTCCAGGGGGTCGATGCTGCGGCGCAGGGCCGTCAGGCCGCGGTGGGCGTGGGTCTTCACGGCGCCGGGGGAGATCTCGAGGGTGTGGGCGATCTGGGCCTCGGAGAGGTCGGAGTAGTAGCGCAGCACGAGCACCTCCCGCTGCCGGGAGGGCAGGGTGCGCAGCGCGTCCAGGACGGCGTCGCGGTCGGCCGTGTGGAGCACCTGGGTCTCGGCGCTGCCGTGGGTGCCTCGACCCGGGGCGTCGGCAGCGCCCGCGTCGCGGACGTTCTGGCGGTCGACGACGACGGTGTGCCGCTGCACCGACCGGCACCCGTTGACGACGGCGGTCTGGAGGTAGCCGACGACGCGGCCGCCGTCCCGGATGGCCGACCAGCTGCGGTGCGTCGCGACGAACGCGTCCTGCACGACGTCCTCCGCTGCCAGCTGGTCGCGCAGCAGCAGCCAGGCCAGGCGGACGAGCCGGTGCCAGTGCGCGTGGTAGAGCTCGGTGATGGCGACGTCGGGGTCGGTCGGCAGCTCGGACCCGCCGGGGGTGACCACTCCTCCGGCGTCCGGGGCGGGAGCCCCACCACCGCCCGTGGCGGGACGACCAGCGGCCCCGGAGGCCGCGGGGTCGCTGAGCTGGCCGGCCGGCATACCCAACGTTCTCACGGACAGATGACGCGCAACGGGAGCACAGGGTTGACACGTCGGAGGCGTGAGGGTCCGGAATGCGCCGCAGGTCCACGGCTGCCCGGGGGCTGCCGTGGACCTGCGGTTCGAGCGACCGGTCGGGTCAGCCGGCCGCCTTGGCCAGGACCTCGACCTCGCTGACGGTCATGTAGCTCGCCGCCGTCATGACGACCCGCACTGCCGAGGTACGTGTGGGGGTGATCGGCACCGTCACCACCGGTGCGGCTGGTCCGCTCGCAGCCACCGTCACCTCGCTCGACACGGGGGTCCAGGTGCTGCCCACGAGCGCCTCGACGTGGAGCGTCCGGGCGTAGCTGACGTTCCCGCCGTCCTGGTAGAAGCGGGTCGTCACCCGGGTGACGTCCCGAGCGCCGGGCAGTGTGACCGTCAGGGTGTCGCCGGGACGCTGGGTGCCCGAGCGCCAGTTCGACCAGGCCTTGTCGGTCAGCACGCCGTTGACGATGCCCTGCACGGAGTAGCCCGGCTCCGTGAAGGTGGCCGAGGCCGTCGTGCCCAGGGCGAGGGCCGCATTGGCCTCGACCGGCTCGGTCACCGTGACGACCGCCGTGGCCGGGGCGGTGGACCCGTCGGGCAGGGTGGCTCGGCCGGGCAGCGTGACCGTGCCGACCGAGTCGTACGCCGCGCCGGTCGTGTCCCACGCCACCGGCAGGGTGACCGTCACGTCGTAGCGGTCCGACGTCGCCGTGACGGTTGCCGGCAGGTCCGGCGTGCCGCCGACGTACGTGCGTGCCGCGGCCGGCGTGGTCGACGAGATGGCGTCAACGGTGACGACGGCCCGTGCCGCGTACTCCCGCCCGGTGGCGGGGTCGGTGGCGGTGCCGAAGACGAAGACCTGGCCCGGGCGGGCCCACCGCACCGCGGGCACGGGGCGCCACGTCACGGGCAGGGCGGCCGTCGCGGCGCCGACGCGGTCGGGCGCCACCGCCGTGGGAAGGGTCGGAGCAACTCCGGGCATCGTGAAGACCGCGACGTCGGCGACGCCGCGCACGGTCTCGTCGACGAGTCGCCACCGCTGGTTCGCGGCGGCGTTCGGCTGCCAGACCCCCACGGACGAGCCGTCGGCCGTGGCCTGTCCGCCCACCTCGACGTTGCCGGGACCGGTCGCGCTCGAGATCGTCCACATGCCGTCGCCCGTGGTCGAGAGGTACCACTGTGCCGATGCGTCCGGCGTGGTCTGCGCCGCCTCGAGGACGAGAGCACCGGATCGCAGGGCGACCTGACGACCGTCGAGTGCTCGCAGCTGGTAGCGCTCACGGTTCGTGTCGCCGCCCGTGAGCTTCGTCGCGGTCCAGAGCTGGTCGGCGCTCGCGGTGTCCGTCGTGCGGATCGCGATACCGGTCTGCTCGGCGTCGAGGGAGCGCCCGCTCTGGACGCCGACGAAGCGGTACGCGTGGCCCTCCTGGAAGGTCGGCGCGTCCGTGGCGACGCCACGGACGTCGGAGACGACGAGGGTCGTGACGGACTGGGCCGGCACTCGCACCGTGGCCGAGGTGCCGTCGACCGCCACCGGGGTCTGCGACCGGAGTGCGCCGTCGGCGTCGGTGACGACGGCGGTCACGCTGGCCTTGGGGCCGATCTTGCCGAACTTCGAGAGGTCGATCGCGAGGTCCTGCGCTGTCGTCGAGCCGTTCGTGTGCACGAGGGTCGCGGTGCGCGCGTCCGGACGGATCGCGGCGATCGTGCTCGTGTCGTCGACCTTGACGACGTGGTCGCCGGGACGGATGTAGTGCGTGAAGTTGCGCACGGTGTTGAACTTCTGGTTCGTGTAGATGGGGCAGGTGGCCAGCGTGTCCTTGGCCGTGCAGTCGAAGCGCATCTGGATGCTGCCCCAGTTGGCGCCCGCCGCGCTCTCCCCGCCGGGCTTCATGTTGTCGTAGTCCTCGACGGGCTGCCAGAAGACCCACGCCGACGGCTCGAGCTCGCGCAGGTCGTCGGTCATCCGCTGCGCCATGCCGATACCGGGCTCCATGGAGGTGAAGCTCTGGCCGTTGCCCCAGCTGCCCTCGACCTCGGACATCCACAGAGGCTTGTCGTCGGACTTGCTGAGGTCACGCACGGCCGTCCGCTGGGCGGTGCCGTAGGTGTGGACGTTCATCCGCGACACGGCGGCCTTGACGTCGGCCGGATAGCTCATCCAGTTGGTGACGAAGGTCCCGGGGTTGGTCTCGTCCATCGCCGCGATCTTCGCGTCGGTCCCTGAGCCCGCGAGGCGCTGGTCGAGCGAGCGCACGACGTCCTGCTGCAGCTGTGGTCCGATGTGGGCGCCCTCCTGGCGGCCGCCGGTGGGCCGGCCGTCGGCGCCGAGCTGGGTGCCCCAGTAGCTCGTGTTCGGCTCGTTGAAGGGGTCGATGGTGTCGACCTTGATGCCGTGCGCCGCCTCCAGGTGCTCGGTCACCTTGACGAGGTATGCCGTGAAGTCGCCGATGCTGGTGCGCTTGAGCTGGTCCTGGCCGGCGTTGTAGTTCCCCGAGACGTAGCCGCTCTCGGTCATGAACCATGGCGGGGAGTTGCTGAAGGTCTCCCACTTCGTGATGCCGCCCTTGATGCGGTCGACCCACCAGCGCTGGGTCTGGTCGGCATCCCAGTTCCAGTCGGCCGCGTCGTCCGGCGACCACCAGTCGACGTCGGTCCGCGTCGTGCCCTCCGGTGCCTTCCACCAGCCCTGCACGGCGCCGCCGGGACGCAGGTAGTCCTCGACGTCCGGCGCGTTGCCGCCGCCGATGTTGTAGCGCGCGATGTTGAGCGCCAGCCCGTCCTTGCCGAAGACGAGGTCGGCGAGCTTGTTGCGGACGGCGTCGGGGTAGTCGCCTGTCGCGTTGGCGAACCACACGAGGCTCGTGCCCCAACCCTCGAAGGCGGGCTGCTGGTAGGACGGGTCGGGCGTGAGTCGCACGACGGGGACACCGTCGCCGCTGGGGGAGGCGGCCGTGGCGGAGGTCGTGGGAGCAGCGGCCGGTGCGGGCGCCGCAACGGCGACGGAACCGGCGAGCAGCGAGCCGACGGCGACCGTGACGGTCGCCAGGGCGCCCGAGGCGACGCGGGTGGGACGGGGTCTCATGGGTTGGTGCCTTCCTGGAGCGACGGCGGTGGCGGTCCGGGGTGAATGCGCACCCAACGCCCGGAATGAGCGTATGTTTGCGCAAACATCGGCCGCCGACACGGTCCCAGCCGGGCTGGACGGGTGTCAAGGGGCGGTCTCGCGGCGGCTGGCAGGATGGCGTCGGAAGCGGCGGCATGCGCGAGCAGGACGAATGGGACGAGCAGGAGGAACGGTGGGGGAGCGACGAGCGGTGTCGATGGCCGACGTGGCGCGCCTCGCCAACGTCTCGTCGCAGACGGTCTCCCGAGTGGCGAACGGCGAGACGAGCGTCGTCGAGAGCACGCGCCAGACGGTGCTCCGCGCCATGGAGGAGCTCGGCTACCGTCCCAACAGTGCGGCGCGAGCCCTGAAGCGTGGAGCGTTCCGCGCCATCGGGGTCATGACGTTCACCCTGTCGACGACCGGAAACGTGCGCACGCTGGAGGGCATCGTCGCGGCGGCCGCCGTCCACGACTACGCGGTGACCCTCATCCCGGTCAACGCCCCCTCCCAGGACGCCGTCCGCGGAGCCTTCACGCGGGCCGGGGAGCTCGCCGTCGACGCCGTGGTCGCCATCATGGAGACCCACCTCGCGAGCGACGCCCCCGCGCCCTACCCGCCCGGTTTCAAGGTCGTCGTCGCCGACTCCGACGACGCCGGCGACCGTCACCCCGTCGTCGACACCGACCAGGCGGCGGGCGCCGCCTCGGCGACCGACCACCTGCTCGACCTGGGGCACCGCACCGTGTGGCACGTGGCCGGCCCCGAGAGCTCGTATGCCGCCCAGCGGCGTCGCGATGCCTGGCGGGCGCGGCTCGTGGCCAGGGGGCTCGAGGTGCCTCGGGTGCTGCACGGTGACTGGACGCCCGAGTCCGGCTACGAGATCGGTCTTCGGCTGGCCGACGAGCCCTCCTGCACAGCGGTTTTCGCCGCCAATGACCAGATGGCACTCGGGCTCCTCCGAGCCTTCCACGACCGCGGCCTGCGGGTCCCTGAGCAGGTGAGCGTCGTCGGGTTCGACGACGTGCCCGAGGCGGCGTCTTACATCCCCCCGCTCACCACAGTGCGCCAGGACTTCGAGCAGATCGGCCGGCTCTGCGTCGAGCAGGTGCTCGGCCAGGTGCGGGGCACGGGGCCGACCACCGGCACGACCCTCGTGCCGACGCAGCTCGTCGTGCGGGCGAGCAGCGCCGCGCCGAGCCGCACGGGTGCGCGCCGACCACGTCGTGCCTAGGGTGCAGTCATGACCTCGCAGACCCCCAGTGACTGCCTCTTCTGCAAGATCGTCGCCGGTGAGATCCCGTCCGACCGGGTCGCCGAGAGCGAGCGGTCGATCGCCTTCCGCGACATCAGCCCCGCCGCGCCGATCCACGTCCTCGTCGTGCCGAGGCGCCACGAGCCGACGGTGGGTGCCCTGGCGGCGGCGTCCGGTGACGACCTCACCGACGTCTTCCGGCTCGCGGCCCGCGTCGCGGAGCAGGAGGGCGTGACCGACGCCCACCGGATGATCGTCAACACCGGCAGCGGCGCCGGCCAGACCGTCTTCCACGCACACGTCCACCTGCTCGCCGGCGCGGCCTTCACCGAGGGGAGGATGGTGTGAGCGACGAGACCTCCACCATCGACGAGAAGCCCGACGCGACAACGGGATCGGCGGCCGAGAAACCGAAGACCGATGCCGCCGAGGCGAAGCCCGTCGACCCCGTCGACGACCTCGTGACGACCCACCACACCCTCAAGATCGGCCGGCGTCGGCTGCGCTACACCGCGACGACAGGGCGGGTCGTGCTCCGCGAGGAGGAGCACAAGGACGGCACCTTCGGCGGCCACAAGGCGCGCGCGGAGCTGTCGATGACGAGCTACGTCCTCGACGACGCCGATGCGCGCACGCGTCCGGTCACCTTCGCCTTCAACGGTGGTCCCGGCAGCTCGAGCGTCTGGCTGCACCTCGGCCTGCTCGGTCCGCGCCGCGTCGTCAGCGGCGACGTGGGCGCCCTCCAGCCGCCCCCGTACGACCTCGTCGACAACCCCGAGTCGCTCCTCGCGGTCAGCGACCTCGTCTTCATCGACCCCATGTCGACCGGCTACTCACGCGCGGTCGAGGGCGGCAAGCCGGGGGACTACCACGGCTACCAGAAGGACATCGAGTCCGTCGGCGAGCTGATCCGGCTCTGGACCTCGCGGAACGGCCGCTGGATGTCGCCCAAGTTCGTCGCGGGGGAGTCCTACGGCACCCTCCGCGGCGCGGCGCTCGCCGAGCACCTCCAGTCCCGCTACGGCATGTACCTCAACGGGCTCGTCCTCATCAGCAGCGTCCTCGACCTCAGCTCGGTCGACTTCGAGAACCAGCGCAACGACCGCGCGCACGCGCTCTACCTGCCGACGTATGCCGCCGTGGCCCACTTCCACGGCAAGCACGGCCGCCGCTCGCTGCGGTCCGTCCTCGACGAGGCCGAGGCGTATGCCGCCCGCGACTACCCGTGGGTGCTCTCTCGTGGCCACCGGCTGACGAAGGCCCAGCGCGCCGAGGCGGTCTCGACCCTGGCCCGGCTCTCGGGGCTGACCGAGGACTACGTCGACCGCGCCGACCTGCGCATCGAGCACTGGCGCTACTTCACCGAGCTGCTGCGCGACGAGCGCCTCTCCGTGGGTCGGCTCGACGCCCGGTTCACGGGACCGGCCGCCGCCGCGATCGCCGAGAACATGGACGCCGACCCGTCTCACGACGCCATCGCCGGCCCCTACGCCGCGGCCTGGAACCACTACGTCCGCGACGAGCTCGGCTACGTCAGCGACCTGCACTACGAGCAGATCTCGCGCCTCGTGCACCCGTGGTCGTTCAAGGACTTCGAGGGGCGGCCCATCGACGTGTCCCCGAAGCTCGAGCGCGCGATGCGCCAGAACCCGCACCTCAAGGTCCACATCGCCTACGGCTACTACGACGGCGCCACGCCGCACTTCGCAGCGGAGGACGTCGTGGCCCACCTGCAGCTTCCTGCCGACCGGCTCGCGAACGTCGAGCACGCCTACTACGAGGCCGGCCACATGATGTACGTCCACGAGCCGTCGCGCGTGCAGCAGAGCAAGGACCTCGCCGAATTCGTGGTGAGGAGCTCGGGCCGCGACACGTAGACTCGTGACCACGATGAATGACGCGCAACCTCGACCATCCGACAGCGACGGCCCGCACGCCCCTGACGGCACGCAGCTCCCCGTGGGAGCCGAGAGCGGCGGTGACACGCCGGTGCTGACCCGGCAGATCCCGCCGCCGATCGAGATGGTGACCCTCCTGGGTCCCCGCGACGAGCTGCTGCGCACCATGGAGCGCCAGTTCCCTCTCGTCGACACCCACGTGCGCGGCAACGAGATGACCTTCGCGGGACCGGCCGGGGAGCTCGAGATCATCGACACCCTCGTCGACGAGCTGCTGACGATCGTCTCGACCGGCCAGCCGCTCAACCGCGACGCCGTCGAGCGTTCGATCTCGATGCTGCGCGGGCAGACGGCCGAGCGCCCGGCCGACGTGCTCACGATGAACATCGTCAGCAGCCGCGGTCGCACGATCCGTCCGAAGACGCTGAACCAGAAGCGCTACGTCGACGCGATCGACGAGCACACCGTCGTCTTCGGCATCGGCCCCGCCGGCACCGGCAAGACCTACCTCGCGATGGCCAAGGCGGTCGCGGCGCTGCAGGCCAAGCAGGTCAACCGCATCATCCTGACCCGCCCCGCCGTCGAGGCCGGCGAGCGTCTCGGCTTCCTGCCGGGCACGCTCAACGACAAGATCGACCCCTACCTGCGCCCGCTCTACGACGCGCTGCACGACATGGTCTCGCCCGAGACGATCCCGCGGCTCATGGCGTCCGGCACGATCGAGGTGGCCCCGCTCGCGTACATGCGCGGTCGCACGCTCAACGACGCGTTCATCATCCTCGACGAGGCCCAGAACACCTCGAGCGAGCAGATGAAGATGTTCCTCACGCGTCTCGGCTTCGGCTCGAAGATGGTCGTGACGGGCGACATCACCCAGGTCGACCTCCCCGGTGGCACCCGCTCGGGCCTGCGCGTCGTGCGCGACATCCTCGAGGGCGTCGAGGACGTCCACTTCGCCGAGCTGACCTCCCACGACGTCGTGCGCCACCGCCTCGTCAGCGCCATCGTCGACGCCTACGAGCGCGACGAGGTGCGTGCCGAGCGTCGGGCCCGGTCCCGGGCCGCATCGGCCGACCACCGTGACCACCGCGGGTCGCGGCGGACCTCCGACCGTTCCCCGGACCGGGGAGCCGACCGCGACGACCACGGGCGCGACCACCGCGACGACCGCGACGACCACGGCGGACGCCGTGACGCCACGGAGGCCGGCGCGTGAGCATCGACGTCCTCAACGAGACCGACCACGATGTCGACGAGCTCGAGCTGCTGGCCTGCGCCGCCTACGTCATGGAGCAGATGCGGGTCCACGCGCAGGCCGACCTCTGCATCAAGCTCGTCGACGAGGACGCCATGGAGGTCCTCCACGTGCAGTGGATGGACCTGCCCGGGCCCACCGACGTCATGAGCTTCCCGATGGACGAGCTGCGACCGGGTCGCGAGGGCCAGGAGCCCGAGGAGGGCACCCTCGGCGACATCGTGCTCTGCCCGTCCGTGGCGACGAAGCAGGCGCTCGATGCCGGTCACGCGCCGATGGAGGAGATGCTGCTGCTCACGACGCACGGCATCCTCCACCTGCTCGGCTACGACCACGCCGAGCCGGACGAGGAACGCGAGATGTTCGAGCTGCAACGTCAGCTGCTGCTCACCTTCCTCGCCACGCGCAACCGCCCGAGCGCCTGACCGCGGACGAGAGACCGAGATGTTCCCGCAGTTCGCGCTCCCGGCCCTCATCAGCATCGTCGTGGCGTTCCTGCTGTCGGCCGCCGAGGCCGCCATCTTCCGCATGTCCCGCGTGCGCGCCCAGGAGCTGTTCGACGAAGGCCGGTCGGGCGCCAAGTCGCTGATGACCGTGGTCGGCGACTCACCGGCATACCTCTCGGTCATCGCGTTCCTGCGCGTCGTCGCCGAGGCCACCGCGGCGGTGCTCGTCACCCTGGCCGTCGCCGGGCGGTTCGAGTCGACGTGGAGCCGCGCCCTCATCAGCATCACGATCATGGCCGTCGTGTCGTTCGTCGTCGTCGGCGTCTCGCCGCGCACCCTCGGACGGCAGAACTACGACACCGTCGCGCTGTGGAGCGCCCCCTTCGCCGTCGGCCTGCGCCGCGTGCTCGGGCCGGTGGCCAAGCTCCTCGTCGTCCTCGGCAACGCGGTCACGCCCGGCAAGGGCTACACCGACGGCCCCTTCCAGACCGAGTCCGAGCTGCGCGACCTCGTCGACATGGCCGGTGACTCCGACGTCATCGAGGCCGACGAGCGCGAGATGATCCACTCGGTCTTCGAGCTCGGCGACACCCTCGCCCGCGCGGTGATGGTGCCGCGCACCGACATGGTCGTCCTCGACGCGGACAAGACGCTGCGCAGCGCGATGTCGCTCTTCCTCCGTTCGGGCTTCTCCCGGATCCCGGTCGTCGGCGAGGACAGCGACGACGTCCGTGGTCTGCTCTACTTCAAGGACGTCGCCCGCCGGCTCAACGCCGCCCCCGAGGACGGCCGCCACCCCGCCACCGAGGTCATGCGGCCCATGCACTTCGTGCCCGAGAGCAAGCCCGTCGACGACCTGCTGCGCGAGATGCAGCGCGACCAGAACCACTTCGCCATCGTCGTCGACGAGTACGGCGGCACCGCCGGTCTCATCACGATCGAGGACATCATCGAGGAGATCGTCGGCGAGATCGCCGACGAGCACGACCGTGAGGCGCCCGGCATCGAGCAGCTCGAGGACGGCACCCTGCGGGTGCCGGCCTCGATGGACATCGACGACCTCGCCGAGCTCTTCGACGTCACCATCGACGAGGAGGACGTCGACACCGTCGGCGGACTCCTCACCAAGGTGATCGGCCGGGTCCCGATCGTCGGGTCGTCCGGTAGGGTCGCTGGGCTGGAGCTGACGGCCGAACGCATGGCCGGACGCCGCCACCGCGTCGCGTCGGTCATCGTGCACCGGGCCTCGGTGCCGGAGGACGACGCGGCGTACACCGAGACGGAGGACGCCCATGGGCACCCAGGACGCTGACCCGACGCACGGCGACACCTCGGCCTCGGGGACGACCGACAGATCGGCCGACTACCGGGCGGGCTTCGCCTGCCTCGTGGGGCGGCCCAACGCGGGCAAGTCGACGCTGACCAACGCGCTCGTGGGCCAGAAGGTCGCGATCACGAGCTCGAAACCCCAGACGACCCGGCACACGATCCGGGGCGTCACGACGACCGCGACGGCCCAGCTGATCCTCGTCGACACCCCGGGTCTCCACAAGCCGCGGACCCTCCTCGGCCAGCGCCTCAACGACCTCGTCCGCGAGACCCTGCTCGAGGTCGACGTCATCGGCTTCTGCCTGCCGGCCGACCAGCGCATCGGCCCCGGCGACACCTTCATCGCCCACGAGCTCGCCGAGCTGCGTTCGGTCCGGCGCCGTCCGGTCGTCGCCATCGCCACGAAGGCCGACGCCGTCGACCGCGAGCGGCTCGCGGAGCACCTCATCGCCATCGACCAGCTGGGGGAGTGGGACGCGATCATCCCGTGCTCGGCCGTCTCCGGGAGCCAGGTCGAGGAGGTGCGCGACGTCCTCGCGTCCTTCCTGCCGCGCTCGCCGCAGCTCTACCCCGACGGGATGCTCACCGACGAGCCCGAGATGGTCATGATCGCCGAGCTCGTGCGCGAGGCGGCGCTCGAGGGTGTGCGCGACGAGCTGCCGCACTCGCTCGCCGTCGTCGTCGAGGAGATGGTGCAGCGCGAGGGGCGGCCCGACGACAACCCGCTGCTCGACGTGCGCGTCAACGTCTTCGTCGAGCGCCCCAGCCAGAAGGCCATCGTCATCGGACGCGGCGGCTCCCGGCTGCGCGAGGTCGGCACGAACGCCCGCAAGGGCATCGAGGCCCTCCTCGGGCAGAAGGTCTACCTCGACCTCCACGTCAAGGTGGCCAAGGACTGGCAACGCGACCCCAAGCAGCTCCAGCGCCTCGGCTTCTGACCCGCGACGGGCACCGCAACGCAACGGGTTTCTCGTTCGTGGCCGGGTCCTCCAGCCTGCCGCGATGAGCAGCCCCATCCTTCGCCGCGTCGGTCAGGTCTTCGTCCCGGTCCGCGACATGGCCGCTGCCATCCGGTGGTATGCCGCCGTGCTCGGTTTCGAGACCGACGTGGCCTCCCACGACGCCACGATCTACGACATCCCGACGGACGGGCAGACCCGGCAGGCGCTCGACGCCAACCGCCAGGACTTCGTGGCGTCCGGGCCACCGCGGTTCTTCCTCTGGACCGACGACATGACGGCGACGGTCGAGCACCTGCGGGCGCTCGGCGTGAGGATCACCTCGGACGTCGAGGACATCGGCAGCGTCGTCTTCGTGCAGTTCGAGGACCCTGACGGCAACGCGCTCATGGTCTGCCAGCGCGCCTGAGGTCAGCGCCTCGCCCTACACTCCGGGCAAGGAGGCAGACATGTCCGAGCAGCCAGCGCACGACCACGAGCTCGAGGTCCTCGAGGAGGACCAGACGGTGCCGCCGCGTCCGGAGGAGCAGATCGCCGACGCCCGCGAGGACTCCCAGGCGGCGGAGTCTCCGGCCGTGCCCGGATCCGACGAGCCGACGGCCTCCGCCGATCTGCCTGGCGGTCCGCGGTCCGCGCCCTGACCTGTTCGCCTCAGACGGCGACTGCCCTCCGCGTCGACAGGGAGTTCCGTGCGCTACGAGTACGTGGACGTGACAGACCGGGCTGACCTCGTCTCGCCCTATCCCGAGGTCGTCGGCGCCCTCGAGCGGCTCGGCTGGCGCACCCTCGGGCGCTGCGCGACGGAGTTCCCGCCGAGGGTCACGGAGCGGCTCCTCGCCGGCTACGCCGAACCGGCCAGGTCGGAGTTCGCCGCCCACGTGCCCGACGTCGCGACGGTCCAGCTGTCAGCAGACGGCACGACCTTCGCCTTCGTCTCGTGGTTCTGGGGCAGCCCGCCCGACGCCCACCGGGCGCACGTCGCCGAGCTCGCCGCGACCCCGGTGCCGCTCACGTCCGTCGAGGACGCCGTGGCGCTTTCCCCGAGGGGCGCAGCACTCCTGACGTCCAGGACCCCGCGCGAACGTCTCAGGATCCGGGCAGCGGTCCCGAGGGGTGGACGCGAGCGGAGCGACCGGCATACGGTGAACGGGTGCGAGCGGTGAGCCTCCTTCTTCTCTGCCGCGACGAGGCCTGACCCCGGCCCTCCTCGTCGCGGAGTTTCCCGTGTCCGGCCGGACACCGAGCGAAACGCAGACGAGAGAGTGACGCGATGATCCACCCCCAGCAGACGTCGGGAATGCCGTTCCAGAAGTACGTCCCCTTCCACGAGCAGATCCCGTTCGAGCTCCCGGACCGCACGTGGCCGACGAAACGCATCGCGGCGGCCCCGCGCTGGTGCGCCGTCGACCTGCGCGACGGCAACCAGGCGCTCATCGACCCGATGAACTCCGAGCGGAAGCTCCGGATGTTCCAGCTGCTCGTGAAGATGGGTTACAAGGAGATCGAGGTCGGCTTCCCGTCGGCGAGCCAGACCGACTTCGACTTCTGCCGTGAGCTCATCGAGGGCGGACACATCCCCGATGACGTGACGATCCAGGTGCTGACGCAGTGTCGCGACCACCTCATCGAGCGCACCTACGATGCGATCCGGGGCAGCAAGCAGGCCATCGTCCACTTCTACAACTCGACGTCGGCGCTGCAGCGCAAGGTCGTCTTCGGCCTCGACCAGGACGGCATCATCGACATCGCCGTCCAGGCCGCGCGCCTGTGCAGGAAGCTCGAGGAGACGATCCCCGACACGACGATCTACTACGAGTACTCGCCGGAGTCCTACACCGGCACCGAGCTCGACTTCGCGATGCGGATCTGCAACGCCGTCGTCGACGTCATCGACCCGACGCCCGACCACAAGATCATCGTCAACCTGCCGGCGACCGTCGAGATGGCGACGCCCAACGTCTACGCCGACTCGATCGAGTGGATGGTCCGCCACCTCGAGCGGCGAGAGTCGATCGTCGTGAGCCTGCACCCCCACAACGACCGCGGCACCGGCGTGGCCGCGGCCGAGCTCGGCTACCTCGCCGGCGCCGACCGCATCGAGGGCTGCCTGTTCGGCAACGGTGAGCGCACCGGCAACGTCTGCCTCGTCACCCTCGGGATGAACCTCTTCAGCCAGGGCGTCGATCCGCAGATCGACTTCAGCGACATCGACGAGGTGCGCCGCACCGTCGAGTACTGCAACCAGCTGCCCGTGGGCGAGCGCCACCCCTACGGCGGCGACCTCGTCTTCACGGCCTTCTCCGGATCGCACCAGGACGCCATCAAGAAGGGCTTCGAGGCCATGGCGTCCGAGGCCGAGGCGAAGGGCACGGGGATCGACGACCTCGTCTGGGGCGTCCCCTACCTCCCCATCGACCCGCACGACCTCGGCCGCTCCTACGAGGCCGTCGTCCGCGTCAACAGCCAGTCCGGCAAGGGCGGCGTCGCGTACATCATGAAGACCGAGCACCAGATGGACCTGCCGCGTCGGCTGCAGATCGAGTTCTCCGGTGTCGTCCAGCGCGGTGTCGACCAGGACGGCGGCGAGGTCGCTCCAGCCGACCTGTGGGCCAAGTTCCAGGACGAGTACCTCCCCGACCCGAGCCGGGCCTGGGGCCGCTTCGAGCTCGTCAACGTCGTCACCGACTCGACCGTCGACGGGGCGAGCACGATCGAGGCGACCGTCCGCGACGGTGGCGAGTCCATGACCGTCACCGGCACGGGCAACGGTCCCATCGCGGCCTTCGTCGATGCGCTCTCGACCGTCGAGGGCACCCCGGACGTCCGGGTCCTCGACTACGCCGAGCACGCCCTCTCCGCGGGTGGCGACGCCCGCGCCGCGGCCTACGTCGAGTGCGCCGTCGGCGACCGCGTGCTCTGGGGTGTCGGGGTCGACCCGTCGATCGTCACGGCGTCCATCAAGGCGATCGTCTCGGCGGTCAACCGCGCCCACCGCGACGCCGTTCCGAGCCCCTCGTCGGACGCCTGATCTGACGACCACCCGCGTGGGGTAGCGTCTGGCGCCATGGAGTCCCCGGTCGGTCGAGCGCTGCTTCGACTGGCCGGGGTCTCGCTCGTCGCGGTCGCGGTCGTGGGACTCGTCGCGCCCCGACCGGTCAACGTCGAGCACCGCTGGCAGGTGGTCGTGCCCGTCACCCTCGGGCTGGTGCTGTTCGCCGCGGTCGTCCGCGTCCCCGGGTGGGCGAAGCGGCGCTGGGTGCCGGTGGCGATCGCGGTCGGCGGAGGCGTCGTCGCGACGCTCGTCGGTCTCATGACGCGCTACCGCTACGGCTGGGACGCGCGGATCGTCATGGACATGGCGCGCGGCCTCCAAGTAGGGAGACCGCTCAGCCAGGGCGAGTACGACTACCTCTCCCTCTACCCCAACAACCTGCCGCTGCTCGCCATCGACAGAATGGGCGTCGCTGTGGGACAGGCGTTCTCGCTCGCACCCGACGCAGTCCTCATCCCGCTCAACGGGATCTGCGTGGGCCTGACGCTGTATGCCGTCCACGACCTCGTCGGGCGCGTGGCAGGTCGCGGTCCTTCCCTCGGCGCCCAGCTCGCGACGCTCGTCCTCGTCGGCACGAGCCCGTGGCTGGCGGTGCCCTACACCGACTTCTACGCGATGCCGTTCGTCGTCGGGGGAGTGGCCCTGGCCGTCCGGGCCATGACCCCGCGGCCGCGCACGGGACGAGTCGTCCTGTGGCTGCTCGCGATCGTGTCGGTCACGGTGGCCTACTCCATCAAGACCACCCCGGTCGTCATCGCCATCGCGGCGGTCCTGACGGCCGTCGTGGCGATCTTCGACCACGACCTCCTCCCGGCCCGGCGCGCGGGCGTCATCGCCGCCTGCGCGGCCTCCGCCCTCGCGTTCGTCGTCCTCGGCGTGGGCCTCGGCGCCGCGGCCTCCGCGGCCTCCGGGGTCGACTCCGCGCGCATCGACACCGCGGTCTCACCCCCGATCCTCTGGTGGGTCGCGCTCGGTTCCGACGAGCAGCGCTCGCCCACCGGCGTGGTCAGCTACGGCGCGTACTCACGGGAGATGGTCGACGCGGTGACCGGCCGCAGCCAGGGCGAGATGAAGACGTATGCAGTGGACGTCCTCGCAGACCGGTGGGCTGAGCGAGGTCTCGGTGGCACGCTCGCCTTCTACGGCAGCAAGGCGGCCTGGAACTGGGGCGACGGGATGTTCTGGGCGTGGGGCGAGGGCCCCGACTCGCTGCCCGGCACGCTCGCGCCGGCGACAGGCGTGACCGGGATCGTCCACGACCTCAACGGCTTCCACGGGTCGGGCTACCAGCTGCGCGCCGACGTGACCCAGGCAGTGTGGCTGGCCGTGCTGCTCGTGGCCGGTGTCGGGCTGCTGCGCGCGCCTTACCGGAGGGAGACGCTGCTCGTCGCTGGCTCGGTGCTCGGCATCGCGGCCTTCACGCTCGTGCTCCAGGGACGCTCGCGCTACCTCTTCGCGTTCGTCCCTCTCGTCGTCGTCCTGGCCGCGATGGTCCACGCCTGGCTCCCGCGCCCGAGGCGAGCAGGTCGCCTCGGGCGCCGCACCGGCTGAGCCGTCCGGGTCAGTCGATCGAGTCGGTGAGCACAGCATCGACCGCGGCCAGCGCTGCCGCGTCGCCGTCGCGCGTGATCTCGCCCTCCACCGGACGGTTCCAGAGCCAGCAGTCGATGTCGGCTGCGGACCCGCTGATCTCGGCCGCCGCGGCGTCGTCCGGTCCGTCGCTGACGAGGAAGCGCTGCACGTCGATCTCGTCGCCGTTCCACGTGCCGGTGATGCGCACGGGAGTGACCGTCCACGCGTGCATGGCATCGACCGTCGCGATCGTCACCGGCGCCGAGACCGGTACGTGCGTCAGGTCCGGCTCGGGCTCGTGGCCGCGCATGATCCGCAGGGCCTCGTCGATGCCGTCGGCGGCCAGCCGACAGTCGAGCGGGGTCCGCTCA
This sequence comes from Terrabacter sp. RAF57, assembly GCF_052113925.1. NCBI lineage: Bacteria > Bacillati > Actinomycetota > Actinomycetes > Micrococcales > Intrasporangiaceae > Terrabacter > Terrabacter sp. RAF57. Next base: position 72,948 of record NZ_JBFRDT010000013.1, on the reverse strand, counting down.
CCCACCGTGACCTCGGCGTCGACGCGGTGCACCATCGCCTCGTGGGCCTGGCGACGGCGGATGTAGCCGGCGGTCTGGTCCTCGTCGTACCACATCCACAGCGGCGTTTCGGGCGCCAGCTCGCCGAGCACCCGCTGAAGCCGCTCGCTCGAGCGATCGAAGAAGGCGAGCAGCCCGCCGCGGTCGCCCGGACGCTCCTCGCGGCTCGCGTTCATCGCGTCGAGGTCGGCCGGATCGGTGAGCCTGCGCTCGGCGATCTCGCCCCAGAACCACTGCACCTCGCCGAGGTGCCACAGCAGGTCGTCGGCGTCCCAGTCGGGACACGTCGGCACGCGGGCGTCCGCTGGGGCCGTCGCGAGCACGGTCCGGAAGCGGGCCGAGTCGGCCGCGAGGTGGTCGAGGAAGGGAAGGGGGCCACCTGAGCGGCTGGACGGCATACGTGGGTCTCCTGTCAGCGAACACCGGCTACACGGAACTGCACCGAGATGCGCGGCCCCATCGGCTCGGACGTCTTCGGCACCGAGTGGTCCCATGTCCGCTGGCACGAGCCGCCCATCACGACGAGGTCACCATGTCCCAGGGGATAGCGCAAGCTCTTTGTCGTCGAGCCGGGGATCGGTCCGCCGTCACGAKGGCGGAGGGCGAGTGTGCGTGCGGAACCGAGCGACAGGATCGCGATCATCGTGTCGCTGTCGCGCGAGCGCCCGATGCGGTCGCCGTGCCAGGCGACGCTGTCGCGACCGTCGCGGTAGAGGCACAGGCCGGCCGTGACGAACGGTTCGCCGAGCTCGGGCGCGTAGTGACGGCTCAGGGCGTCGCGGGCCTCGACGAGCATCGGGTGGGGCAGCCTCTCGTCGCCGGCGTAGAACTTCGTCAGCCGAGGGACGTCGACGACGGAGTCGTACATCTGCCGGCGCTCGGCGTGCCACGGCACGTCACGCAGCAGGGCCGTGAAGAGTTCGTCGCCGGCCGCGAGCCAGCCGGGACGGACGTCGACCCACGCGCCGTGGGCCAGGTGGTGGCGGGTCTTCCCGGTGCCGACGTCGCGCAGCGTCATCGCGTCGGTGAGGTCGAGGAGCGAACCCTGGAGAGAGAGGTCCATGGCCCCACGATAGCCCACGGGTCGAACGGGTGTTCGACTCCCGGCGGTGTTTCGCGTCGACCTCGTGGACACCGGCGCGTGCGGTGCGGCCGACGCCTCGGCGGGGGAGACAATGGACCCATGCCCCTCTACCGTGACGAGGCGATCGTCCTGCGCACCCACAAGCTGGGCGAGGCCGACCGCATCATCACGATGCTGACCCGCACGCGGGGTCGGGTCCGCGCCGTCGCCAAGGGGGTGCGCCGCACGAAGTCGCGCTTCGGGTCGCGCCTCGAGCCCGGCATGGTCATCGACGTGCAGTGCTACGAGGGTCGCAACCTCGACACCGTCACGCAGGTCGAGACGCTCGCGCCCTACGGTGACGCCATCGCGCGTGACTACATCGCGTACACGTGCGCCACCTCGATGCTCGAGACGGCGCTCCAGCTCACCGAGGAGCACGAGCCGCAGACGCAGCAGTACCTCCTGCTCGCCGGCGCGCTGCGCTCCCTCGCCGAGCACAGCCACGACGCCGGGCTCGTCCTCGACGCCTACCTGCTGCGCTCGCTCGCCGTCGCCGGCTGGGCACCGAGCTTCGTCGACTGCGCGAAGTGCGGGGCCCCGGGCCCGCACCGGGCCTTCAACGTGCAGGCCGGCGGCGCCRTGTGCTCCGTATGCCGTCCGCCCGGCTCGAGCGCCCCTGCCCCCGAGACCTTCGAGCTGCTCGCGTCACTGCTGACCGGCGACTGGGACGTCGCCGACGCGAGCGACGAGCGGTGCCGCAGGCAGGGCAACGGCCTCGTCTCCGCCTTCCTCCAGTGGCACATCGAGCGAGGGCTGCGGTCGCTGCGCCTCGTCGAGCGCGCCTGAGCCAGCAGCGAACCCGATCCCGACCGACCGGAGCCCCATGTACGCCAAGCCCTTCCCGCACCCGTCCGGCGCCACCCCGCCCGTCATCGCGCCTGCCCTGCTGCCCAAGCACGTCGCGATCGTCATGGACGGCAACGGCCGGTGGGCCAACGCGCGAGGGCTCCCGCGGACCAAGGGCCACGAGGCCGGGGAGGCGTCGCTGCTCGACGTCGTGGCCGGAGCCATCGACGTCGGCGTGACCCACCTGTCCGCCTACGCCTTCTCGACCGAGAACTGGCGGCGGTCTCCCGACGAGGTGCGCTTCCTCATGGGCTTCAACCGCGACGTCATCCGCCGACGACGCGACCAGCTCCACGAGTGGGGCGTGCGGATGCGCTGGGTGGGTCGGGCGCCGCGCCTGTGGCGCTCGGTCATCAAGGAGCTGGAGATCGCCCAGGAGCTGACGCAGCACAACACCGGGCTCACCCTCTACTTCTGCGTCAACTACGGCGGGCGTGCCGAGATCGCCGACGCCGTGCAACGGATCGCCCACGACGTCAAGGACGGTCGGCTCCGGCCGGGCTCGGTCGACGAGAAGACGATCCAGCGCTACCTCGACGAGCCGACGATGCCGGACGTCGACCTCTTCGTGCGCAGCTCCGGAGAGCAGCGCACGAGCAACTTCCTGCTGTGGCAGTCGGCCTACGCCGAGATGGTCTTCCAGAACCGGCTGTGGCCCGACTACGACCGTCGCGATCTCTGGGCCGCGATCGAGGAGTACGTCGACCGCGACCGCCGCTACGGCGGAGCCGTCGACACCCCGACAGCCAGCTCCTGACGGCAGCGGCACGCAGCCTTCTCGAATCGAACGCCGCGTTCGGTGTCGAAAACCTCGGTAGAACACGGCTTTCGAGACCGAACGCGGCGTTCGGTGCGGAGAGCTGCTGGGGTCAGTCGGCGGTGGCGGTGCAGTCGGCGCAGGTGCCGAAGATCTCCAGGGTGTGTGTCACGCCGCTGAAGCCGTGGTCGCTCGCGATCTTGTCGGCCCACTTCTCGACGGCCGGGCCCTCCACCTCGACCGTGCGACCGCAGGCCCGGCACACGAGATGGTGGTGGTGGTGGGTCGAGCAGGCCCGGTAGACGGCCTCCCCGTCGTCGGTGCGCAGCACGTCGACGGTGCCGGCCTCGACCATCGACTGGAGCGTCCGGTAGACCGTCGCCAGCCCGACGCCGGCTCCCGCGTCGCGGAGCCGGGCGTGCACCGTCTGGGCGGAGGTGAAGTCGTCGGAGCGCTCGAGCAGCTCGGCGACGGCCACCTGCTGCCGGGTCGGCTTGCGTGAGGTCGCCGCGGAGCCCGAGGTGTTGGTGCTGCTCGTCATGATCTCGATCCTGTCGTCGGGCCGGAGGTCGTGCCGGCCGGGCCGGCGCCCGCCGTCTCGGGGCCGGGCGGGGCGGGGTGGTCGTGATGGACGCCGTGCTCGTCGTAGTGGCCCTCGTGGGCGGCGTGCAGGTGCCCGTCGTGGACGTAGTCGACGTGGTCGCCGTGCGTCACCGCAGGGTGACCGCACTCGGCGCCGTGCTCGTGTGCGTGGGTCTCCGCGACGTCGTGCCTCCTCCCGCCGACCCTGGCCAGCACGCTGGTGACGACGGCGGTGACGACGAAGAGCGCGACGGCGAGCAGGACGATGGTGCCACCGGACGGTGTGTCGAGCGGGTAGGAGAGCGCCACGCCGCCGACCGAGGAGACGAGACCGAAGGCGATGGCCCACCGGACGCCGCCGCTGAAGGACCGTGCGACGAGCTGGCTCGCGGCGTTGGGCACGATCATGAGCGCGCTGATGAGCAGGAGCCCGACGACGCGCATGGCGACGACCACCGTGGTCGCGGTGAGCACGGCCAGCACGATGTTGAGCGGCAGCACGGGCAGGCCGACGGCGCGGGCGTACTCCTCGTCGTTGGCCACCGCGAAGAGGCGCGGGCGCAGCGCCCACGTCGTGACGGAGATGAGCAGCGCGAGCCCGGCGAAGACGTAGAGGTCGGTGCGCTGGGTCGTGAGGATCGACCCGAAGAGGTACTTCATGAGGTTCGCGGGAGTGCCGCTGGGAGACTTGCTGATGATGACGACGCCGCCGGCGATGCCGCCGTAGAAGATGACCGCGAGGGCCACGTCACCATTGGTGCGGCCGCGGGCGCGGAGCAGCTCGATGACGACGGCGGCGATCACCGCGGCCAGGAGCGCCGTCAGCACCGGCGCGGCCCCGGACACGAGGCCGATCGCGACCCCGGCGAGGGCCACGTGGCCCATGCCGTCGCCGATGAGCGAGAGCCGGCGCTGGACGAGAAAGATCCCCACCATCGGCGCAACGGTGCCCACGAGCAGGGCGGCGATGAGCGCCCGCTGCATGAAGTCGACGGAGAGCAGGTCGATCACGGTCGGCTCCTGTCGGTGCGGTCGACGTCGAGCGGGCCGTGGGCCAGCGACGGGTGGTGGCCCTCGAGCTCGAGGTCGTGGTGGTGGCTGTCGTGGTCGTGGTGGACGCTGTCGCGCGCAGTGGCATACGCACGGGGTGTCCCGTCGAAGCGGATGCGTCCGCCGTCGATGACGACGATGCGGGTCAGCAGCCGCTCGAGCGCTCCGAGCTCGTGCGTGACGATGACCATGGTGACGTCGCGCTCGACGAGGCGGTCGAGGACGTCGGCGAGCACGTGCTGGTTCGCGGCGTCGACCCCGGCGGTGGGCTCGTCCATGATGAGGACGTCGGGCTGCCCGGCGAGGGCGCGGGCGATGAGGACCCGGCGCTGCTGGCCCCCCGAGAGCGTGCTCACCTCGGTCGCGGCGCGGTCGGCGAGACCGACGACGTCGAGCGAACGGGCCACGATCTGCCGGTCGGTGGCGCGGAGCCGGCCGAGCCAGCCGATGCGGGGGAGTCGCCCCGTGGCGACGATCTCCTCGGCGGTGGCCCGGACGGACGCCGAGAGCGTATGCCGTTGGGGCACGTAGCCGAGGCGGGCGCGGTCGTGGAACTCGGTGCTGTCGATGCCGAAGAGCGTCACCGTGCCGGCGACCTTTTCGTTGAGGCCGAGGACGCCCTTCATGAGCGTCGACTTGCCCGACCCGTTCGGTCCGACGATCGCCACGATCTCACCCTTGCGGATGGACAGGTCGACGTCGCTGAGGACGGTGCCGTCGCCGTAGCCGAAGCTCGCGCCGCGCAGGGTGACGACCGCGTCCGACGGCGCGGCATCCCGGGGGACGAGCGGTGCCGACCTCATGAGCACTCCTGACCGTCGCGCAGGGCCACGAGGTTGCTCCGCATGACCTCGAAGTAGTCGGTGCCGACCGACGCGCTCGTGATCCCCTCGATGGGGTCGAGCGTCGCGACCTTCGCACCGGTGGACTCCGAGACCGTCTGGGCGAAGTGCGGCTCGACGAGCGTCTCTTGGTAGATCGTCGTCACGCCGGCAGACCTCACGAGGTCACCGACGGCCTTGAGGGCTGCGCCGCTCGGCTCGGCCTCGGGCGAGACGCCGGTGATGCCGCGCTGGTGGAATCCGTAGCGCGCCGCGAGGTAGCCGAAGGCGGCGTGGCTCGTGACGAGCTCCTTGACCGTGCACTGGCGCAGGCCTGTCCGCATCTCGTCATCGAGCTCGGAGAGCTTCTCGACGAAGACCGCGGTGTTCTTCGCGTAGCTCGCGGCGTTCTCCGGGTCGTCCTCGGACAGGCGCGCGCTGATGGCCTCGGCCACGGCGGCGTAGCGCGACGGGTCGAGCCAGAAGTGGGGGTCGTCCGCCCCGTGGTCGTGGCCGTCGTGCCCGTCACCGGCGTCGGTCGTGTCGTGCGGCTCGGTCTCGGTGCCGGACTCGTCGGCGTGGTCGCTGTCGTCGGTCGACGCGGGTACGAGCTTCGCGACATCGGCGACGTCGAGCACCTTCGCCGCGTCGACGAGCCCGACGGCCTCGTCGACCGCCGGCTGGAAGCCGTCGGCGTAGACGACGAGGCGTGCCTTCGTCATGCCACCGATGTCCTGCGGCGCCAGCTCGAGGTCGTGCGGCTCGGCGCCRGGCTTCGTCAGGACGGTCACCGGGAGCCGGCCGCCGGTGATCTGCTGCGTCGCGAACTGGATGGGGTAGAAGGACGTGACGATCGAGCCGTCCGCGGAGCCGGCGCCGGATCCGGTGTCAGGACCGCTCTGGCAGGCGGCCGTCGCGAGCGCCAGTGCCGTCGCGGCGACGATCGCGGACAGGGCGCGGCGTGGGGGAGCGGGGGGCATGACACCCATCATCACTCAAAGTGAGAATGATTGTCAAAACCGTTCTCGCGTTCGGTGCGGCAGTCAGCCGGCCGGGACGATCCTCACCACGGCGACGGCCACCGCGAGCACGAGCACCGCCGTGCGCATCAGCCGCTCGGGCAGGGTCAGTCGATGCCACGTGAGGAAGAGCAGCCAGCCGACGAAGGCCGCGACGACGAGGAAGGCGATGCCACCCCACGGGCGTGGCGCGAGGATGCCGACCGCCAGCAGGACGACGAGGCCCCCGAGCGCGACGGGACGCGGGACGGCGTTGAGGCGCTCCACCCACGGGTAGGAGGCGTGCTCGAGACGGGAACGGAAGCTCAGGGCCACGTGACGAGCCTAGGGGACGCGACGGCATACCCCGGACGCGTGGCAAAGCAGTGGCGGCGGCCCGATAACCTGTCCCGCATGGCCAAGCAGACTTCCATCGTGGACACCGTCGTCAGCCTCTGCAAGCGCAGGGGCTTCGTCTTCCCGAGCGGTGACATCTACGGAGGCACCCGGTCTGCCTGGGACTACGGCCCCCTCGGCGTCGAGCTCAAGGAGAACATCCGCCGTCAGTGGTGGAAGTCGATGGTGACGAGCCGCGACGACGTCGTCGGCCTCGACTCCTCGATCATCCTCCCGCGCGAGACGTGGGTCGCCTCGGGCCACGTCGGCACCTTCACCGACCCCCTCGTCGAGTGCCTCAGCTGCCACAAGCGCCGCCGCCAGGACCACCTTCAGGAGGCGCTCGCCGAGAAGAAGGGCATCGAGGACCCCGACTCGATCCCGATGTCCGACATCGTGTGCCCCGACTGTGGCACCAAGGGCCAGTGGACCGCGCCGCGCGAGTTCAACATGATGCTGAAGACCTACCTCGGCGTCATCGAGGACGAGTCGGGCCTGCACTACTTGCGCCCCGAGACCGCCCAGGGCATCTTCGTCAACTTCAACAACGTCATGCAGGCCTCGCGCAAGAAGCCGCCGTTCGGCATCGCCCAGACCGGCAAGAGCTTCCGCAACGAGATCACGCCGGGCAACTTCATCTTCCGCACGCGCGAGTTCGAGCAGATGGAGATGGAGTTCTTCGTCAAGCCGGGCGAGGACGACGAGTGGCTCCAGTACTGGCTCGAGGAGCGCACCCGCTGGTACGTCGACCTCGGCATCAACCCCGACAACCTGCGCCACTACGAGCACGCACCCGAGAAGCTCTCGCACTACTCGAAGCGCACCGTCGACATCGAGTACCGCTTCAACTTCGCCGGCTCGGAGTGGGGCGAGCTCGAGGGCATCGCCAACCGCACCGACTTCGACCTGTCGACGCACAGTTTGCACTCGGGCACCGACCTCGTCTACTTCGACCAGCAGACGGGCGAGAAGTACACCCCCTACGTCATCGAGCCCGCAGCAGGTCTGTCGCGATCGCTCATGACCTTCCTCGTCGACGCGTACCACGAGGACGAGGCCCCCAACACCAAGGGCGGCGTCGACAAGCGCGTCGTGCTGCGCCTCGACCCGCGCCTGGCGCCGGTCAAGGCCGCGGTGCTGCCGCTCTCGCGCAACGCCGACCTCTCGCCCAAGGCGCGTGACCTCGCGACCACTCTGCGCAAGCACTGGAACATCGACTTCGACGACGCCGGCGCCATCGGCAAGCGCTACCGCCGCCACGACGAGATCGGCACGCCGTTCTGCATCACCGTCGACTTCGACACGCTCGAGGACCACGCCGTGACGATCCGCGAGCGTGACTCGATGGCCCAGGAGCGCGTCGCCCTCGACCAGGTCGAGGGCTACCTCGCGCAGCGCCTCATCGGCTGCTGACGCAACATCACCGCACCGCTGACGTAGGCCGTCCGCCCACCCGGGTGGGCGGCATACGTGCGCCCGTGGGCCGTGCCAGCGGCGGGTCGGTCGGTGAGGTCGCCGCGGTCCGGCCCGTCCCGGGCGCAGGACGTCCGGGTTCGGCGGCATACTGCCGGCATGGTCGAGCCCGAGGTGCTGCGCGCCACGCCCGGCGACCGGGCGCGAGCGGCCGCCGACGCGCTCGGCGACGAGGTGCTGACGTCATGGTGCGCTGACCTGCTCGCCGGGCGCGCGGCGTGGGGCGACCCCGACCTGCCCGACATCGGCTGGGTCGGCGGTCAGGTCGCGTCCGGTTGGGGCTCGCCGGACCACCTCGACGACGCCACCCGCTACTGGTCCCGGGTGTGGGCCGCCCGCACCCTGCTCTACGTCTGGACCGAGCCTTCCGGACCGGATGTCGTTGCGGCACTGGGTGATCCGGCCTGGCGGGTCCGCGAGATGTGCGCGAAGGTCGCGGCCCGCTGGGAGGTGGGTCCCGCGGCCGAGACCTGCGCCGACCTCGTCACGACGGATGCCGTACCCAGGGTCAGGGCTGCCGCCGCTCGTGTCCTCGCGGTCACCGGCGAGGGAGAGCACGCCGCCGCCCTGCACAAGGCGTTGGACGACCCGGACGAGACCGTCCGCGCCGCGGCCGCGCGAGCACTCAGCAGGCTCGAGCGACGCCTCGACCGCGACCTCTGAACCACCAGAGGGATGTGCCATGCCAGTCACGAGTCGCATCCTGCTCCGGAAAGCGGAGCAGGTTCCGATAGGCGAGCTGCCGGACCAATCCGGCGGGGACTCGGATCCTGCTCCCGAAAACGGAGCAGGTTCCGATAGGCGAGCTGCCGGACCAATCCGGCGGGGACTCGGATCCTGCTCCSGAAARCGGAGCAGGTTCCGACAGTCGGGGAGCTCAGCCGGGGGAGTGGCCGGTCGCGACCGGCCGCGCAGGATCGCGGATCCACTCGCTCCACGAGCCGGGGTAGAGCACGGCGTCGACGCCGAGCTCGGCCAGCGCGAGCATCTCGTGGGCTGCGGTCACCCCCGACCCGCAGTAGACGCCGACGGCGCCGCCTCCGACGTCGTGACCGGCGCGCACCCGCTCCCAGTGCTCGGCCAGGTCCCGGCGGAAGGTGCCGTCGGCGGTGATCCACGCGGCCGTGGGGCTGTTGAGCGCGCCCGGGACGTGTCCGGCCACGGGGTCGATCGGCTCGGTCTCGCCGGCGTAGCGCTCAGCCGCCCGAGCGTCGAGGAGGAGCCCGTCGCGGGCCAGGGCGGCCGCACCGGCGGCGTCGAGCGTCGGCAGGTGACCCGGCCGCACCTCGACGTCGCCGTGCCGGTCGGCGGGCTCCTCGGTCGAGACGGGAAGTCCGGCCGCCAGCCACGCGGCATACCCCCCGTCGAGCACCCGGACGTCGGCGATGCCCACCCAGCGCAGCACCCACCAGGCCCGCGCGGCGGCATACGACTCCTTGCCGTCGTAGGTGACGACACGGGTGTGCGCGGTGATGCCGGCGCGGCGGAGCAGCGCCTCGACGACGGCGGGGTCCGGGAGGGGGTGGCGCCCGCCGTCACCCGGGCGTGCGGCGAGCTCGGTGTCGAGGTCGACGAAGTAGGCGCCGGGGACGTGGCCCGCGTCGTAGTCGGTCCGCCCCGCAGACGTGTTGGCCGTCGACAGTGCCCAGCGGACGTCGAGCACGACGACGTCCTCGACCTCGTGGGCGAGCTCGGTGGCGGTGATGAGGTGGGTCACCGGGCCATCGTGGCATCCTCGCCGTGTGCGTGCTCACCTGGTCCTCGTGCACGGGTCGCGCCTGTCGAGCACCCAGTGGGCGCCCCAGGTGCCGCTCCTGCGCGACCACGTCGACCTGACTCTCGTCGACCTGCCCGGGCACGGCGCCCGCGCAGACGAGGACTTCACGCTCGCGCGGTGCGCGGACGTCATCGGCGAGGCGGTGGCGGCCGTCCCCGCCGGCAGCCCCGTCGTGCTCGTCGGTCACTCGCTCGGCGGCTACGCCGCGATGTCGTATGCCGCGGCCCGCCCCGACACGCTCGACGGGCTCGTCCTCGCCGGGTCCAGCGCGGTCCCGACCGGTCCGGGGGCCGCCGTCTACCGGGGTGTCGCGGCGCTGACGGACCGACTCGGCGCCGAGCGGATGACACGCGTCAACGACCGCGTCCTGCACCGGCTCTACCCGCCCGAGCGCATCGACCCCGTCATCGCCGGCGGCTACTTCTTCGCCCCGACAGCGACAGCCTGGCGGGAGGTCATGGCGCTCTGCCGACCGTCGATGCTCGAGCACGTGCAGTGCCCGGTGCTGCTCCTCAACGGCCAGTTCGACCAGCTGCGGATCGGGGCCGGGGCCTACCTGCGCGCGTGCCCGAGCGCGCGCGAGGAGATCGTCCGCCGGGCCGGGCACCTGTCCGGCCTCGACCAGCCCGTGGCCTTTGCCGATGCCCTGCTGCGCTTCGCCCGCAGGGTCACCGATTCGGCCGGGCGCGCCTGATCGGGGACAATCGAGCCCGTGACCGACGTGATGACCCCCGTGACGCAGGCCGGTGAGGCCGCCCCCGCAGACGCGACGGGTGCCGTGCTGCCCCCGCTGCGCATCGGCCGCCACGTCATCGAGTCACCCGTCGTGCTCGCGCCGATGGCCGGCATCACGAACCGTGCCTTCCGCCGACTGTGCCGGGAGTACGGCAACGAGGGCCGCGCGATCGGAGGTGCGAGCGGCGCGACGAGCCTCTACGTCAGCGAGATGATCACCTCCCGCGCCCTCGTCGAGCGCACCCCTGAGTCGATGCGCCTCATCGAGCACGACCCCGACGAGAACCCCCGCTCCATCCAGCTCTACAGCGTCGACCCCGCCACCGCGCGCGCCGCCGCCCGGATGCTCGTCAGCGAGGACCGGGCCGACCACATCGACCTCAACTTCGGCTGCCCCGTCCCGAAGGTCACCCGCAAGGGCGGCGGCTCCGCCCTGCCGTGGAAGAAGGACCTCTTCAAGGCCATCGTCGGGGCCGTCGTCGAGGAGGGCGCCAAGCGCGACATCCCGGTCACCGTCAAGATGCGCAAGGGGATCGACGACGTCCATCTCACCTTCCTCGACGCGGGCCTGACCGCCGAGGCCGAGGGCGTCGCGGCCGTCGCCCTGCACGGCCGCACCGCCGCACAGGCGTACTCGGGCACTGCTGACTGGAGCGCCATCCGGATGCTCAAGGAGACCGTGACGAGCATCCCCGTGCTCGGCAACGGCGACATCTGGTCGGCCGAGGACGCCCTGCGCATGGTGCGCGAGACCGGCTGCGACGGCGTCGTCGTCGGGCGCGGCTGCCTCGGGCGCCCGTGGCTCTTCACTGATCTCGCGGCCGCCTTCGCCGGCACCTCTGCACGGGTGACGCCGACGCTCGGGGAGGTCACTGAGACGCTCCGGACGCACACGGCCTACCTGTGCGACTTCTACGGCGAGGAAGAGCGCGCCTGCCGTGACATCCGCAAGCACATCGCTTGGTACCTCAAGGGATTCCCGGCCGGCTCGACGATCCGCAACTCGCTCGCGCTCGTCGACTCGATGGCGGCGCTCGACCGCCTGCTCGCGACGCTCGACCCCGACGTGTCGTGGCCGGGCGAGGCCGCCGAAGGCCAGCGCGGGCGGGCGGGGTCGTCGCGCACCGTCGCGCTGCCCGACCGCTGGCTCGAGTCGCGCGAGCTCTCCGAGGAGCACCGGCGCACCATCGCCGAGGCCGAGCTGTCGGTCAGCGGCGGCTGAGCCTCACTTCAGCCAGACGCTGAGCGGGCCGATCCGCTCACAGCCGGCCGCGACCGCTGCGTCGACGCTTGCGCCGGCCTCCCAGCCGACCAGGGGTATGCCGCCCACGACGTCACGTGCCGCAGCAGCGGCCGCGCCCCAGGCCCGCTCCACGTCGCCGTCGAGCGCGAAGACGTTGCCCAGACCGGCGACGTCACCCGTCACGTTGACGATCGCACCCGCGACGACAGGGGCCTGCCGGTCGTCGGACGCGCGCTGCGCGAGGAACGTGACGCCGGGCTCGTCGAGGAGTGACGGGCGCAGGATCGCCTCGGCGTCGGGGTCGCTCGCCCACGCGCGCACCCAGGCCGCCATCGCGTCGGGCGTCGTGACGCGCTGCCAGCGGCCGGGGGGAGCGGGCCGCGCCGGTCCGAAGAGGTCGAGCCAGACCCACTCACCCACGACGAGCCGGGCGAAGTCCTCCATCGACAGGTCCAGACGCGACCACGAGTCCTTGACCGAGCAGCCGTCCGAGTCGTCGACGCGCGCGAGCACGTCGTACTCCCCGGCGTCCGGCGACAGCGTCACGGCGTCGGGGTAGTAGGGCGGCGTGCGCGTGGACGCCGTCCACGCCACGTCGTCGACGGTGCACGCGACACCGTGCGAGCGAGCGACGGCGTCGCACCAGAGGGCGTTGTTGCGGGCGGCGAGCAGGATCCGGTCGGTCACGCCGACGATCCTCCCAGCGTCGGTGGCCGGTGGCAGGATCGGGGCATGCGACAGGGCGGATCGGGCGAGCGGCCCGCGACCTTCTTCGACGACGCGGAGGACTTCCGGGCCTGGCTCGAGGCGCACCACGAGAGCGCCAGCGAGCTGTGGATGGGCCTCAACAAGAAGCACGTCGAGCCCCGCGGGCTGCAGTGGGCCGACGCCGTGCGCGAGGCCCTCTGCTTCGGCTGGATCGACTCGATGGCTCAGCGCATCGACGAGGACGCGGTGCGCCAGCGGTGGACCCCGCGCAAGTCGGGCAGCAACTGGAGCGCCATCAACATCAACGCCGTCGCCGAGCTCACCGCCGCCGGGCGCATGCGTCCGGCCGGGCTCGCCGCCTTCGCGAAGCGACGCGAGGACCGCTCCGGCGTCTACGCCTACGAGAACCGCGAGCTCACCTGGTCCGACGACTACGAGGCGATGCTGCGCGCCGATCCCCGCGCCTCGGCCTTCTGGGACGGCGCGACACCGTCCTACCGCAAGCTCGCCACGAACTGGGTGCTCACGGCCAAGCAGGAGGCCACCCGCGACAAGCGCATGGCCGAGCTCGTCGACGACTGCTCCCACCTGCGCCTCATCAAGACGCAGCGCTACGGCACCGAGCCGGCCTGGGTGCGACGCATGCAGGCCGAGCTCGGTTGAGCCGCGCCGAGGTGGGACCGGGTCCGTGCCCGCGTCAGACCGTGGTCAGCGCTTGGCCTTGGGCGGGATGATCTCGGTGTGGTCCTTGGCGGCGGACTTCGCGTGCTTGTCGGCACGCTTCTCCTTGAGCGATCTGGCCTTCGTGGACATGTGGGACTTCGGTGACTTGTCGCCCATGGCGCGCTCCTGAGTTTGGAAGCCTGAGCGGCTCCATCCCTGAAGTATGCGCCCCGGGAGCGGCGCCGTGGTCGGCCGCGCCGCGCCGCATAGAGTTCCGGTGTGGGCTACGAGGGTCGGGACCGGGAGCGCTGGGTCGCGGAGGACCCTGCCCAGAAGCGCGCCGACCGTGACGACTTCGCCCGCGACCGGGCGCGGGTCGTGCACTCGTCGTCGCTGCGGCGGCTCGCCGCCAAGACCCAGGTGCTCGCCCCCGGCCACGACGACTTCGTCCGCAACCGGCTGACCCACTCGCTCGAGGTCGCGCAGATCGGCCGTGAGTTCGGGGCCGCCCTCGGCTGCAACGCCGATGTCGTCGACACCGCGTGCCTGGCCCACGACCTCGGCCACCCGCCCTTCGGGCACAACGGAGAGACGGTCCTCGACGAGATCGCCTCGGGGATCGGCGGGTTCGAGGGCAACGCGCAGACGCTGCGCCTGCTGACGCGGCTCGAGGCCAAACGGGCGCACCCCGACGGCACGTCCGCCGGGCTCAACCTGACGCGGGCGAGCCTCGACGCGACGACGAAGTACCCGTGGGTGCGCGGTGACGGCCCCTACGAGACCCGCAAGTTCGGCGTCTACCCGTCCGACCTGCCCGTCTTCGAGTGGATCCGCGACGGCGCGCAGCCGCAGCGTCGATGCCTCGAGGCCGAGGTCATGGACTGGTCCGACGACGTCGCCTACTCCGTCCACGACGTCGAGGACGCGATCGCCTCGGGCTGGATCGACCCCCGGCTGCTCCACTCGCGCGACATGGCCGACGTCATCGACGTCGCGGGCCGCACCTACGCGCCCGACCTCGGCGCCGACGCGCTCGGGGACGCGCTGGAACGCATCCTCGCCTCGGGAGCGGTACCGACGGCATATGACGGCTCGCGGGGTGACCTCGCGCGCCTCAAGGACATGACGAGCCGGCTCATCGGCCACTTCGTGCTCGTCGTCGAGCAGGCCACGCGCGAGCGGCACGGGCCGGGCGAGCTGTGCCGCTTCGAGGCCGACCTCGTCGTGCCCGACGACACGCGCGCCGAGTGCTCCGTGCTCAAGGCGATCGCGAACCACTTCGTCATGACCACCGACGAGCGCCTGGCGATCATGTCGGGCCAGCGCGACGTCGTGCGCGCCGTCGTCGAGGCGTATGTCGCCGCGCCCGAGGAGCGCCTCGACGTGGCCTTCCGGCTCGACCACGAGGCGGCCGCCGACGACGGGGAGCGGCTGCGCGTCGTCGTCGACCAGGTGGCCTCGCTCACCGACGTCCGGGCGCTCTCCCTCCACAGCCGGTGGTGCCGGTGACCGGCCGCACCCGGGCGAGCACCTAGAATCACGGATGGCGACAGGAGGCAGATGGCGGGGCTGATCAACAGCGAGGACATCGCGGCGGTCAAGGCGCGGTCGTCCATCGAGGACGTCGTGCGCGAGCACGTGACGCTTCGCTCCGCCGGTCCGGGGTCGCTCAAGGGCCTGTGTCCCTTCCACGACGAGAAGTCGCCGTCGTTCAACATCCGCCCGGCCGTCGGTGCGTGGCACTGCTTCGGCTGCGGCGAGGGCGGCGACGTCATCTCCTTCATCCAGAAGGTCGACCACCTCAGCTTCTCCGAGGCCGTCGAGCGGCTCGCGCAGAAGCTCGGCATGGAGCTGCGCTACGAGAACGGCGACCGGCCGCGCGAGGAGGGGCTCGGCCGCCGCAGCCGGCTCGTCGAGGCCCACCGCGTCGCCGAGGAGTACTACACCGGGCTGCTCCTCGCGCCCGGT
This sequence comes from Terrabacter sp. RAF57, assembly GCF_052113925.1. Lineage (NCBI taxonomy): Bacteria > Bacillati > Actinomycetota > Actinomycetes > Micrococcales > Intrasporangiaceae > Terrabacter > Terrabacter sp. RAF57. The sequence continues at coordinate 57,766 of NZ_JBFRDT010000013.1, read as the reverse complement.
GGCCAGGCTCGGCAGGCCCGTGACTTCCTCCGCGCCCGTGACTTCAACAGCGAGCACGTCAAGCAGTTCGGCATCGGCTTCGCGCCGCGCGGCGGAGAGGACCTGGTGCGCCACCTGCGCGCCAAGGGCTTCACCGACGACGAGCTCGTCACGGGCGGCATCGCCGGACGCGGTGCGCGCGGACTCTACGACCGCTTTCGCGGGCGTCTTGTCTGGCCGATCCGGGACATCACGGGCGACACCGTCGGCTTCGGCGCGCGCCGGATCTTCGACGACGACCGCATCGAGGCGAAGTACCTCAACACGTCCGAGACGCCGATCTACAAGAAGTCGACCGTGCTCTACGGCCTCGACCTCGCCAAGAAGAAGATCTCGCAGGGCCGTCAGGCCGTCGTCGTCGAGGGCTACACCGACGTCATGGCCTGCCACCTCGCCGGCGTCGAGACGGCCGTCGCCACGTGTGGCACGGCCTTCGGCGCGGACCACATCAAGACCCTGCGTCGCCTCATGCGTGACGAGGCCGGCCTCGCGCCCGCCAAGGTGATCTTCACCTTCGACGGTGACGCCGCCGGCCAGAAGGCGGCCATGCGCGCCTTCGCCGACGACGAGAAGTGGACCTCGCAGTCGTTCGTCGCCGTCGAGAAGTCGGGCAAGGACCCGTGCGAGCTGCGCCAGGCCGGAGGAGACCCCGCCGTGCAGGCGCTCATCGAGGACGCCGTCCCGATGTTCGAGTTCGCGGTGCGCACGACGATCAAGCGCTTCGACGTCGCGACGGCGGAGGGCCGCATCCAGGCCGTCCGCGCGGTGGCGCCGATCATCGCCTCGATCCGTGACCAGTCGCTGCGGCCCGAATACACCCGCGAGGTGTCCGGGATGCTCGGGCTCGACGTCGAGCAGGTCGCCACCGAGGTCTCGCGCGCGGGAAAGATCAAGGTCGACGAGGACGCGCGGAGCGAACGGAGCGAGCGGAACGGCACCGACCGAGGCGAGCGCCGCGACGACGCCGAACCGCACGTGGCCGACGGTGGAGGCATGCCGGTGCCCGACCGTCGCGACCCCGTCGTCCACGCCGAGCGGCAGCTGCTCCAGGTGCTGCTCCAGTTCCCGACCGTCTTCAAGCCGGGGGCCATCGACCTGCTGACCCCCGACGCCTTCTCGGCGCCGGCACACCGAGCAGTCTTCGACGGCATCCGCATCGCCCACCACAGCGGCGACAAGGGCAACGCCCGCGCCTGGACCTCGGCCGTCACCGAGGCCGCCCCGTCGCCCGTCGCCGGACTCGTCAGCGAGCTCGCCGTCGACACCCTGCCGACGCGGATGGACGCCTCGACCGGACTGCCCACGTCGCGCTACGTCGACGAGCTCTTCGACCGGGTGCGCACCATCGCCCTGACGCGCCAGATCGCCGACTCGATGAGCGAGATGCGCCGGCTCGACCACGCCGAGACACCGTCACCCGAGCGCACCCGTGAGCTCGGCATCCAGCTGCAGACGCTCCAGCGCGAGCTCGCGGCGATCAAGGCGGGGATGGGCTGATGGCCCTCTTCGAGCGGCGGCGTCGACCGGCGCTGCCCGCGGACGTCCGCGCGGTGGTCCCGCTCGACCCGGGCGAGCTGGTGCTCGCCTGGTCCCGTGACGAGACGAGCGGAGCGCACGTCGTCGCGACGACCTACCACCTGGTCCTCGTCGACGCCGACGGCGGGCTCGTCTGGCGCCGCGCCTGGCACGAGGCCGAGTCCGGCTCGTGGCAGGGCGAGTCGTCCCGACTCACGGTCACGTGGGTCGACCAGGGCGTCCCGGCGGGCTGGCACCTGACGGAGCCCTCGCTCCTCCAGCAGACCCTGCGTGAGCGGCTGCAGGCGAGCGTGGTGCTCGCCGACGAGTTCCGCACCGCCGGGCGCCGCACGGTGCGCGTCGTGATCCGCCAGGACCTGGCCAGCGGCGCCCTGCTCGAGCAGACGATCCCGGGCAAGGGCGCCGACCTCAGCGACCCGCAGGTGGCTCGTGAAGCCGCCGAGCGGATGGCCCGGCTGCGCTCCGAGGTGGGGCTCTGACGGGTGCCCGCACGGCGTCCCGCAGGCTCGTCCGGACGTCGTCGGCGACCCGCCGAACCCGATTTCTCGACGGCGCTGATGCTTTGCTATATGGGCCCCGACACGGCTGGTGTCGGGGCCCTTCTCGTATGCCGTGTCGTCGGGTCGCGTCAGCGGGTCGGGGTCCCCGCCGCGTCGGCACCGACCACGCCTGTTGCCTGTGCGCCCTTGCGGGGCCCGCGTCCGCGGCGGCTGAGGCGGCGCTCCACCCGGCCGGCAACCACCGTCAGGCTGTAGTTGATCAGGATGAAGATGATCGCGACGAAGATGTAGGCCGGGATCGTGTTGCTGTAGCCGGTGCCGATGTCGCGCGCCGCCTGGAGCAGCTCGGGGTAGAGCACCGCCGTGCCCAGCGCGGTGTCCTTGAGGATCACGACGAGCTGCCCGACGAGTGCCGGCAGCATCGCGGTGAGGGCTTGCGGCAGCTGGATCGACCGCATCACTTGAGGAGGCGTGAGGCCGATCGACACGCCCGCTTCGGCCTGGCCCTTCGGCAGGCTGAACACACCCGACCGGACCAGCTCGGCGATCACCGAGCCGTTGTAGAGCGTCAGGGCGGTCACGACGGCAGCGAGTGGGTTGATCTCGCTCGTGAAGACGCCGTTGCTCGAGAAGTACGAGTACGTGAAGTACATCATCAGCAGCACGGGCACGGACCGGAAGAACTCCACGATGACGCCGCACACCCAGCGCAGCGCCCGGTGCTGCGACAGCCGGCCCATGCCGAAGATGAGCCCGAAGGCCAGGGCGAGGACGATGGAGATCGCGGCGGCCTCGAGCGTCTTGATCAGTCCCGGGACGATGTACTGCGTCCACACGTCGGCGCTGAACAGCACGGTCCACATCTCGGGTTCCAGCTGGCCCTGGGCCTTGAACTTCCACAGCACGGCGCCGATGGTGGCGACGGCGAGCACCACGCCGAAGACGGTGAGGATCGCGTGCCGCCGCCGGGCCCGGGGCCCGGGGGCGTCGAACAGAACGGACTCGGCGCTCATCGCTTCACCGCCAGACGACGCGAGAGCGAGGTGAAGAACACGCCGACGGGAAGCGTGAGGACGACGAAGCCGAGCGCGAAGACGAGGAAGACCGTGACGCTCGCCGTCTCGTTCTCGATGATCTCGCTCATGAGTAGCGAGGCCTCCGCGACGCCGATGACGGAGGCGACGGTCGTGTTCTTGGTCAGCGCGATGAGCACCGAACCCAGTGGGGCGACTGCCCCGCGGAAGGCCTGCGGGAGGATGACCTCGCGCAGGCTCTGGCCGAAGGTGAGACCGATCGAGCGGGCGGCCTCGGCCTGACCGAGCGGAACGGTGTTGACGCCGCTGCGCAATGCCTCGCAGACGAAGGCCGCGTGGTAGACGGCGAGCGCGACGATGGCCCACCGGATGCCGTTGTCCACGAGCGCTGTCGGTGAGTTCTTGTCGGTGAGGCTGATCTGCAGGATGTAGTACGGGCCGGCGATGGAGAAGAAGATGAGCAACGTCAGCGGGGTGTTGCGCACCGTGTTGACGTAGAACGCGCCCAGACGGCGCAGGATCGCCACCGGCGACACCCGCATCACCGCGAGCACGGTGCCGATCACGAGAGCGCCGATCGCCGAGAAGAAGGCGAGCCTGATGGTCATCCAGAACGCGCCGAGGATGTCGTACTTCTCGAGGATGTCGAGCACGACGCTCCTTTCCGCTGTCGAGTCAGTGGGTCAGGGGTTCACGGGTCGGAGTGCCGGCCCCCGCCGAGGACGGGCCGCGCACCGTGTGGTGAGCGACCCGCCCTCGAGGTGGGAGTCGGTCAGGAGCACGCAGCCGGCGTGGGCGGGTTGCCCGGGCCGGGCTTGTAGTTGGCCGGGCCGAGGTTGGCGTCGATGGCCTTCTGCAGGGAGCCGTCGCTCTGCATCTTCTTGATCGCGTCCGTGATCTTCTGGCAGAGGGCCGTGTCGCCCTTCTTCAGGCCGATCCCGTAGTTCTCTGTCGAGAACGGCTTGCCGACGAGCTTGAACTTGCCCTTGTTCTCGGGCTGGGCCGCGAAGCCGGCGAGAATGGCGTCGTCGGTCGTCAGAGCGTCGACGCCGCCGGTGGCGAGAGCGGGCAGACACTCGGAGTACGTCCCGAACTCCTGCAGCTGCACCGTCTGGGCGAACTTGTCCTTGACCTTCTGGGCGGAGGTCGAGCCCTTGACCGAGCAGAGCTTCTTGCCGTTGAGGCTGTCCGGACCGGTGATCGACGTGTCGTCGGCGCGGACGAGGAGGTCCTGTCCTGCGACGAAGTAGGGGCCGGCGAAGGAGACCTTCTCCTTGCGCGCGTCGGTGATGGAGTACGTCGCCACGATGAACTTCACCTGACCGGTGGAGATGAGGTCCTCGCGCTGGGCGCTGGGCGCCTGCACCCAGGTGATCTTGTCCTCGGAGGTGCCGAGCTCCTTGGCGACGTACTTGGCGACGTCGATGTCCATGCCGGTGTACTCGGTGCCCTTCTTGAGGCCGAGGCCGGGCTGGTCGAACTTGATGCCGATCTTGAGCGCGTCGCCGCTGCCGGCGTCGCCCCCGCTGGTGCCGGAGCCACACGCGGCGAGCGTGAGAGCCAGTGTCGCAGCCGCAGCTACGGCTCCGATTCGTCGTGCCTTCATCTGGGTTCCTCCCTGAGTGGTTGCTCGCGGCACGCGGTGCTGCGTGCCGCTCCCTGTCGCTAGGTCCCGTGGGGTGAGCGGGTTCGGTGGGTGGGTCAGTGGGTGAGGATCTTGCCGAGGAAGTCCTTGGCACGGTCGCTCTTCGGGTGGGTGAAGAACTCCTGCGGCGTGCCGGTCTCGACGATCTGGCCGTCGGCCATGAAGACGACCCGGTCGGCCGCCTTGCGGGCGAAGCCCATCTCATGGGTGACGACGATCATCGTCATGCCCTCCTTGGCGAGGCCGACCATGACGTCGAGGACCTCGTTGACCATCTCCGGGTCGAGGGCTGAGGTGGGCTCGTCGAAGAGCATGACCTTGGGCCCCATGGCGAGGGAGCGCGCGATGGCGACACGCTGCTGCTGTCCGCCGGAGAGCTGCGCGGGGTACTTGTCGGCCTGGGCCTCGACGCCGACGCGCTTGAGCAGGTCGGTCGCCTGCTTGTCCGCGTCGGACTTGGACTTCTTGCGGACCTTGATCGGTCCGAGCGTCACGTTGTCGCGGATCGTCTTGTGCGCGAAGAGGTTGAAGGACTGGAAGACCATGCCGACGTCGGCGCGCAGCTGCGCGAGCGGCTTGCCCTCCTCGGGCAGGGCCTTGCCGTCGATCGAGATGGTGCCCGACTCGATGGTCTCGAGCCGGTTGATGGCGCGGCACAGCGTCGACTTGCCGGAGCCGGACGGTCCGAGGACGACGACCACCTCGCCCTTGCCGACCGTGAGGTTGATGTCGCGCAGCACATGCAGGTCGCCGAAGTGCTTGTTGACGCCGTCGATGACGACCATGGGGTCACGAGGCGTGTCCGGGGTGCGATCGCTCGGCGCCGCGGTGTCGGGGTTCACGTCGTCCATGCCGGAAACCTATCGGCTCCGGGGACCGTCGAGCACCCTCCGCGCCGAGCGTGCTCGAATCGTGAGGAGTGCCGTCGAAGCACGCGCACCCGGTCCGAGACCGAAAACGGACCGGTCAGCCGTCACCCGGCCCGCAGGGCCGGGGCCACTGGGCGTCCCGCTCAGGGACCGACCGCGGCCGTCGTCGACGAGTCGGTGGGCTGGCTCGTCGAGGTGTCGATGGCCGTGGCGATCGCGGTCGCGACCTCCGTGGCGGTCTTCAGGACCTGGGTCGCCGTCTCCGTCACGGTGGCCGTCGGCGTGGGGTCTGCCGCGACCGGGGCGGCCGCAGGAGCACTCGGAGCCACCGACGACGACGGCGGCGGGGGCGGGGGCGGCGGGTCGCTCGTGGTCACGGGAGGCGGGTCGGCCGTGGTCGTGCTCGGCGGGGCGGTCGTCGTCGTGGTCGTGGCCGGGGCGGGGGTCGTCGGCGGCGGGACCGTCGTGGACGGCGCGCTCGTCGTCGTGGTGGGCGACGGCTTGGTGGTCGTGGGCTTCGACGTGGTCGTCGGGCTCGGGGCGCTCGTCGTCGTCGAGGGACGCGTCGTCGGAATGACCGTCGTCGGAATGACCGTCGTGGTCCCGGGCTGCGACGTGGTCGGGGTCGAGGTCGGCGGCCGACCGCCCGTGCTCGTCGCGTCGCTCGGGGCCTGCGTCGCCTGGGGGATCGGCACGTCGCCGTCGGCGACGGTCCGGATGACGCGGCCGCCCGGGTCGAGCACGAGGTGCGGGACGACGGCATACGGCACGGAGGCCGTGGCTGACGGCGCGAAGCCGAGGTACGGCGCAGGGTCGACGTAGCGGTCGTTGACGATGACGTCGAAGTGCAGGTGGCACCCGGTCGACCATCCGGTCGTGCCGCTCAGGCCGATGACCTGGCCCTGCTTGACGTGCTGACCCTCGGTGACGAGGAACTTCGACTGGTGGCCGTAGGCCGTCTTGAGCGTCGGGGTGTGCTCGATGATCGTGCGTCCACCCCAGGACGCGGAGACGCGGGCGTAGATGACCGTGCCGTCGGCGGCCGCGTGGATCGGGGTCCCGCAGGCCGCGGCGAGGTCGATGCCCGTGTGGAACATCGGGCGGCCGAGGAGCGGGTGGATGCGCGGCCCGAAGGGCGAGGTCTCGCCGCCGGGGACCGGGTGGATGAACAGAGGGCGGCCGATGATCGGGGCCGCGATGGCCTGGGCCGTGGCGGGTGCCAGGCTGATGGCCGGGAACATGAAGAGGCCGCCTCCGATGGCGGCGCTGAACGCGGAGTCGACCGGGGCGAGGGCGACCGTCGGCGAGCCGGTGACCGATCCGGTCAGCTCCTTGCGGGCCTGGCCGACGACGGCGATGGCGTCCTGGACGGCGGCCGGTGAGCCGGCCGCGAGCACGACCGAGGCGGTCGGGGTCTGGGGGGTGCTGCCCCCGAGGAACGGCAGCAGGGCGAAGAGGAGCAGCATCGTCGCGAAAGGCACGAGTCGACCGCTCATCCTGATGTTCAGGACGAACGGACCGCTGCGCTCATTGGCATCTGTCACCGTCAAGCCACCCCCTCGAGGCACACCCACTGTCACCATCGACACTCTCCCGGCGGTCGCGCCGCCGCAACCGGAAGGCCCCCACGAACGCCCCCACGTCCTGACCGGCCGGTCACGACCACCATAGGTCGGGCCGATGTGCAGGGGGCGGTTCCCGCGAAAATGCGTCGGGAATCGGTGACGTATGTGACTGATGGGGACAATGTCCGTCTCTCGGCCGGCCGGGAATCGGGGACGCCGTCGGGCGGTTGGCGCTTGAGACCGTATCCCGTAGAGCAGTTGGAGCCAGCAATGACCCCGCAGGCAGCCTGGATCGATGCCGTCCGCACGTCTCACGAAAGGCTCCGCGGCGTCCTCGACCGCGTCGAGCCGCAGCAGTACGAGAGCGGGGCCTACCCCGCCGACTGGAGCATCGCCCAGGTCGCGTCCCACCTCGGGAGCCAGGCCGAGATCTTCGGCCTCTTCCTCGACGCGGGCCTCGCCGACGGCGCCGCCCCTGACGGCGACGCCTTCAAGGCCGTGTGGGCGCGGTGGGACGCCATGGCGCCGGCCGACCAGGTCAGCGAAAGCGTCGTGGCCAACGACCGCTTCGTCGCGCGGCTCGAGGAGGTCGCCTCGTCCGGAGCGCCGTTCGAGGTCGAGCTCTTCGGCGGCCCGTCCGACCTCTCGGGGGTCGCCGCCGCCCGGCTGGCCGAGCACGCCGTGCACACGTGGGACGTCGAGGTGGTCCTCGACCCCGCCGCCACCGTGGGGCCCGAGGCCGTGGACCTGCTCGTCGACCGGCTGCCGGGCACGGTCGCCTTCGCCGGCCGGCCGTCGGCGGACGTCGGCCCCACCTCGGTCGTCGTCGGCACGCAGGGGACCGAGCGGCGCTTCCGGCTCGACGTCGACGCGGACGCGATCCGCCTCGAGCCCGTCGACGAGGCCGCCGCGACGACGTCCGGCGGAGGGCCCTCGGCCGACACCATCGACGTGGAGCTGCCTGCGGAGTCGCTCGTTCGCCTCGTCTACGGCCGCCTCGACGACGAGCACACGCCCGACGACGTCACCGGCGCCGAGCACCTGCCGGCGCTGCGGGCGGTCTTCCCAGGCTTCTGACCCGACCCGAACGCGTCGGAGCCCCCCC
>NZ_JBFRDT010000013.1:0-49351 GCF_052113925.1 Terrabacter sp. RAF57 | reverse complement strand
CCCCCACGTCCGCAGCACACGGCATACGCCATCTGCCGGGCGGCGCAGCGACCGTCAGGTCGTCCGGACCTTGCGGAAGGCGACCCAGGCGTCGTTCATCCGCTCGACCTGGCCGTGGGTGAACATGTTCATGCACGAGTCCTGCGTGTAGTCCATGAAGTTGTGGATCGGGTCGAGTCCGGGCGCGCTGCACGTGTCGGCCCCCGTGGGGCAGTCGAAGTGCGGGACGGCCTCCCGTGGGGTGTCGGCCACGAAGTCGCCGCTGGCGGAGCAGGCACCCTTGAAGGTGTGCTCGAGCATGAGCCAGTGGCCGACCTCGTGGGTCAGCGTGTCACCTTCGGCGTACTTGCCGGCCGTGCCGCCGGGCATCGACTCGTCGAGCATGACGACGCCGTCGATGAAGTCGCGGCCGTTGTTGTAGCCCTTGGGGAAGTAGGCCCAGCCGAGCAGACCCCCGCCGATGTTCGCGGAGTAGACGTTGAGCGTCTCGGAGTTGCCCGTGTAGAGCGCCTTCTTCATGTCGCGCTCGGTCTTGCCCGGCGTGACGGTGTACCACTGCGCGTTGACGGTGTAGTCGATCTTCGCCAGCGAGAAGCGGAACGGTGAGTCGGCCGCACCCGGGGCGGTCCTGCCGCTGTACGAGTTGTTGAGCACCGTCATCTGCGCGGTGATGAGTCGCTGCCAGCGTGCCTTCTCGGTGACCGAGAGCGCGTGGTCGGAGACGACGTGGAAGACCGTCGGGACGTGGACGCTGCCGTTGGACATCCGTGGCGCGTCCTTGACGACGCCGTATGCGTTCGCCTCGTTCGTGGAGTAGAGCTCCGGCTCCTTGGCGGTGCTGCCGGCACGGACGCGCGCCACGTCGGGCGCCGTCTCGCACGCGGCCGCACCGGGCGAGGCCTCCGTGGGGGCGTGGGTGGCACCGGTCGGAGCGGCGCTGACCGTCGCGCCGGACGACCCGGCGGCGACGACGCTGAACGCGGCGGCGGTGACGGCCATCCAGCGGAGGGCGGGCTTGCGTGGCATACGTGATCTCCCCTGTGGTGGCCCCGGCGTGCAGTTCTCGGAACCTACTCCGCGCCGGGGTCTCCACGGGGCCTTGGCCGGTCACGAAGTCTGACCGGGCGGAACGGTCGGCCCGAGCCCTGTGACACGACGGATCCCGTCGCCCGGCTTGCGGCAATCTTGCGGAAACCACGGCATTTGGGGGGTTTCGATCTTGCAGTCCGCACGGCACAGTGGTCGTTGTGGGGGAGGAAGCCCGACAGCACCGTGGGGGGACGGGTCGGGGTAGGACCGGCGGGGGAGCCGGCTGGGGGGTGAGGACGGGGCGGGTTCTGCCGGGGGAGTCGGCGGGACCCGCCCCGACCGCTGTCCGGCGACGTCGTGGCCCGTGGCGGGTCGGTGTCCTGACTGCCCCGATCTGTGCGGTTTCCTCACGGGACGTGCCGGCGCGGGTGGACACCGGGGGCAGGGCCCGCAGGCCCCTTCTCGGGAGAAGGGTCGGCGCGGCCCGGCGGACGGCGCGGCCCTCGTGGTCGACGAGCACCGGGCCCGACTCCCACCCCCGGGTCCGTGCTCTCCCCTCAACACCGTCCGGGTGCCGACCGGTCCGCGAGCGGGCCACTCGGTGCAGGACTGGCCGGCGGTGGTCGCACCCCGCCGGCCAGCCCCCCACGGTGGCGGCGCGCCGGCGCCACCCGTGTCCGGTGGGGCAGCAGGGGCTTGAACCCTGGACCGACGGATTATGAGTCCGCTGCTCTGACCGGCTGAGCTACTGCCCCGGGACCGTCAGCAGCTCGGCCGCTGAGATCGGTCGGAGTCTAGCGACCGGTCGGCGACCGTCGTGGAGGCGGGCGTTGGGCGGGCACGGTCGCCGGGCACCCAACGTCTAGGCTCGCCGTTGACCACCGACCCCGGGCACGTGAGGAAACGACGAGCATGAGTGACGGCATCCGCGTGGCAGCGGTCGACGACGTCGAGCCCGGTGAGGCGCTCGTCCTCGACACGGCGGTCACGGGCACGGACGAGCCGATCTCGCTCTTCCGCGACGACGACGGCACGTACTACGCCCTTGACGACACGTGCTCGCACGAGGACGCCTCCCTGGCCGACGGGTGGATCGAGGCCGGCGAGGTCGAGTGCCCGCTCCATGCCACCCGCTTCTGCCTGAGCGACGGCAAGCCGATGTGCCTGCCGGCGACGAAGCCGGTGCGCACCCACAAGTTGGAGGTCCGGGACGACGAGGTCCACCTCTTCCCGGGCGTGGCCGCCGGTACCTGAGCGGAGCGAAAGCCACATATCGGTTCCTGAGACTGCTGGTGCCGATGTGTCTCGTGGTGCACAATGGGCAAGTGCTCGCCGTCGAGCACGTTCATCCGGCACCACCGAGTCAGTCCACCGGCACGTGAAGCAGCAGGCGTTGGGGAAGACGTCCCTGCAACTTCAGGAGGTTCGGATGGCTGTCGCGATGCCGCGCACCACGACACGCGGGGTTCTGTTCGTACACGGAGCCCCGGCCGCGCTCTGCCCGCACATCACCTGGGCGATCGAGGCCGTGCTCGACCAGCCGCTGACGTTCGACTGGATCCCCCAGCCGGCCGCGCCTCGCATGGTGCGGACCGAGCTGTCCTGGACCGGCGCCCCCGGCACCGGGGCCGAGCTGGCCAGCGCGCTGCGCGGCTGGGACGGGCTGCGCTACGAGGTGACGGAGGAGCCGTCGCCCGGCTGCGACGGGGCTCGATGGTCCTACACGCCGCGGCTCGGCATCCACCACGCCATGACGTCGGCGTCCGGAGACGCCGTCGTCCAGGAGGACCGACTCAGGGAGGCGATCCTGCGCACGCGCGGCGACGTCGAGGCGCTCCAGGACGAGATCGACCTGTTGCTCGGAGTCCCCTGGGACGAGGAGCTGGAGGTCTTCCGCTACGCCGGTGACGGCGCCGCCGTGCGCTGGCTGCACCAGGTGGGCTGACCACCAGACGCCTCGCCCGCCGCGGCCTCCAGCGCGGTGCACGAGGTGACGAGGGCCCGGGCGGTTCGTGCTCCCGGGCCCTCGTCATGTCTGGTGCAGCGAACGGTCCTCGGAAAACCGCTGGCCGACGGGTGCTGCGGTCTGTCATCATCGACCGGGGCGCGACGACCGCTGTGCCCCAACACTTCTCACCGTCCGCGGACGAAAGGCCTGTCATGGCAACGGGACTCACCATGAAAGCGAAGCGCAGCCTGTGCCTCGCCGATGTGGCCTACCCGTTCGTCGGGGAGTGCGGCATCCGGCACCCCCAGCCACGACGTCCCTGCCTGCGACCTCGCTGACGCGACGAGCCTCACCCGCTCCCATCGTCGAGCCGCCCCCGGGATGACCCGGACGGGCGGCTCTTCTCGTGCCGCCCGTCGACCTGACGACCCACGACGACCCCGACGACACCACGGAGAGGAGGACCGACCATGACCCAGGTCGAGGTGTGGAACGCCGACGAGACGCTGCTGCACCGCGTCTCGGTGCGGCACGCCGTGCGGATGATCTGGCGTGGCGTCGCGACCCCCGTCGAGGTCCACGCGACAGAGCGTTTCGGCCCCTACCAGGTGCCGGTCGTCGTACGGCTGGTGCGCTACGTCGAGCAGAAGTGGCTCTACTCGCGCACCCGGGCCGCCTACTCGCGTGAGGGTGTGCTGCTTCGCGACCGGCACCAGTGCGCCTACTGCGGCCGCTTCACGGCCACGACCATGGACCACGTCCTGCCGCGATCGCGAGGCGGTGCGACGTCGTGGACCAACGCGGTGGCGGCCTGCGAGCCGTGCAACCTCCGCAAGGGTGACCGCACCCCGGACGAGGCGCGGATGCCGTTGCGCTGGGAGCCCTACGTCCCGACCCGGGTGCAGCTGCACTTCGCCCGGACGACCACATCGACCGCGACGCACGTCACCGAGCTCGGGAAGGAGCCCGCCAGATGACGAGGAACCGTACGACCCTTCGCACCCAGTCCCTCGGACAGGTCGGTCTCCGCCCGGCTACCCGGGGCGGCCAGGCGCTCGACGCGTGGATCTTCCGCGCCGCGTCGGAGCATCCCTTCGAGCTGGGCGGCGCCCTGCCGCTCTGCGCGGCGGAGGATCCGGACCTCTTCTGGCCGGCCACCGAGGCCGAGGCCGATCAGGCCAGGACGGTGTGCCGGGCGTGCCCGCTCGCCGAGGCCTGCCTGGCCGTGGCGCAGCAGCGCCTCGAGTGGGGCGTCTGGGGCGGGCAGCTGCTCGCCAAGGGGCGCCCGACGACCGAGCTCCCCGGCAACGTGCGCCCGTCGGCGCACGACACGGCGCGCAGCGCCTGACACCGAGGACGTATGCCGGGTGGCGCGCTCGCGACGGACGCCGCCACCCGGCATACGCCCTCACCCGACTGACCACCCCACGGGTTACACGAGACCGGGCGACCGCCCGGCACCACGAGAGGATGACGACCATGACCACCTTCCCTGTCGCGCTCCCGGGCGCGCAGGCATCCACCCTGATGTGGGCCGACCCCGCTCAGGTCGAGCCCGCGGCCCTCGAGCAGCTGCGCACCATCAGCCGTCTGCCGTGGGTCCACGGCCTGCGCGTCATGCCCGACGTCCACCTCGGCAAGGGCGCCACGGTCGGCTCGGTCATCGCCATGCGCGACGCCGTCTCCCCGGCTGCGGTCGGCGTCGACATCGGCTGCGGCATGACCGGGGTGCGCACGAACCTCACCGCTGCAGACCTTCCGGACGACCTCGGCCCGCTGCGGTCGGCCATCGAGGCCGTTCTCCCCGTCGGCTGGCACGCGCACGACGGCGCGGCCCCGGTGCTCTCGCGCGACGCGGGCCTCGCGAGGCGGTTCGACGGGCTGATGGGCCGCTTCGTCCAGCTCCGGGCCCCGCGGGTCGCTGACCGTGCTGGTCGGGCTGCGGCGCAGTGCGGTTCGCTGGGATCGGGCAATCACTTCTGGGAGCTGTGCGAGGGCGACGACGGGCACCTGTGGCTCATGCTGCTCTCGGGGTCGCGCAACATCGGAAAGGAGCTCGCGGAGCGGCACATCGCCACGGCCAAGACGCTCGAGCACAACCTCGGGCTGCCCGACCGTGACCTTGCGGTGTTCCTCTCCGACACGGACGAGATGACGGCATACCTCCACGACCTCTACTGGGCCCAGGAGTACGCCCTGCTCAACCGTGAGGTGATGATGGCGACGACGCGCGAGGTCGTGGCGAGGCACTTCCCGCACGTCGTGTTCGACGAGCCGGTGCGCTGCCACCACAACTACGTCTCGGAGGAGACGTATGACGGGGTGGACGTCGTCGTGACCCGCAAGGGCGCGATCCGAGCCGGAGCGGGCGACCTGGGGCTGATCCCGGGATCCATGGGCACCGGGTCATACGTCGTGCGCGGGCTCGGCAACACGGCGTCCTTCAACTCGGCGAGCCACGGGGCGGGCCGCCGGATGTCGCGCAACGCCGCGAAGCGGCAGTTCACCGTCGAGGACCTCCGGGCCCAGACGGCTGGGGTGGAGTGCCGTAAGGACGCTGGGGTCATCGACGAGATCCCTTCTGCCTACAAGGATCTCGAGTCAGTCATCGCGGCACAGGCGACCGGGCCGAGCCCTCTCGTGGAGGTCGTCGCGAGGCTGAACACCCTGCTCTGCGTCAAGGGCTGACACGCGGACGCGCGGGCGCCGGAACCCGGAGTGCCCACCCGACGAGCACGTCGGGTGGGCACTCCGTGAGGCAGGTGCGTCAGATGCTGCGGATCGCCAGGGCGACGTTGTGGCCGCCGAAGCCGAACGAGTTGTTCAGGGCGGCGATGTCGCCGTCGGGCAGCTTCTGGTGCTCACCCGTGACGACGTTGAGGGGGATCTCGGGGTCCTGGTCGTCGAGGTTGATCGTCGCCGGCACGAGGCGGTGGTAGATCGACTGGATCGTGATGACCGCCTCGAGCGCACCCGCCGCGCCGAGCAGGTGCCCGGTCATCGACTTCGTGGCCGTCACCGACATGTTCTCGGTGTGGTCGCCGAAGGCCCGCTTGATGGCGTTGTACTCGGCCACGTCACCGACGGGGGTGGAGGTGGCGTGCGCGTTGATGTGGATGATGTCGGTCGGTGACAGGTCGGCCCGCTCGACCGCAAACAGCATCGCCCGTGCGGCACCGGAGCCGTTGGGCTCGGGGGCGGTGATGTGGTGGGCGTCGGCGGACATGCCGACGCTCGCGAGCTCGGCGTAGATGCGGGCGCCGCGGGCGCGGGCGTGCTCCTCCGACTCGAGGACGATGACGGCGGCGCCCTCACCGAGGACGAAGCCGTCACGGCCGGTGTCGTAGGGACGCGAGGCTCCGGCCGGGTCGTCGTTGCGCGTCGAGAGTGCCTGCATCGCGGCGAACCCCGAGATGGGCAGCGGGTGCACGGCGGCTTCCGTGCCGCCGGCGACGACGACGTCGGCGCGGCCGGTGCGGATCATGTCGATGGCGTAGCCCATGCTCTCGGCGCCGGACGCGCACGCGCTGACCGTCGTGTGGGCCCCGGCGCGGGCGCCGAGGTCGAGCGACACGGCTGCGGCAGGCCCGTTGGGCATGAGCATCGGGACCGCGAGCGGGTAGACGCGGCGCGGGCCCTTCTCCTTGAGCACGTCCCACTGGTCGAGGAGGGTCCACACGCCGCCGATGCCGGAGCCGATCGCGGCTCCGAGTCGCTCGGGGTCGACCTCAGGGGCGCCGGCGTCGGCCCACGCCTCACGTGCGGCGATGAGGGCGTACTGGCTCGACGGGTCGAGACGGCGCGTCTCGACCTTGGCGAGCACGTCGATCGGCTGGGTCGCTATCGTCGCGGCGAACGTGACGGGGAGCTCGTACTTGGCGACCCAGTCGAAGTCCATCGTACGGGCGCCGGACCGGCCGGCGAGCAGGGCCTCCCACGTCTCCGTGGCGGTACCGCCCAGGGGCGTGGTGGCTCCGAGACCGGTGACCACGACGCGTCGGTCGCGATTGGACGTCATGGTGACGTGCTCCTCTGAGTCGAGTGGGGTGGGGTGGTGCGAGTGGTGCTGGGTCTGACGAGGCTGCTGTGGTGCTGCGTGGGTGGCGAGAGCCGCCGGTGCGGCTCGGCCGGCGCCCGGTGGTGCCGGGCGCCGACCGGGTGCATCAGGACTGCGCGCCGGCGATGAAGGTGACGGCGTCGCGGACGGTCTTGAGGTTCTTGACCTCGCTGTCCGGGATGCGCACGCCGAACTTCTCCTCGGCGTTGACGACGATCGTCATCATCGAGAGGGAGTCGATGTCGAGGTCCTCGGTGAAGGACTTGTCCATCTCGACGGACGCGGTGTCGAGGCCGGTCTCCTCGTTGACGATCTCGGCAAGACCCTCGAGGATCTCCTGCTCGGACTGAGCCATCTGTCTGCTCCTTGTTCGTGTTGGCGGTTCGTGCTTGCGGTGGTGCTCGGGGCTGTCATCCGTGGTGGATGGCAATCCGTGGCCCGAATGACCCGTCGGGACCGGCGGGAGTGCTGTGACTGCCCGTGCTGGAGTGCTCAGGGCAGCACGACGACCTGCGCGGCATACACCAGACCGGCACCGAAGCCGATCTGGAGCGCGAGGCCGCCGCTGGGGATCTCCTGCTCGGCGAGCATGCGGGTCATCGCGAGCGGCACCGAGGCGGCGGACGTGTTGGCCGTGGTGACGATGTCGCGGGCCACGGGGATGTCGGCCGGCAGCTTGAGCTGCTTGACCATGGCGTCGATGATGCGGATGTTCGCCTGGTGCGGGATGAAGGCGTCGAGGTCGTCGGCCTTGATGCCCGCCTTGTCGATGGCCTGCTGCGCCACCGGGGCCATGCCCCAGACGGCCCAGCGGAAGACGGTCTGACCGGCCATGCCGATCGCGGGCCAGACGTTCTTGTCGGCCTGCGCGGACTGCCACGACTCGCGGACGTCGGTCCAGGCCTGCCTCTGGGTGATGGCGTCACGCTGGGTGCCGTCGGAGCCCCAGACGGTCGGGCCGATGCCAGGGGTGTCGCTCGGGCCGATGACGCACGCGCCGGCGCCGTCGCCGAAGATGAATGCGCTCCCGCGGTCGTAGGGGTCGGTGAAGTCGCTGAGCTTCTCGACGCCGACGACGAGGACGTAGTCGGCCGAGCCGCCCTTGACCATGTCGCTCGCCAGAGCGACCCCGTAGCAGTAGCCGGCGCACGCGGCCGAGATGTCGAGGGCCGGGGCCGTCGAGCCGAGCCGAGAGGCGAGCTCGGGCGCCGCGGCCGGCGTCTGGTATGGGTGCGTGACGGTGGCCACGAGGACGAAGCCGATCTGCTCCGGCGTGACGCCGGCGTGCTCGAGGGCCTGGCGGGAGGCGGCCTCGGCCATGTCGATGACGCTCTCGTCGGCGGCGGCGTAGTGGCGGCTGATGATGCCGGACCGCTCCCGGATCCACTCGTCGCTCGAGTCGATCTTGTCGACGATCTCGGAGTTCATGACGACGCGGGCGGGGCGGTAGGCGCCCACACCCAGGATCCGCGAGTGGCGCGCGGCGCCGGTGTCGACGAGGGTGCCGGTGCCCTTGGGCGTCGGCGCGGTGGCGCTGGTGGATGTCACGTGAGGCCTTCTCGAGGGTGAGGGTTCAGGTGGGTCGTGGTGCGGCGCGGGGGAGGTCCTGGTGAGGCGGGGTCGCCGCCGGACGGGGACCTCTCCACGAGCGTGCCCCTGTCGGGGTCGGTGCGCCAGTCATGGGACGTCGGTGTCGTCAGGTGGACGCGTGAGCGGCGACGAGGGTACGCGCCGCCTCGAGGTCGTCGGGCGTCTTGACGGCCAAGGTCTCCACTCCGGGCATCGCTCTCTTGGCGAGACCGACGAGGGTGCCAGCCGGAGCGAGCTCGAGCAGGCCCGTGACGCCGAGCGCGAGCATCGTCTCCATGCAGCGGTCCCAGCGCACGGGGTTGCTGACCTGGTGCACGAGCCGGTCGAGGGCGTCGGGTCCGTCGGCCACGGTGGCGCCGTCGGCGTTCGACAGCAGGCGGACGGTCGGCGCCGACGGCGTCACGTCAGCCGCGGCGGCGGTCAGCGCGTCGACGGCAGGGGACATGTGGTGGGTGTGGAACGCCCCGGCGACCTGGAGCGGGATGACCCGAGCCTTGGCCGGCGCCGCCGCGCGGAGCGCCTCGACCTGCTCGAGGGTGCCCGCGGCGACGACCTGGCCGGCGCCGTTGATGTTGGCCGGCGTCAGTCCGTGGATCTCGAGGGCCGCGAGGACCTCCTCGGGGTCGCCGCCGAGCACGGCCGCCATGCCGGTCGGGGTGACCGCGCTGGCCTCGGCCATGGCGCGTCCGCGGGTCGCGACGAGGGCGATCGCCTGGTCGTCGGTGATGACGCCCGCGAGGGCGGTCGCGGTGAGCTCGCCGACGGAGTGTCCGGCCAGGACGGCGCCCGTGGCGGCGAGCTCGGCGCGTGAGGGGAAGAGCGCGGAGGCCGTCACGAGGCCGGCCGCGACGATGAGCGGCTGCGCGACGGCGGTGTCCTTGATCGTCTCGGCGTCGGACTCGGTGCCGTGGGCCACGAGGTCGTGCCCGGCGGCGCGGCCGAGGGAGGACAGCTGCTCGCGCACGCCGTCGAGCTCGAGCCACGGGGCGAGGAAACCGGGGGTCTGGGAGCCCTGTCCAGGGCAGACGATCGCTAGCACGTGCTCAACCTTTCCCGGTTACCGGTGAGGACCTCGCCACCGAATGTCACGAAGTCGTCGGGGATAGTTTGGAGGTTTCCTCCAAGGGAGAACGATCGGTCGTGCGCGGCCGGAGCCGGGGCACCCGCGACGCCGTGGCCGCGACGCCGTCGCCCGCGCTGCCGGCAGCACCGACGACGGCCGACCCGGCCGACCCGGCGGAGCCGGCTGCGCCAGTGGCCGGGGTCGTCGTGAGGCGCCCGAGGGCGAGGGCGATGCGCACCGCCCAGCCCTCGCGCGGAGTCGTGAGGTCGTAGCCCGTGACGTCGGAGATGCGCCCCAGTCGGTAGCGCACGGTGTTGGGGTGCACGAAGAGGACCCGCGCCGTCGCCTCGAGCGACCCACCGTGCTCGAGGTAGGCGGTCGCCGTCTGGAGGAGTGGTGCGTGACCGGCCGCGGACAGCGGTCGGTGGATGCGGTCGACGAGGATGCGGCGGGCCGGGGGGTCGCCGGCGAGGGCTCGTTCGGGCAGCAGGGCGTCCGACTCGAGCACGCGCGGCGCATCGGGCCAGGCGGGCGCGGCCGCGAGCCCGCTCAGGGCGGCGCGTGCCGAGCGTCCGGCCGCGAAGAGGTGCGGGACGGTCGGTCCGAGCACGATCGGTCCGGGCCCGAAGCAGTCCGCGACGGCCTCGACGATCCGAGGCGCCTCACGGGTGCCGCCGAGGATCGCGATGAGCCGCGAGCGCTGGACGATGGCGAGCGCCTCGACCCCGTGCTGCCGGACCGCCCGGCGCAGGTCGTCGACGGCCGGTACCGCTCCGCCGCTCGCGGTGGGGGTGCTGCCGACGACGAACGTCACGTCTGCGAGCTCCCCCCACCCGAGCGCGCTGGCCCGCGACTGCATGGAGTCGTCGGCCTCGCCGCGCAGGACGGCGTCGACGACGAGCGCCTCGAGCCGGGCGTCCCACGCACCACGGGCCTCCGCCGCGCCGGCGTAGACCTCCGCGGCGGCGAAGGCGATCTCGCGGGAGAAGCGCAGCACCGACTCGCGCAGCAGCTGCTCGTCGCCGGGGGCGGCCAAGCCCTCGACCCGCGACTCGACGACGTCGACGACGGTCCGCACGAGGTCGAGCGTCTGGCGCAGGCTGACCGATCGGGTCAGCTCCTGCGGCGCGTTCGCGAAGATCGAGATGGCGGACGGTGGGTGGCTCTCCTCCTGGTGGAACCACGCGATGAACTGCGAGATGCCGGCCTGGGCGACGAGCCCGACCTGCGAGCGCTCCTCGGCCGAGAGGTCGCGGTACCACCGCAGGTGCTCCTCCATGCGCTGGGCAGCGAGCGTCGAGAGCTCGCCGGCGCTGCGCTCGACGGCGCGCGACGTCGCCTCGCTCGGGTGCTGCCGCGGTCCGCTCACGGGCCCAGCCTAGGTGTCCGGCTGCCCCGACTTTGTATGCYGCTCACAAACGCTCCTGCGCACCTGACGGTCGCGGCCGGTGGTGCGTCGCCGGCGGGCGCGGGTCAGCGGGCCGACAGGACGGCGGTGTGGCCGGCATACGTCCGCGGACCCTCGAAGTGGGGGAGAGAGGCCGCGAGGTCGGGGGAGAAGGTAGCGAGGTAGGCGCTCGCGGCCGCGTGGTCGGCGAACGTCGCGCGGGTCTCGAGGTCGCGCTGGACGACGTGTTCGAAGTGTCGACCGAGCACCTCGGCGGCGTTCTCCGACATGAACTGGGTGACGAGCGCGTCACCGCCCGCCTCGAGAAGCAGCCCGGCGAGGTGCTCGCGGCCGTTGGTCGCGACGTAGAGCGTGCCCCCGTCGCGCAGGACGCGGCGCACCTCGCGGAGGGTGCCGTCGAGGTCGGGCACGTGGTAGAGCATCCAGGCCGCGACGGCGGCGTCGCACGAGCCGTCACCGAAGGGCAGGGCGTCGGAGGACGCCACCTCCGCGGTCACGCCCAAGGCTCGGGTCGCCTCGACCATCGCGGGGGAGAGATCGGTCGCGACGTAGTCGACGTCAGGGGCCTCGGCGAGGACGGAGCGAGCGAATGCTCCGGTGCCGCAGCCGATCTCGATCACACGCCTTGGCTGGGACGAGACGACGAGCGTCCGCAGCACGTCCACCGGGGACACGCCCTCGGGGCCCGGGCCCCACACGTCACGCCGCGTGCGGAGGTTGTCCGTGGAGGCGTACTGGCGGGCGACGTGGTCGCTCGCGGTGAGATGGGTGGTCGAGTCCATGACCGGCCACCCTAGCGGCGGCCACGGGGAGACCCCATGACCGCCGACGGGTGCGTCGGTCAGCTCGCGACGGCTGACGCGAGGTTGCCGAGGCTGTCCTCGAGCTGGCTCTTCGCGACGAGCGGGAAGCTGACCTTGGACAGGATCTCCTTGTCGGTGACGTGGCTCCAGTCGTAGGTCAGCGTCACGAGGGTGGCGTTCGGGCCCTCCGGCGACAGCTCCCACATCCACTCCCACCCGGGCGGCGGGGTGTCGGCCGGCGCCGTCTTCCACGCGAGCAGGGAGTTGTGCGAGTAGCCCGAGACCGTGTTGTCGGTTTGGTACTCGCCACCCATGTGGTCACCGGCCATGTTCATCCGGAACACGTCGCCGACGTGCTGGATGCGCTCGGCCTTCTCGTCGGACCGCACGAAGCCGGACCCGTCGAGCTGGGGGTGGCGCTTCGGGTTGCTGAGCACGTCGAAGATCTCGGCAGCCGGGGCGTCGATGGTGCGCTGGACGGTGATTCTTCCGTTGTCGCTCATACAGGGCCCCTACCCGATCCGAGTGCTCGCAGGACCGCCTCCTCATCGGATCGAGGTGATCCCGGCAGCCAGCCGGCCACCGGGATCACCTCGAACGGCGGTGTACGGGACCCTCAGTCGGTGCCGAACTCCATGGCGGCGCGGTCGAGCGCGTCGTCCTCGTTGTCGACGCCCACGGCGGCCGGGTTGGCCGAGATCGCGGCCGCGCCACCCGGCGTCAGCTCGCCCACGAGCTCGCGGGCATCGGCGCCGAGAAGGCCCTGGGCGGCATACAGCTCGAGCTTGGCGCGGGAGTCGGCGATGTCGAGGTTGCGCATCGTCAGCTGGCCGATGCGGTCGACGGGACCGAAGGCGGCGTCCTCGGTGCGCTCCATCGAGAGCTTCTCGGGGTGGTAGCTGAAGGCCGGCCCGGCGGTGCCCACGATCGACCAGTCGTCACCTCGGCGGAGGCGGATCGTGACCTCACCCGTGACGGCCGAGGCGATCCAGCGCTGGATGGACTCACGGACCATGAGCGCCTGCGGGTCGAGCCAGCGGCCTTCGTAGAGAAGGCGGCCCAGCTTGCGGCCCTCTGCGTGGTAGTTGGCGATCGTGTCCTCGTTGTGGATCGCCGCGACGAGGCGCTCGTAGGTGATGTGGATCAGCGCCATGGCGGGGGCCTCGTAGATGCCGCGCGACTTCGCCTCGATGATGCGGTTCTCGATCTGGTCGCTCATGCCGAGGCCGTGGCGGCCGCCGATGCGGTTGGCCGCGTCGACGAGGGCGACGGGGTCGGCATACTCCGTGCCGTTGACGGCGACGGGGCGACCGCGCT
The DNA here is from genome assembly GCF_052113925.1 of Terrabacter sp. RAF57. Classification (NCBI taxonomy): domain Bacteria; kingdom Bacillati; phylum Actinomycetota; class Actinomycetes; order Micrococcales; family Intrasporangiaceae; genus Terrabacter; species Terrabacter sp. RAF57. The sequence goes on along the minus strand of NZ_JBFRDT010000013.1, from coordinate 36,136 downwards.
CCCAGCGCACCGTGACGTCCTCGGTCTCGATGGCGACCGACGGGTCCCAGAACTTGACGCCCATGATCGGCTCGACGACCTCGATCGACTCGTCGAGGAACTCGAGGGTCTTCGCCTCGTGCGTCGCGCCCCAGATGTTCGCGTCGGTGGAGTACGCCTTCTCGGCGGACGCCCGGTAGGGCAGCTCGCGTGCGGTCAGCCACTCGGACATCTCGTGCCGGCCGCCGAGCTCGGTGACGAAGTCGGCGTCGAGCCACGGCTTGTAGATGCGCAGGCTGGGGTTGGCCATGAGGCCGTAGCGGTAGAACCGCTCGATGTCGTTGCCCTTGAAGGTCGACCCGTCGCCCCAGATCGAGACGCCGTCGTCCTGCATGGCGCGGACGAGCAGGGTGCCGGTGACGACGCGGCCGAGCGGAGTCGTGTTGAAGTACGTCTTGCCGCCGCTGCGGATGTGGAAGGCGCCGCACGCGATGGCGGACAGCCCCTCCTCCACGAGCGCGGTCTTGCAGTCGACGAGACGGCTGATCTCGGCGCCGTACTGGCCGGCGCGGCCGGGGACGGAGTCGATGTCGGGCTCGTCGTACTGCCCGAGGTCGGCCGTGTAGGTGCACGGGACCGCGCCCTTCTCACGCATCCAGGCAACAGCCACAGAGGTGTCGAGGCCGCCGGAGAAGGCGATGCCGACACGTTCACCGACGGGGAGCGAGGTCAGGACCTTGGACATGGATGTAAGTATATGCACAGCAGCGCATACCTATCCAATCGCGTCGGGGTCGCCGCGGGCCTCGCGTAGGCCGGGCGGCGGGCTCCCGCTCAGCAGCGCCGGTCGCGCTCAGCGGGGGTGGAGGACTGCGGCGCTGGTGAGCCGTCCACATCCTCCTGGGACCGGCCCACGTCGTCCACAACCCGTCGGGGGACCGTCGCCCTGGGTGCGCGCTCAATGGACGCTCGAGCGCATGGACCTCCACCTCATCGCGCGTGACGGCGTCTTCTCGACCTCGGACGCGGCCCGCCTCGGACTGGACCGCAACGCGCTGGCCCGCCTCGTCCGTCAGGGGCGCTGCCTGCGCCTCACGACCGGTTGGTATGCCGTCGTCGACGGAGACCCGCCGGCCCGTGAAGCACTGCACCGGCTCACTGCCGTTGCCGTCGGGAGGGCGCTGCGCGGACGCGCCGCCCTGAGTCACCACTCATGTCTCGTCGTGGCAGGGCTTCCGACGTTCGCGGCCGATCTCACGACCGTGCACCTCACCTCGCTCGTCGAGACGCGAGGTGGCGTGTCGGTCACCCGACGCGGCGTCACCGTGCACCGGCGCGTCGGCAACCTCCGTATCCCTGCACCGGACCTGCTCGCACCGGACCGGCCGCGGCTCGTACCGACGGCGTGGGCAGCCGTCCAAGCCGGCATGACAGCCGGGCCCGAGGCGTTCATGGTGTCGGCTGACGGCGCTCTGCACGCGGGGGCGGCCACCCCGGATGCGCTGTCCCGCGCGGTTGAGGTCTTCGCGACCCACACCGGCATCGGCCCGGTCCGAGCTGCGCTGCCCCTCGCGGATGCGCGGCACGAGTCGCCGGGTGAGTCGCGCGCTGCCTTCCTGCTGGCGGCTCTGGGTCACTCGGTGGAACCGCAAGTCGAGGTCGTGGCTGAGGGCCGGCGTTACCGCGCGGACTTCCGGATCGTCGGCACACGGGTGCTCGTCGAGTTCGACGGTGCGGTCAAGTACGAGGACCGCCGCGCACTGTTCGAGGAGAAGCAGCGCGAGGATGCCCTGAGGCGGGCCGGTTGGGTCGTGGTCCGGGTGGTCTGGAGCGACCTGGACGACCCGAGGCGGGTCGCGCGGCGGTTGGCGGCAGCCCTGGCCCTGGCCGCGTGACGGGTCGGCGCTCAGCGGCCGCATTCGGGCTCAGCGACGCCGGAGGCCTGCGGTGCCAGTGAGAGCGACCCGCGCGGGTGAGAGCGACCGGTGTCGCTGGGGTGGGGGCGGGTGGCCGGTATGTCGTGCGGCCCGGCCCCTGGGCAGGGACCGGGCCACACGGCATACGTCAGCGGGGGAGCGTCAGCTCTCGCCACCCGCGTTGCCGGAGGTGCCGGCGGTGACGTCGTCGAGCTGGTACTTCTCGGCGGCGCGACGGGGGACGTCGGCGTCGACCTTGCCCTCCTTGGCGAGCAGCTGCAGCGTCCGCACGGCGACCGACGGGCCGTCGATGTGGAAGAAGCGGCGGGCCGCGGCGCGGGTGTCGGAGAAGCCGAAGCCGTCGGCGCCGAGCGTGGCGTACGTGCCCGGGACCCACTCGCGGATCTGGTCCTGGACGGCCCGCATGTAGTCGGAGACGCCCACGACCGGGCCCTCGGTGCCCTCGAGGCACTGGGTGACCCACGGCTTGATCGGCGGGCCGTCCGGGGAGAGGAACTCCTGCTCGTCGGCCGCCAGGCCGTCACGACGGAGCTCGTTCCACGAGGTGACCGACCAGACGTCGGCGGCCACACCCCAGTCGTCGGCGAGCAGCTGCTGCGCCTCGAGCGCCCACGGCACACCGACGCCGGACCCGAGCAGCTGCGCCCGCGGCGCCTCGTGCGTCCAGCCCTCGGTGTCGGCGACCGAGATGCGGTGCATGCCGCGCAGGATGCCCTCGACGTCGACGGCCTCGGGCTCCTTCGGCTGCTGGATCGGCTCGTTGTAGACCGTGAGGTAGTAGATGACGTTCGACTCCTCGGGCGTGTTGCCCTCGCCGTACATCCGCTTGAGGCCGGCCTGCATGATGTGCGCGATCTCGTAGGCGTAGGCCGGGTCGTAGTGCACGACGGCCGGGTTGGTCGCGGCCAGGAGCGGGCTGTGGCCGTCGGCGTGCTGGAGGCCCTCACCCGTCAGGGTGGTGCGGCCGGCCGTCGCGCCGATGAGGAAGCCGCGCGTCATCTGGTCGGCTGCTGCCCAGATCGAGTCACCCGTGCGCTGGAAGCCGAACATCGAGTAGAAGACGTAGATCGGGATCATCGGCTTGCCGTGCGTCGCGTAGGACGTGCCGGCCGCCGTGAACGCGGCGAGCGAGCCCGCCTCGTTGATGCCGAGGTGCAGGATCTGGCCGCTGACATTCTCGCGGTAGGCGAGCATCAGCTCGGCGTCGACCGGCGTGTAGTTCTGCCCGTTGGGGTTGTAGATCTTGATCGTCGGGAAGAACGCGTCCATGCCGAACGTGCGCGCCTCGTCGGGGATGATCGGCACGATGCGCGGGCCGAACTCCTTGTCGCGCAACAGGTCCTTGAGCAGGCGGACGAACGCCATCGTCGTGGCGACCTCCTGCTTGCCCGAGCCCTTCTTGACCTGGGCGTACGCCTCGTCGCCGGGCAGCTTGACCGGCTCGAAGTCGACGCGCCGGCTCGGCAGCGTGCCCCCGAGCTTCTGGCGACGGTCGATCGAGTACTTGATGACCTCGCTGTCGGCACCCGGGTGGTAGTACGGCGGCTGGTAGGGGTTGGCCTCGAGCTGCTCGTCGGTGATCGGGATGCGGAGGCTGTCGCGGAAGGCCTTGAGGTCGTCCAGCGTCATCTTCTTCATCTGGTGCGTGGCGTTGCGGCCGGCGAAGTGCGAACCGAGGCCGTAGCCCTTGATCGTCTTGGCGAGGATGACCGTCGGCTGGCCGGTGTGCTGGCGCGCCGCCTGGTAGGCCGCGAAGACCTTGCGGTAGTCGTGGCCGCCGCGCTTGAGGTCCCACCACACCTGGTCGTCGGACCAGTCCTCGACCATCTTGGCCGTGCGCGGGTCGCGACCGAAGAAGTGGTCACGGACGTACTTGCCGTCGTTGGCGCGGAAGGTCTGGTAGTCGCCGTCGCTCGTCTGGTTCATGATGTGCACGAGCGCGCCGTCGCGGTCGGCGGCGAGCAGCGGGTCCCACCCGCGGCCCCAGACGACCTTGATGACGTTCCAGCCGGCGCCGCGGAAGAACGCCTCGAGCTCCTGGATGATCTTGCCGTTGCCGCGGACCGGTCCGTCGAGGCGCTGCAGGTTGCAGTTGATGACGAAGTTGAGGTTGTCGAGCTCCTCGTTGGCCGCGAGCTGGAGCAGGCCACGCGACTCGGGCTCGTCCATCTCGCCGTCACCGAGGAAGGCCCAGACGTCCTGCTGGCTGGTGTCCTTGATGCCGCGGTTGTGTAGGTACTTGTTGAACTGCGCCTGGTAGATCGCGTTCATCGGGCCGATGCCCATCGACACCGTCGGGAACTCCCAGTAGTTGGGGAGCAGCCGCGGGTGCGGGTAGGACGGGACGGCCTCGACGGTGCCGTCGACACGGTGGCTCTTCTCCTGGCGGAAGCCGTCGAGCTGAGCCTCGGTGAGGTGGCCCTCGAGGAAGCTGCGGGCGTACATGCCGGGGGAGGCGTGGCCCTGGAAGTAGATCTGGTCGCCGCCGCCGGGGTGGTCCTTGCCGCGGAAGAAGTGGTTCATGCCCACCTCGTAGAGCGTCGCGGCGGACGCGTACGTCGAGATGTGCCCGCCGACGCCGATGCCGGGGCGCTGGGCGCGGTGCACCATGATCGCGGCGTTCCAGCGGATGTAGCGGCGCATCTCGCGCTCGACGTCCTCGTCGCCGGGGAACCACGGCTCGCGCTCCGGCGGGATCGTGTTGATGTAGTCGGTCGCCGTCAGGGAGGGGACGCCGACCTGCTGCTGGCGCGCGCGCTCGATGAGCTTGAGCATGATGTAGCGCGCCCGCGTCCGGCCCTTCTCGTCGAGGACGGCGTCGAGCGAGTCGATCCACTCCTGCGTCTCGTCCGGGTCGATGTCCGGGAGCTGACTGGGGATGCCGTTGAGGATCGGTCCGGCCTCGGATGCCACGTCGTGGGTCCTTTCTCGTCGCGAGGCGGCGCCCGCGGCCGGTCGGCCACGGCGCTGCACCCACCCATCCTCTACCAAACCGTGGTGGCCGTCACACTCGGGTCCAGCCCCGGGACGGCCACTGCGGCGTCTCCGCCGTCCCACCCGCTGGTATGCCGTGTGCTCCCTCTGGCGCGGCGTGCGCGTTGCGCACCCACCGGGTCGGGCTTGCGCGATAGCGTCGGAGTCAGTGCACTGATCTCGTGGCACCCACGCCATGACACGACGCGCCAACGATCGAGAGGACCGGTGACAGTGAGCGAGACCGCGGGAGCGGCGTCCTTGAGCAAGCTCGGATTTGCCAAGGGGCAGATCGTCCAGGAGTTCGGCTATGACGACGACGTCGACGACGACCTGCGGTTCGAGCTCGAGGACGCCATCGGGACCGAGCTCGAGGACGAGGACTTCAACGACGGCGCGGACGGGGTGCTGCTCTGGTACCGCGACGGCGACGACGACCTCGTCGACCTCATGGTCGACGGGCTGACGAAGCTCTTCGACCAGGGCTTCATCGTGCTGCTGACGCCGAAGGCCGGACGGCCGGGCCACGTCGACGCGAGCGAGGTCGAGGAGGCCGCGTCCACGGCGGGCCTCACGACCGGTGGGCAGGTCAACGTCGCCGCCGACTGGGCGGCCACCCGGCTCATGCCCCCGAAGGGTCCGCGCCGCTGACCCACGCCTGACCTCCGGCCCGGGACCGCCGCGACGGGCCGGGGCCCGGCCCGCTGTCGAGGGTGGCGGCGACTCCCGGGCAGTGGTGTCACACTTGCCGCCATGACGAACGCGCACCCGACCGAGTCCCCGGTCCAGGCGTCCGCCCCGCTGGGCGTCGGCGCGCTGGCGCCCGACTTCACCCTCGTCGACCAGTACGGCGTCGACGTCAGCCTGTCGGCCGTGCGCGACGTCAAGAACGCCGTCGTCGTCTTCTACCCGGCTGCGTTCTCGGGCATCTGTCGCGGCGAGCTGCGCGAGATCCGCGACGGGCTCGAGGACTTCCAGGACGACGACATCCAGGTCTTCGCCATCTCGTGCGACTCGATGTACACACTGCGCGCGTGGGCCGACGCCGAGGGGCACTTCTTCCCGCTCCTGTCCGACTTCTGGCCACACGGCGAGGTGGCGCGGCGCTACGGGATCCTGAACGACGAGGACGGCTTCGCGCTGCGCGGCACCTTCCTCGTCGACCGCACGGGACACATCGTCTGGACCGAGGTCCGCGGCATCGGTCAGGGACGCGACTTCGTGGCCTACCGCGAGGCGCTCGCGACGCTCCGCGCGGCTGCGCGCGATGCCGTAGGCTGACCGCCGCCTGCCGGTGAGCCCCGCGTGTCACCTGTCGGCGCGTGAGGGCCTGTAGCTCAGTTGGTAGAGCACCGCGTTTACACCGCGGGTGTCGTCGGTTCGAGCCCGGCCGGGCCCACGTGGACGACCTCGCCCCGACCCTCAGCCTCCGTGACGTCGTCGCGGCGCTCGAGTCGCTCTACCCCCTCGAGAGCGCGGCCGACTGGGACCGCGTCGGCCTCGTGGTCGGCGACCTCGACCAGCCGGTACGCCGCGTCCTCTTCGCCCTCGACCCGACACTCGCGGTCATCGACGAGGCACTGGAGTGGGGCGCCGACCTGCTCGTGACCCACCACCCGCTGCTGCTGCGCGGAGTGCACTCCGTCGCGACGTCGTCGGCCAAGGGCGCCTCGGTCACGGCGCTGGTCCGCGCCGGTGTCGCGCTGTGGGTGGGTCACACGAACGCCGACGTCGCCGACCCCGGCATCTCGACGGTGCTCGCCGACGCCGTCGGCCTCGCCGACCAGCGCCCCCTGTCGACCGAGGGCGCGAACGCGATCGGTCGGGTGGGCGTGCTCGCGTCGCCCATGACGCTGGTCGAGTTCGCCGAGGTCGTTGCTGCCGCCCTGCCCGACACGGCCGGGGGGATCCGCGTCAGCGGCGACCCCGACGGGGTCGTGAGGACCGTTGCGGTGATGGGCGGCTCGGGCGACGACCGCTTCGACGAGGTGCGTGCGAGCGGCGCCGACGTCTACGTCACGGCCGACCTGCGCCACCACCCGGTGCTCGAGGCGCGCGAGGAGGCGCGGGGCGGCACGCCCTACCTCATCGATGCGGGTCACTGGGCGACGGAGTCGCTGTGGCTCGCCAGCGGCCGCGAGCGGCTGATGACGGCGCTGGAACAGGTCGCCGGAACGACTAGGGTCGAGTCCAGAGTCTCAGCCATCCGCACCGAGCCGTGGACGTTCGTCGTCGGTGCGAACGCCGCCCGGGTCGACCGGGCGGCTCCCGAAACCGGAGGTGTGTCCTGAAAGCCGACCCGTCCCGCCAGTGGCGCCTGCTCGACCTGCAGGCCATCGACACGCGTCTCGACCAGATCACCCACGCGAAGGCGACGCTGCCGCAGACCCCTGCGGTCGAGGCGGCCCGGGGCGAGCTCGCTGCGCTGGAGACGGAGATCGTCAACGCCCGCACGGCTGCCGGCGACGTGCAGCGCGAGCTGACGAAGTCCGACCAGGACGTCCAGCTCGTGCGTGACCGCGCCGCGCGCAACCAGGCGCGGCTCGACGCCGGCCAGGGCAGCGCCAAGGATCTCCAGGCGCTCCAGCACGAGCTGACGTCGCTGGCGCGCCGTCAGGCCGAGCTCGAGGACGTCGAGCTCGAGGTCATGGAGCGGTCCGAGTCGCTCAGCGCACGGGTCACCGAGCTCGAGGCCGCCCGGGTCGAGCTCGCCGCGCGCGTCGAGACCCTCGAGTCCGAGCGCACCGCTGCCCTGACGACGCTCGACGCCGAGGCCGAGAAGGTCGGCTCCGGACGAGCCGACATCGTCGCGGGTGTCGGTGACGAGCTGATCGCCCTCTACGAGAAGATCCGCGCCAGCAGCGGTGGCATGGCCGCCGCCGAGCTGCGCCACCGCCGGTGCGGCGGGTGCCGGCTCGAGCTCGGCAACGTCGACCTCTCCCGCATCCGCAACGCCCCCGAGGACGAGGTCGTGCGCTGCGAGGAGTGCCGCCGCATCATGATCCGCACGGGCGAGTCCGGTCTGTGACCGCTGCGTCTCGCGGGTCGGGACGCCGGCTCGTCATCGAGGCCGACGGCGGGTCCCGGGGCAACCCGGGGGTCGCCGGCTACGGCGCCCTCGTCCGTGACCCCGCGACCGGCCGGGTCCTCGTCGAGCTCGCCGAGCCGCTCGGCAAGGCGAGCAACAACGTCGCCGAGTACTCCGGCCTGCTCGCCGGCCTGCGCGCCGTGCTCGACCTCGAACCCGGTGCGTCGGTCCGCGTCAAGATGGACTCCAAGCTCGTCGTCGAGCAGATGTCGGGGCGGTGGAAGATCAAGCACGAGGACATGCGTCGTCTCGCGCTCGAGGCCCGGGACCTGTGCGCCGAGATCGTCGACGCCGGCGGCAGCGTCGACTTCGAGTGGATCCCGCGGGAGAAGAACAAGGACGCCGACGCCCTGAGCAACGACGCGATGGACGGCAAGAGCGTCCACCGGGTCCTCACCGCCGAGGGTGACGGCGAGACTGACTCGATGACCGATGCGGAATCGCCTGCGGCTCAGGGCATCTCCGACGTGTCCACTCCTCAGCCAGGAGTCCGCCCGCTGCGCCTCCTGCTCGTCCAGGAGCCGCACGACGCAGGCGCCGCGCCTCGCATCGTCGCGGCGGTGCGTCGCCTCGTCGGCCCCGGCACGCGGGTCGTCGGCGCCGACGACGACCTCGCGACGCGCGTGGTGGCCGACCTCGCCCTGGCGCTCGACGCCGAGGCGGACACGTCGGGGGACTGGTCCGGCCAGGCGCCCGGCGAGGGTGCCGACGAGAGGGTGCGGACGGCATACCACTCGCTCGCCGCGGCCGGCGGCACCGTCGTCGCGGTGACGAGCAGGCGAGGCGTGCTCTCGGTGCTCAGCGACGTGCTCGGCACGCCCGTCGGACGCTTCTGGGCCCTGGCCACGGCGGCCGGCAGCCTCACCGCCGTGGAGGTCTGGGAGGACGGGTCCGCGTCGGTGGCTTTCACCAATCGGACCGACCATCTCGCCTGACGGACGCTGTGCGATATTCGGGACATGAGCTATGCCGGTGACGTGACCCCCGAGCAGGCCTGGACGGTCCTGCGCGACGAGCCCGGTGCGGCGCTCGTCGACGTGCGCACGAGGGCGGAGTGGTCCTACGTCGGACTGCCCGACCTCGGCGGGATCGGCAAGGACGTCGTCCTCGTCGAGTGGCAGACCTATCCCGAGGGCACGGTCAACGAGCGGTTCACCGCCGACCTCGAGGCCGCCGGGGTGCCCAAGGACGCTCCCGTCTACTTCCTCTGCCGCTCCGGGGTGCGCTCCGTCGCCGCGGCCGAGGCGGCCACCCGCAACGGGTGGTCCCGGTCGCACAACGTCCTCGAGGGCTTCGAGGGAACGCACGACGAGCAGCGCCACCGCGCAGTCTCCGGGTGGAAGGTTGCGGGCCTGCCGTGGGTGCAGGGATGAGCGACGCGAGCCAGCAGTGGCGCCCCGACACCCTCGCCGTGCGGGGAGGCCTGTCCCGCAGTGGTTTCGAGGAGACCTCGGAGGCTCTCTACCTGACGTCCGGCTTCGTCTACGACACCGCGGAGGACGCCGAGGCGGCCTTCAAGGGTGACGTCGACCGCTTCGTCTACTCACGCTACGGCAACCCGACGGTGGCGATGTTCGAGGAGCGGCTGCGCCAGATCGAGGGCGCGGAGGCGTGCTTTGCCACCGGGTCGGGCATGTCCGCCGTCTTCGTCGCGCTCGCGGCGCTCCTCGGGCAGGGCGACCGCGTCGTCTCGTCGCGGGCCCTCTTCGGATCGTGCTTCGTCATCCTCGACGAGATCCTGCCGCGCTGGGGCGTCGAGACGGTCTTCGTCGACGGCGCCGACCTCGACCAGTGGCGCGAGGCTCTCGCCGAGCCCACGACCGCCGTCTTCTTCGAGACGCCGAGCAACCCGATGCAGGAGCTCGTCGACATCGCCGCCGTGACCGAGCTGGCCCATGCCGCCGGCGCGAAGGTCGTCGTCGACAACGTCTTCGGCACGCCGGTCTTCTCCAAGCCGCTCGACCTCGGGGCCGACATCATCGTCTACTCCGCGACGAAGCACATCGACGGCCAGGGCCGCACCCTGGGCGGCGCGGTGCTCGGGCCCAAGGAGTTCATCGACGGGCCGGTCCAGAACCTCATGCGGCACACGGGGCCGTCGATGTCGCCCTTCAACGCGTGGGTCCTCGTCAAGGGGCTCGAGACGATGTCGCTGCGCGTCGAGCGGATGGCCGACAGCGCCCTCGAAGTGGCGCGTTTCCTCGAGGCGCACCCGAGTGTCCGCCGCGTCGTGCACCCGTTCCTCGAGTCGCACCCCCAGCACGACCTGGCCAAGCGCCAGATGCTCGCCGGAGGCACCGTCGTCACCTTCGAGCTCGACGGGGGCAAGGACGAGGCGTTCGCCCTCATGAACGCCCTGCAGGTCATCGACATCTCCAACAACCTCGGTGACTCCAAGTCGCTCATCACGCACCCCGCGACGACGACGCACCGCCGCCTGACGCCCGAGGCGCGAGCCGCGGTGGGCATCACGGACGGCGTGCTGCGGGTCTCTGTCGGTCTCGAGGACGTCCGGGACCTCGTCGACGACCTCCGGCGCGCTCTCGGCTGAGTCCAGCATCGACCCACCCCGCGGTCAGCCGCACCCCGCGTACGGCGTGCGTCCGGCCCGAGGGTGCGTGGTCGACGACATGGCGTATGCCGTCGGCCCGGTCAGCCGGTCAGGTGGTGGCGGCGAGGGCCAGGGTCGCGGCGGTCACGACCGTGACGGCGCACAGGGCGCCCGTGCGCGCGATGCGACCGACGTCGACGGAGAGTTCGGCGGACCGGCAGCGTGAGGCCCAGAGCAGCGTCGCGACCGAGCCCCACATCGTGATGATGGGCCCGGCGTTGACCCCGATGAGCAGGGCGGCCAGGCGGGAGGGTGCGTCCGCCACCGTCGGCTCGAGCGCGAGGTAGGCCGGCAGGTTGTTGATGCCGTTGGAGGTCAGCACGCCGAGACCGCTGACCCTGAAGAGGTCGCCGATGCCGGTGCCGTGCCCGACGATGGTGCGCAGCCACGCCTCGAGCCCCAGGCGCAGCGCGGCGTCGATGACGAGGAAGAGGATGCAGATGCCCATGACCGTGAGCCACGGCATCTTGATCCGGCGCAGCAGCTCGGGCGCGCGCCAGTAGGTCGCGGCGAGCAGGACGAGGGCGGCCGGCACGGACGCCAGGGCCGGCTGGACGCCGAGGACGAACGCCGGGGCGAGCAGCACGCAGACCCCGCCGGCGACCTGCATGAGCACCCGGTCGTGCGGCTCGGCGGCCGGTGGAGTGTCGTAGGTGCTGCCGAGGTCGCGCCGGTGCAGCAGCCACAGCACCACGACGGTCGCGACGATCGCGACGACGGCCGGCACGGCCATCAGCCTGATGTAGCCCAGGGTCCCGACGCCGAGCGCCGCGAACGGGTGCAGGGCCAGCAGGTTCGTGAGGTTGGACACGGGAAGGAGCAGGGAGGCCGTGTTGGCCAGCCAGAGCGTCGTCATGGCGAACGGCAGTGGTGGGGCGCCGACCTGACGGGCCACCGTGATGGCCACCGGGGTCAGCAGCACCGCGGTCGTGTCGAGGCTGAGCACGACGGTGCACACCACCGCGAGCCCGACGATGAGCAGCCAGAGCACGAGCACACGTCCCTTGGCGACGCGCGCGGCGTGGTGCGCCATGACGTCGAAAAGACCAGACAGGTCGCAGATCTCGGCGACGAGGGTGATCGCGACGAGGAAGACGAGGATCGGCGCCACGCGCTCGACGAGCAGGCTGAGGTCGAGCACGTCAGGCCTTCGGGGTCGTGGCGAGCTGCCACGGACGGCCCGGACGCGGTGGGGGCGTCAGCTCGACCTCGAAGCGCTCCGAGAGCCGCTCGGCCAGGGCCTGCGGCGTGCGCGGCGCCTCGGCCTGCACGAGCTCGCGCGTCACGAGACCGCGGGTGTGCTTGGCCATGTGCGAGGCGCCGGGGACGGTGACGTGCACCCAGCGCTCGGCGCGCTCGCCCGTGGGACGCCAGACGGCGGCATACGTGCTCGACCGGCAGTCGACGACGAGCTCGCGCGGCTTCACCGCGGCGTCGAGCGCCGACGGCAGCTCCTTGCGCCACTCGTGCGACAGGTAGCCGATGCCGGGGAGGGTGCTGCAGATGTTGACGCGGTAGGCCGGCACGCGGTCACCGAGCCGCAGCGCACCGAAGAGGGCCGACACGACGACGACCCAGCGGTTGGCGCGGCGCTTGGAGGCCGCGTCGAGCGAGTCGACGTCGAGCGCCTGGTAGAGCACGCCGGTGTAGACGTGCGAGGCGGTCGCCGTGGGAGCGCTGCGCAGGACCGTGTTGCGCTCGAGGTCGGCGACGAGGTTCGGGTTGATCTCGAGGACGCGCGCTGCGTCGGGCTCGCCGCTCAGCCGCTCCACCGTCTCGACGACCGACTCGCGCAGGGGCGTCAGCTCGGGGAACGAGAGGCTGCCGAGGTCGAGCGACCGCCCCCGCCGGGGTGAGGTCTTGCCCTCGGACGGGGGAAGCAGGATGAGCACGGGGGTCAGCCTAGGCAAACGGGACAGTGATGTCTCATCCCCGCGCGTGTCGCGGGCGACGAACGATCGCCCGGGTCGCCGCGGAGTGCCGCGGGTGCTCAACCTCCGGGGAGCACGTCGTGATGCGTAGGGTGACGCCATGGCCCAGCGACACATCGTCTTCCGCCCGGCGACGAAGCCCGGCGACGTGGCACGGCAGCTCACGGCGCGCTTCGAGGCGGTGCGTCGCGAGTTCGAGGTGCCGGACCGGTTCCCGCCGGAGGTGCTGGCCGAGGCCGCCGCAGCCGCCGGCGCCGCAACCCTGCCGGAGCGGGACGAGACAGCCGTCCCGTTCATCACCATCGACCCGCCGACGTCGATGGACCTCGACCAGGCCATGTCGATCGAGCGCAGCGGCGACGGCTACCGGGTGCGCTACGCCATCGCCGACGTGCCTGCCTTCGTCCGCGCCGGTGGCGCCGTCGACGCAGAGTCGCGCCGCCGCGGCCAGACGGTCTACTGCCCCGACGAGCGGGTCCAGCTGCACCCCTCGGAGCTGAGCGAGGGCGCCGCGAGCCTGCTGCCCGACCAGGTGCGTCCTGCCTTCGTCTGGGACATGACGCTCGCCGCCGACGGCGAGGGCACGGCGGTCGAGGTCTTCCGCGCGATGGTGCGCAGCGTCCGGCGCTACGACTACGAGCAGGTGCAGAAGGAGGTCGACGCCGGCACCGCCGAGGAGTGCCTCGTCCTGCTCAAGGAGGTCGGCGAGAAGCGCGTCCTGCTCGAGCGCCAGCGGGGCGGGGCGACCCTGCCGATGCCCGAGCAGGAGGTCGAGGAGGACGAGCACGGCGGCTTCCGGATCTCGTTCCGGCCGCTGCTCGCCGCGGAGGACTGGAACGCTCAGATCTCGCTGCTCACCGGCATGGGCGGGGCCGACCTCATGCTCCGGGGCAAGATCGGCATCCTGCGCACCATGCCGCCGCCGGACCCGCGCGACCTGGCGCGCTTCCACCGGCAGGTCAGGGCCGCCGGTGTCGACTGGCCGAAGGACCTGTCCTACGGCGAGCTGCTGCGCACGCTGGACCGCAGCAACCCGCGGCACCTCGCGCTCATCCACGAGGCGACGTCACTCTTCCGCGGCGCCGGTTACACCCCCTTCGACGGCGAGGTGCCCGCGCAGCCGACGCACGCGGCCGTCGCCAACCCGTACGCGCACGTGACGGCTCCGCTGCGGCGCCTCGTCGACCGCTTCGGGCTCGTGGTGTGCGAGGCGCTCTCGGCGGGGGAGGAGGTGCCGGGCTGGGTCCGTGAGGCGCTGCCCACCCTCCCCGAGATCATGTCGATGTCCGACCGGCGCACCAACGGGGTCGAGCGTGCCTGCACCGACGCCGTCGAGGCCGCCGAGCTGCACCCGCTCGTCGGGAGCACCGTGCAGGGCGTCGTCGTCGACGAGAACGACAAGGGCGTCATCGTCCAGCTCATCGACCTCGCCGTCGTGGCCAAGGCGAGCGGGTCGGCGAAGGCCGGCGAGACGGTGACCCTGCGGGTCGACGCCGCCGACGTCGGGACCGGCACGATCACGCTCTCGGTCGCCTGAGGACACCCCGTCGGCGGAAATCCACTGGCCGGGGATGCTCAGCGCTCCTAGCCTCGTCGGCATGCGGGTGCGCTTCGTGAGGACCGGTGAACGGCGCTACGAGGTGCGCGTGGAGCGTGACCTCGCGACCGACCTCGTCATGAGCCCGGCGCCGGGGTGGAGCGACCTCGCGCCGCACGACCTCGTCCACCTCGTCGTCGAGCACCGGTTCGGCCTGCGCGACGGCATCTTCGGCCAGCTCGCCGCAGGCGGAAACGCGGGCACCTTCGTGCCCACACAGGAGACGCGCACCAAGGCGTGGGCGCGCCGGGTCGAGCGACGGAACAAGGCGCGCGGCACGCAGATCGGCCGGTCGGAGCAGCTCGCGGCCGCCGTCTACCCGGCGTGGCTCCGGCAGCGCGGGATGACGCCCGACCTCCACCACGAGCGGGCCGGGGGAGCAGCCACCGACCTCGGCGCCCGCGAGCTCGCCTCGGTGTTCGCCGACCTCGACCGGCTCTCGGAGCAGTGGTGCGGGCTCGCCGTCGGCGGGTCCGTCGACGTCGACTGGCCCTGGCCCGAGCGACGCTGAACGGCCGGGCAGCCTCGTGTGCAGCCAGCGGCGTCAGGACCCCTCTGCCTGCACACGCCGACCGGCCAGAGACGACGTATGCCGTCACGCCCGGAGGGGCGGACGGCATACGTCAGCAGGTGGCTCGGATGCTCAGGGAGCGGTGACGGGGGCGCTCGGGGTGCTCGCGCCCGAGTCGGGCGTGGCCGGGGTCGTGGGCGCGGCCGGGTCGGTCGACCCTGTCGCCCCGCCGGGAGCGGCCGGGGTGGCCGGCGTCGCGGGGGTCGTCGCGGACGGTGTCCCGGTGGAGGTCGCTTGACCAGCCGTGGACCCGGCGGGCGCAGTCGCCGTGCCGGTCGGAGTCGCGGGTGCGGTGGGCGTCGTGTCGAGCGCGCCGCCGTCGGTGGAGGTGCCGTCGCGCGCGGTGTCACCCGAGGTGCCGGCCGGGCTGTTGACCACGGCGCCCGCGCTGGTGCGGCCTCCGAGGTCCGTGCCGGTGACCTGGGCGCCGGTGGCGAGCTGGAGGCCGGTGAGGAAGGCCGCGGCGATGGCGAAGACGGCACCGGTCGTGACGAGGACCCGTCGCGTGGTCACCCGATCGGGACGGCGCCACCACGTCTCCCGCACGACCTCGACGTCCACGCCGTCCGGTCCGCGGCGCGAGCGGACGAGCACGACGGCCTCCCTGGCGCGGGCCATCGAGTTCGTGTAGAGGCTGGCTGCGATCGCCGAGATGATGCTCAGCACCGCGGCGCCGGCGATGGTGCCGACGACGCCGAGGCGCGAACCGAGGGCGGCAGCCGTGGCAGCGGCCATCGAGCCGCCGAGCAGCTGGGTCAGGGAGAGGTCGAGCAGCTTCGCTCCGGGCCGTGCGTCGGGCTCCGCGTCTGGCACGGAGCCGGGTCGGGTGTCGGGCTGGTCGTCGGTCAGCGGTTGCGTCATGGTCCTGGGGTCGGTTGCGATCGTCATCTCCCATGCACGACGAACGACGGCCCCGGATCGTTGACGGGATCGGCGAGGTGTGACTCGGGTCACCTCGCGCCGGCGGTCTGGCGGCCGGTGCCGATTCGGGCGATCGGGCCCGACGGTGACAGACTCGGGGCGATCACTGGAGGACCATGGACGCCACCGCCCTGCACGACCGCGAGCTCGCGGACCGCCGAGACCCCGACGGTGCGGAACACCACGGGGGAGCCGTCGCCGAGGAGGCGGCCCGACGCCGCACCTTCGCCGTCATCTCGCACCCCGACGCCGGCAAGTCGACCCTGACCGAGGCGCTCGCGCTGCACGCGCGCGCCATCGGCGAGGCTGGCGCGGTGCACGGCAAGGGCAACCGGCGCGGCGTCGTCTCCGACTGGATGGAGATGGAGAAGGACCGAGGCATCTCGATCACCTCCGCCGTGCTCCAGTTCGCCTACGACGGCACGGTCATCAACCTGCTCGACACCCCCGGTCACGCGGACTTCTCCGAGGACACCTACCGGGTGCTCGCAGCCGTCGACGCCGCCGTCATGCTCGTCGACGCCGCCAAGGGCATCGAGCCCCAGACGTTCAAGCTCTTCGAGGTCTGCCGGGCGCGTGGCGTGCCCGTCATCACGGTCGTCAACAAGTGGGACCGGCCCGGTCTGGACGCGCTCGCGATCATGGACGAGCTGACGAACCGGATCGACCTGCACCCGATGCCGCTCACCTGGCCGGTCGGCGTCGCGGGCGACTTCCACGGCGTGCTCGACTGCGCGACGGGCGACTTCGTCCAGTTCACGCGTACGCCCGGCGGCGCCACCGAGGCCATCACGACGCGGATGCCCGCCGAGGAGGCCGAGCAGCTGCTGGGCTCGGTCTGGACCGACGCGGTCGAGGAGTACGACCTGCTCCGCTCCTCGGGCCACGACCTCGACCTCGAGCTGTTCCTCTCGGGCGCGGCCTCGCCCGTGCTCTTCGGCTCGGCCGTCCTCAACTTCGGCGTACGCCAGCTGCTCGACACCCTCGTGACGCTCGCCCCCGCCCCGGGGGCCCGACCCGACCGCTCCGGCGACCCCCGGGCGGTGTCGGCTCCCTTCTCGGGCTTCGTCTTCAAGATCCAGGCGGGCATGGACAAGGCGCACCGCGACCGGCTCGCGTTCGTCCGGGTGTGCTCGGGCCGCTTCACGCGCGGGATGGTCGTGACGCATGCCGACACGGGCCGTCCCTTCGCGACGAAGTACGCGCAGAGCGTCTTCGGCCGCGACCGGTCGACGCTCGACGAGGCCTTCCCGGGCGACGTCATCGGCCTCGTCAACGCCAACGCCCTCCGGGTCGGCGACACCCTGTTCGCCGACGAGAAGGTCGCCTTCCCCCGCATCCCGCTCTTCGCTCCGGAGCACTTCGCCGTCGCCCGCGCGGCGGTCACCGGCAAGCAGAAGCAGTTCCGCAAGGGCATCGAGCAGCTGGGCGAGGAGGGCGTCGTCCAGGTGCTGCACTCCGACCGGCGCGGTGCGCAGGCGCCGGTGCTCGCGGCCGTCGGTCCGATGCAGTTCGACGTCGCCAAGCACCGGATGGAGCACGAGTTCGGCTCGCCGATCCGCCTCGAGCCCCTCGGCTACTCCGTGGCGCGTGCCGTCACGGCGGCCGCGATGCCGATCGTCGACAGCCGGCCCGGGGCCGAGTCGCTGACGCGCGAGGACGGGTTGCACGTCGCCGTCTTCGCCGACAAGTGGCGCCTCGCGTCCGTCGAGAAGGACCTGCCGGCCGGCTCACTCACCCCGATCTTCGGCTGACGTCGTGAGCCGGCGCTTCGAGGAGATCGACTGGCAGCAGACGCCGATGGGCGAGATCAGCCTCCGTCGCCGGCTCGAGCCGTCGCTGCTCGTCGACGTCTACGAGGTGAAGCTCGGCGAGGAGTTCCTCATGTCGAGCCTCTTCACGGTCGCGGAGGTCGAGCTGGCCCGCCTCGGGCTCGCCGCCGTGGGGGAGGGGGGTGGCGACGACGAGAGCCTCGACGTCGTCGTCGGCGGGCTCGGTCTCGGCTACACGGCCCTGGCGGCGCTCGAGGACGCCCGGGTGCGTTCCCTGACCGTCGTCGAGGCGCTCGGACCCGTCATCTCGTGGCACGAGCGGCAGCTGCTCCCCGACACCGCGTCCCTCATCGACGACCCGAGGACCTCGCTGCTCGAGGGCGACTTCTTCGCCCTGGCGCGTCAGGGCCAGGGCTTCGGGGACGCGCCGACCCTGCTGCATGCCGTGCTGCTCGACGTGGACCACACGCCCCACCACGTGCTCCACCCCAGCCACGCGGACCTCTACACCCGGGACGGCCTCTCGCGTCTGGCGGCGACGCTGCACCCCGGTGGGGTCTTCGCGCTGTGGTCCGACGACCCGCCCGACGACGCCTTCACGGCCCTGCTGGCAGAGGTCTTCGCCGACGTCGCCGCGCACGAGGTGTCCTTCGCGAACCCCCTCACGGGAGGCACCTCGTCCAACAGCGTCTACGTGGCGACCAGTGCGGTCGAGCGCCAGACCACCGGTTGAGCCACATCTGCTCCCACACCAGCCGAAGTCGTCCTAACGTATGGGCTAGGACACCGACGTCCCAGGAGGTTCGATGAGCGTCACGGTCTCGGTCAACGGCGCCGTCACGACTGCCCGGCTCGCGGGCGAGATCGACACGTACACCGTGCCGGACGTGCGGGCAGCGTTCGAGGAGATCGCCGTGACACAGGGCGCCGCGGTGGTCGTCGACCTGCGCGCCGTCACCTTCCTCGACTCCTCGGGTCTCGGGGCGATCATCGGGCTCTACCACCGCGTCGTGGCGGCGGACGCCCGCCTCCAGCTCGTCTGCGGCGACATCACCCTGCGGCTCGTCAGGCTGATGCACCTCGACCAGGTCCTCGACGTCGTCGAGGCACCCGACGTCGACGTCGCGCCCGTCGAGGTTGCTCCCGCCGAGACAGCGGACGGCGTGGATCCGGACCGGGTCGACGCGGACCGATCCTGACCTGACGGTCCGCCCTCCCGGGACCCGGTCGGCTCAGGACGCCAGTCTCAGGTGCACGCCGATGCGTGTACGCGTGGGGCGGGCCTCGATGGTCAACCGATCGCTCAGCCGCTGCGCGATCCACAGCCCGCGGCCGCTCGTCGACTCGTCGTCGAGCGCGAGGACCTCCGGCACCGACCCAGTGCCGTCGTCGTCCTCGACCGTGAAGACGAGCGAGTCAGCCGTCTCGTCGATGAGGAGGACGCCGTGACCGCCGCCGTGGACGATGCTGTTGACCGCGATCTCGTGCACGGCCAGCACGGCGTTGTCGGCCCGGTCCGGGATGCGTTCGCCCGCGATCGCCCGCACGATCTCACGCACGCGACGCAGGTCGTCAGGGCCGAACTCGACACGACGGAGCTCGCGTCCCCTGGCCACCCCTTGACCCCTCACCTCTGCATGCTCCCACTTCTGCGGCATCTGTGGTTGCCCAAGCCCTTCGGCTGTCAGGATGACCCCATGAACGCGCCATGGCAGAGCCCGGCGGCGAGCCGTGCGTCGGTCGCCCCGAGGCTGGCGGCGTTGGCGGGCATCGCGGCCCAGGTCGCGGCTGCCACGACGCTGGAGGAGCTCACCGAGACCATCACCGAGCGTGCGTCGTCCGTCGTGGGCGCCTCGCGCGCCGTCCTGGCGGTCCAGGACGGCCCGACGCGTCTGCGCACCATCGCCACCCACGGCCTCACCGCGTCCGAGGCCCGGCAGTGGGCCAGCCTCGAGCTCGACGCCCGATCGCCGCTCACCGACGCCGTCCGGACCACCCAGATCGTGTCGGTCACGGGCCGGGCCGAGCTCCTCGAGCGCTACCCGGAGCTCGATGACGGCGCGGAGCGGTCGTCGGTGACGCTGCCGCTCATCTCCCGAGCCGACGGCTCGCCCATCGGGGCCGTGGGTTTCCGCTTCGACGGGCTCGTCGGACCGGTCGACCCGGATCTGGTGTGGGTGCTGGGCGTGCTGGCGGACATGTGCGCGCAGACGATGCTTCGCCTTCGCGCCGAGGCGCAGAGCGCGACCCGAGCGGCCCAGCTGGAGTTCCTGGCCGATGCTTCGCAGGCGCTCGCCACCACCCTCGACTACCGGCAGACGCTGCGCCAGGTCGCCTCGCTCGCCGTGCCGACGCACGCGGACTGGTGCTCGGTCCAGATGGTCGACGACGGTGTCCTGCGGACCCTCGCCGTCGCGCACGTCGACCCCGACAAGGTGCAGCTCGCCAAGGAGCTCGAGACCCGATGGCCCTCCGACCCCGAGCGGCCGGGAGGGGCGGCCCAGGTGGCGCGCACCGGGAAGAGCCTGCTCATCGACAACGTCACCGACGAGATGCTCGTCGCCGCGGCCCGCGACGAGGAGCACCTCCGGGTGGCGCGGGAGCTCGGACTGCGAAGCGCCATGACGGTGCCGCTCATGGCCAAGGACCGGGTGCTCGGGGTGCTGACCTTCGTGGCGGCCGAGTCCGGTCGTCGCTACACGCGCGACGACGTCGCCTTCGCCGAGGACCTGGCCCGACGGGCCGGTCTGGCCATCGACAACGCCGACCTCTACTCCCAGACGCGCCGTGTCGCGTCCGTGCTCCAGGCGACGCTGCTGCCCCAGGACCTGCCCGAGATCCCCGGTTGGCAGATCGGGACGGTCTACCGACAGGCGGGGCGCACCGACGTGGGTGGTGACTACTACGACGTCAGCGGGCTCGACGGCGGCCGGGTCACGGTGGTCCTCGGCGATGTCATGGGCCGTGGCGTCGACGCGGCTGTCGCGGGCTCGAAGATGCGTTCTGCTGCAAGGGTGCTGGCGACCCAGGATCCGGAGCCGGAGGCGCTCGCCGGTGCGATGGACCGCTTCATGGCGACCGAGCCGCCGACCCAGATGGCGTCGTCCGTCTACCTGCTCTTCGAGCCGGAGCGGGACGACCTCGCCGTCGTCGTCGCCGGGCACCCGCCGCCGCTGCTCGTCCAGGGCGGTCGCACCCGGTTCGTCAGCGAGGACGGCTCGCCGGTCCACGGCCTCGGTGAGGTCCCCCGAGCCTCGGCCCGGGTGCCCTTCGCCGTCGGGGACCTGCTCCTGCTCTACACCGACGGCCTCGTCGAGCGCCGCGGAGAAAGCATCGACATCGGGCTCAAGCGCCTGCAGGCTGCCGCCGAGGAGCTGCTCACCGGCGCCGACGACGACACCGACCTCGACGAGGTCCTCGACGAGCTGACGGAGGCGGTCTCCGACCCGGACCGGCACGACGACGTTGCCGTCCTGGCGTTTCGCCGCGTCATCTGAGCGGACCGGCGGTCCGCGTCGGCGCCGGGGGAGTGGCCGGTTCGAGATGCCGGCCCCCGGGAGTGGCTCGCCGGTGGGCGCGGACGCAGCGGACGGCATACGCCCCTATGCTGGTGCGCGGATGAGTCGGCCAGACGGTCGCGTCAGGGCCTCGGCCCTGCCGAGGAACGTCCGGGCTCCACAGGGCAGGGTGGTGGCCAACAGCCACCCGGGGTGACCCGCGGGACAGTGCCACAGAGAACAGACCGCCGGCCGCTTCGGCGGCCGGTAAGGGTGAAACGGTGGTGTAAGAGACCACCAGCGCTCCAGGTGACTGGAGCGGCTCGGTAAACCCCACCCGGAGCAAGTCCAGACAGCGTATGCATGGCGCCCTCGGGCGCCGAGGAGACCGGCCCGGTCGAGTGCGCGGGTAGGACGCTCGAGCCGGCCAGCAATGGTCGGCCTAGATGGATGGCCGTCGCCACGTCACCGGTAACGGGGACGCGGAACAGAACCCGGCGTATCGGCCGACTCATCCACTTACAGGCCTCTGACCTGCGGTGATGTGTTTGGTCATCCCCGGAAGTCCGCAACAAGTCCGCAGAATTTCGGAGGACTCCGTCGACAGCGGCCCAGTGCGCTCGTCCTTGTCGGGCCAGAGGTGGCTGTAGGTGTCGAGCGTCTCGCTGGCGCTGGCCTGGCCCAGACGGGCCTGAACGGTCTTGACCGACTCTCCGTGACGGATGAGCAGCGAGGCGTAGTAGTTCCTCAGCTCGTGGAGGCGGATGGCTGGGACGCCGGCCTGCTTGAGGGCTCGGTTCCATCCCGTCCCGAAGGCTGACCGGCGCAGTGGGGCGCCGACGTTGTTCGTGAAGACGAGGGTGGTCGAGGGGTAGGCCTCGAGGTGCGCCCGGAGGGCATTGGCGACGACCGTCGGCAACGGGACGACTCGGACGCTGGCCTGCGACATGGGTGGGGTCAGCACCGTCATCGGACGCGATGTGCTGTCGGCTGACGGCGTGCGAGCGGGACGCGTCAGCGAGCTGCGGTGCCTCGGCGCTCCTCATGACGAGCGACAGGAGCCGATGCGTGTCGTCCTCGTCCTCTACACGCCACATCCGGCCGGTTCCGCGCTCGGCTACTCCGTCCACCAGGACCAGGGACCCGCCCTGGTGCGACGTCTCGTTCGTCTGTGGCAGCGTCACGACCGCGCGGTCGGGGTCGATCAGGTTCGAGGGCTCGACGCGGTCAGCGGTGAGCTGCGAATGAGCGCGTCGGCTCGACATCGGCATCCGCACGACCTCTGAGCCGGCAGGACGTCGGCGCGCCCGAGCTCACCGCGCCGGAGCACGTAGGTGTGAAGCCGGAGCCCGGCCGAGGTGCGTGGCGTCCCTTGCCGCTCAGGCGGAGCCGGCCCTGTGCTTTCAGACCGGCTCCGCCATCCTGAACCTGCCACCGGGCACCCGGAGCCGAAAGCCATCTGTCGAACGTTCACACGACCGTCACGGTCGGGTCGGGCACGCGAACGTTTTGCGGCTGTGACCGCGGGTACCTGTCTGGCATGCAGACTCCCTCTCCCGACGTTGCGCCTGAAGTCCTGCCCCGAGCCGAAGGGGGCACGGCATGAGTCTGGGCCGGGCAGCCGCCGGGCCGCTCGCCGGCACGATGGACGCGCTCGTCCTGGTCCGCCACGGTGAGAGCGTCGGCAACGTCGCCGATGCCCGGGCCCGGGAGGCCGGTGCGGGCCATCTCGACCTCGATACCCGAGACCCCGACACGCCGCTCTCCGAGCGCGGCGAACGACAGGCCACGGTGCTGGCGCAGCACGTCGCCGCGACCGAGACGCGCCGCCCCGACGTCGTGCTCAGCTCGCCGTACCTCCGGGCGGCCAGCACGGCACGCATCGTCGCCCAGGCCATCGGGATGGAGCCGACCTGGGACGAACGGCTGCGCGAGCGTGACCTCGGGGTCTTCGACGGGCTCACCGGCGCGGGGATCCGGTCGAGCCATCCCGAGGAGGCCGAGCGACGGTCCCGGCTCGGCAAGTTCTACTACCGTCCGCCCGGCGGCGAGAGCTGGACCGACGTCGCCCTCCGGGTGCGTCACCTCCTCCTTGACCTTGCCCTGACGCAGGCAGGCCGCAGTGTCTGGGTCTTCACCCACCAGGCCGTCATCATGAGCTTCCGCCTCGCCCTCGAGGGCCTCGACGAGACGACGCTGCTCGACCTGGACCGGTCGCAACCTCTCGCCAACTGCTCCCTGACCCGCTACCGGGGGCGCTCGGGCGGAGGTCTGGAGCTGGAGTCCTTCGCCGACGTCGGCCATCTCGAGGACGCTGCCGTCGAGGAGACCCACGAGCCGACCGCCACCGAACCGACGGCTGCCCCGGAGAGGAGGCGGGCCGGTGGCTGAGGAACATCCCGTCCGGGTGGATGACGGGCTCCTGCGAGGCTGGCGGCTGCCGGATCCCGGAGGTGACAAGTCCGAACGCGGCACGGTGCTGGTCGTGGGCGGGGCTCGGCAGACGCCGGGGGCTGTGCTGCTCGCTGCCGAGGCCGCACTGCGCGTCGGCGCCGGCAAGGTGCAGGTGGCCACCGCCGCCGACAGCGCCACGACCCTGGCCGTGGCGCTTCCCGAGTCCTTCGTCGTGGGGCTGCCGGTGCTGCATGACGGCGAGCTGGCCGTCGCCGGGGCCGACCGGGTGCTCGAGCTGGCGTCCGACGCCGACGTGGTCCTTCTGGGCCCAGGTCTGGGACATCCGCAGAGTGCGAATCTCTTTGCGGCGCAGATCATTCCCTACCTCGACACCCAGCTCGTCCTCGACGCCCTGGGCACGGCGTACCTCACAGGTCGGCTCGACGGCATACGTCATCTGACAGGCAGGGCGCTGCTCACCCCGAACGTCACGGAGCTGGCGGCCCTTCTGGACCGACCCGAGGAGGCCGTGTCGGACGACCTGCTCGGAGCGGTCCGCGCGGTGGCCGACGGCACCGACGCAGTCGTCCTCGGCGGGGGAGAGATCTCGTACGTCGCGCGTCCGCGGGGCGAGTCGTGGTCCTGCGACTCGGGGCCCTCCGGACTGGCGACGGCAGGGTCGGGCGACGTCAAGGCCGGCGTGGCCGCCGGGCTGCTCGCCAGGGGGGCGACACCCGAGCAGGCGGCGGTCTGGGTGGCGTGGCTGCACGGGCGCGCCGGCGAGACGCTGGAGGGCGAACGGCCGGGCTTCCTGGCGCGAGACGTGGTCGGCGCCGTGCCGACGGTGCTGCAGCGCTTCGAGACCGGTTAGCGAGCGCACGGTGGGATCGGGTGGCCGCCGGGGGTGCGGGTATGCCGGGAGGGCTCGTCCTACGGCCGGCCGTGCGGGGTGACGTCCAGGGCGCCCGTGTCGATCACGTCGAGGGCGAGGTCGTGCAGCTTCCGGTTCGTGTTCTGGCTGGTGATCCGCAGCAGGTCGAACGCCTGGTCACGTGCCAGCGTGTGCTGGGCGACGAGAACACCGACTTCTTCGGCGCCTGGGCACCCGGTGCCGTGGCCAACGCGGACCTCTCGTTCCAGTCCCAGCTGGAAGCCGTCAAGAGCCCTGAACGCCTGCGGGGCCACGACGGTCAGGCACGCTCGCCCGACCCCGGCGAATCACCGGATACCGTTGTCGTGCCGATCTTCTCGCCGATCGCGAGGTGCCCGCCGAGGTAGGCCGACACACCGGAGACCGAGAGGCCGGCCAGGCCCAACGCCACTCCCGCGGACCGGCGCCGCGGCCGCACCGCCCACGAGACGGCATACAACCCCAACGAGGCGACGTTGAGGGCCGCGTGGACGGCCGCTACGCGACGGGGACGCTCGGTCAGTGATGCGTACTCCGCGAGGCCGGTCAGGGCAGCGGCCGGCGCGGAGATGAGGCCAGCCCCGACGAGTCGGCGGGCCGCGTCTCGGCTCCGGGACCTCCCACGAGGTCGAGCAACGTCGCCGAGCTGAAGAAGCCGATGGGCAGGTCGGTCAGGAACGGGTGGGCGGCATGCCCCACGACCTCACCTGTCACCAGGCTCCTCCACGTGTCACGCCCTCGGGCTGCTGCGGCCACCGGTTGCAGGAGCCGAGCGACGCCGTCGAGCGACGGCCGTCCCTCGACGATCCTCTCGACGAGCGCCGTCGCCGTGGTGGTGTGCGGGCCCATGACGTTCTCGGTGTCTTCCATGAACCACACGTACCCGGGACCCGAGAACGTGACGCTGAGGCGTGGCTCCTCACGGGATGGGTACGGGCCGGGTCCGAGACCGAGGAGGAACCGCCATGACCGACACCGACCCTACGACGGAGGCAGGGACGCACCGGGAGGGACGGCACCCCTCGCCGTCGTGACCGGGACCTCGAGCGGCATCGGCCTGCACCTGGCCGGCCGCAGAGAATCTGGTGTCGGGCGACGACACGGGCCGGCGCCGCATCGTCCCCGTGCGAGCCGACCTGGCCACCGCGGAGGGAGTCGAGACCCGCGTGACGCAGGTGCGGTCCCTCGGTCGTCCCGTCGACGTCCTCGCGCTCATCGCCGGTGTCGGCGTGGCAGGACCGTTCGTGGACACCCCTCTGGACGACGACCTCCGTCGCGGCCACCATGCCAGGCCCCTGGTACGCGACGTATGCCCTATCCAAGGCCTTTGCCCTCCTTCGCCTAAGCCGTCCGCCATGAGCTGCGCGACACCGGCGTCACGGTCACGGCCCTCATGCCCGGTCCGACGGACACGCACTTCTTCGCCCGGGCGGGCTTGCTATCGGCGCGTGCCCTCGAGGAACAGGGCGACTGACTTGTCAATGCGCCGCTGCCGGGTGTCGGACGACTTCGCCGCGTTGAAGGTGTCCACGTGGTAGTGCTGGAGGCTGTTGGACAGGGCGTCGAAGAACTGACGTGATCCTTCGTTAGCGTCCAGGGCGGCCGCGAAGTCGGTGGGCACCTCGACAGTACGGGGAGAACTGGCGACGGTGAGCGTCACTCGGATCGCGTCCTCACCGGCCAGTCCGGCTGCCGGTGTTGTGGCCGCTCGCGGTCAATGTGGTCTCGAACGTGGAGGTGCTAGGCGTAGGAGAGCTCACGACTTCTCCTCCAAGATGGTCGGGACGAGGGGCATGTGGCTCCGTACCCGGCTCAGCCGCTCTGGGACATCACGGTAGAGGCGTCGCTGTCACCAACGAGAGCCGCCGAGTCGGCAGTTTGGCAGGCCGCACCGCCATCGGGCCTCTGGACGATCTCAATCGATCTCTCGCTGTCGGCCGGGCCCGCAACAGGCCGGTGCGTTACGTCGGGTGCTCAATGGGAAGGGGACTGGCACGACCCCGACACCACTGGAGCAGACACATGCGAGCAGTCACCTGGCAAGGCAAGAAGGACGTCCGCGTCGAAGAGGTGCCGGATCCACGGATCCAGGAGCCGACTGACGCGATCGTGCGCATGACCACCACCAACATCTGTGGATCTGATCTGCACCTCTACGAGCCGCTGGCAGCGTTCATGACGCCGGGCGACATCATCGGTCACGAGCCCATGGGGATCGTCGAGGAGGTGGGCGGCGCGACCGGGGACTTGAAAGTGGGCGACCGCGTCGCCATCCCGTTCCAGATGTCGTGTGGGCACTGTTGGATGTGCTCCGCGCAGCTCTACACCCAGTGCGAGACCACTCAGGTCCGTGAGCAGGGCACCGGAGCCGCGCTGTTCGGCTACACGAAGCTCTACGGTCAGGTCCCCGGCGCGCAGGCTGAGTACCTGCGCGTGCCGCAGGCTCAGTTCACCCACATCAAGCTGCCCGAGGGACCGCCGGACGACCGCTTCGCCTACCTCTCCGACATCTTGCCCACCGCCTGGCAGGCGGTGGAGTATGCCGCGGTTCCCGACGGTGGCACGGTGGTGGTCCTGGGCCTGGGCCCTGTCGGTGATTTCGCCTGTCGCATCGCTGTGCACAAGGGATACCGCGTCATCGGCGTCGACCTGGTGGTGG
This sequence comes from Terrabacter sp. RAF57, assembly GCF_052113925.1. Lineage (NCBI taxonomy): Bacteria > Bacillati > Actinomycetota > Actinomycetes > Micrococcales > Intrasporangiaceae > Terrabacter > Terrabacter sp. RAF57. The sequence goes on along the minus strand of NZ_JBFRDT010000013.1, from coordinate 9,296 downwards.
ACCGCTTGGCCCGGGTGGCGGCGCGCGGGGTCGAGGTGGTCGACCTGGAGCACCACGGTGACGATCTCGGCGACGTCATCCGGGACCTCACGCAGGGCCGTGGCCCCGACGCGGTCATCGATGCCGTGGGCATGGAAGCTCACGGCTCACCTGCGACCAAGGCCGTTCAGAAGGCCGCCGGTCTCCTCCCACGCTTCATCGCTGCCCCTATCCAGCAGGTGGCGGGGGTGGATCGGCTCGGAGCGCTCTATTCGGCGATCGACATCGTCCGCCGTGGCGGCACCATCTCACTGAGTGGCGTCTATGGGGGAGCAGCGGACCCCATGCCGATGCTGACGCTCTTCGACAAGCAGATCCAGCTCCGTATGGGCCAGTGCAACGTCAAGCGGTGGGTCGACGAGATCATGCCGCTGCTCTCGGACGACGACCCGCTCGGCGTGGACGACTTTGCAACCCATCGCCTACCGCTCGAGGAAGCACCAGACGCCTACAGGGCGTTCCAGGAGAAGCGGGACGGGTACATCAAGGTGCAGCTGAAGCCCTGAGTCGTGAGGCGCGGACAGTGAGCCTCGCCCGAACGACGGGCGAGGCTCACTGTCATGGATGCCAGCTGTACGCGATCGTCACCCAGCGGCGAGCACGGGACACTGCGCTTGCCGGCCCACGAGGGCAGCAAGGCTGGCGCCGGGGCTGGCACTCAGCCGGCTTGAAGCGTTGCCCTCACCGCATCCTCGAGCTCGCGCGGTGGCTTGCAGCGTCTGGAGCACCGAACGGCAGGCTCCAGACCGACGAGCTGGATGGCCCACTCGGTTCCGGACATGATCGGCTCGGCCGTGACCGTCACCTCACCGTCGCAGCCGTCGGTCGGGCAAGGGATCGTGATCTCTTCCATCTTTGGACCATAGAGGTCCCGGCCGATCGGAGGGATTGGCCGAACTGCGCCATCAGGGGTATGCCGCGGCAGCGGCCTCGGCAGTGCGGGATGCTGCTCGGGACTCCGGGGTTGAGCATCTGATCGCAATCATTCGTCCGGACCATCTCGCCTCTTAACGAGTGGCACTCAAGATCGGCCTCTCGCTCGAACGCGAGGTGGAAAAGAATGGTGGCCCGGCGCTGATCGTCGGCGGCGACCTGTCCTGATCTGCGCCGGTGCCTCACTGGGCGAACGTCCTCCGGGCCACATATGGGTGCGACGGACGGAGCGGCATCGGCCGACTCATCCACTTTCAAGCCTCTGACCGGCCTCGGTCGGGCGCCTCGCTCCAGGACGAGCAGGCGGGCTTCCTCGGGCGTGACGTGGTCCGCGCCGTGACGGCCGTGCTCGACCGCTTCGAGCGTCGGCAGGGATGACGAAGTGCCGGTTGGCGAAGGGCATGGCTCCCTTCCCACGGTGAGGTGACGGAATCGGGTCGCCCTGGGCGGCCTACGGGTGGCCGTGGGGCGTCACGTCGACAGCGCCGGTGTCGATGACGTCGAGGGCCACGTCGTGCAGCTTGCGGTTCGTGTTCTGACTGGCGATGCGCAGCAGGTCGAAGGCTTGGTCGCGGGTCAGCCTGTGCTGAGCGACGAGGACGCCCACGGCAGTCCCGATGTCCCGGTTCGAGTTCAGGGCTCGCTCAAGGTTCGCAACTCTGTCGCGTAGGTGCGCCGCCGTGACGGCTTGTGCTCCGTGGGTGGTGAGCAGGAGCCCCTCGGCGAGATCGTGGTCGTCGAATGCATCTGGCTCATCGGCATAGAAGTTGAGCCCCGCGACAATCCCGGCCATTTCGAGGTTCATCCGGAAGGACAGCATGCTGCGGAGACCCAGCTCGGAGGACACGCGCCGACCGTAGGCAGGCCACCGTTCGTCCGTCGCGAGGTCTCGAGGCTGGTAGATGGTGTGCTCGACGATGGCGTCCACGCACGGTCCCGAGTTGAGCTCGTACTGGATTGCGTCCGCTTGTCTCGCCACATCGTCGGATGCGGCAGCCGTGACGAACCGGTCATGGCTGAGCGTGGTGATGCTCACGGCTCGCGCTCCGGACACCCGCTCGGCCGCGAGTCGGGTCAGTGCGGCAAAGGCGTTCTTGGCGTCGGTTCGGCCGAGCTGTTGTCCAAGGCGTTCGAAGTCCTCGGCCACGGCGCGCAGGTGCTGGGGGAGGTTCTGGTCGGTGGTGGTGTCACTCATGAGTAGCTCCGGTCCCGACCGCGTTGAGCGCGAGCGAGAGACGTAGGGACGGGATCGCCGGAGAGCCACTGACGACAGTGGCCACCGGGATCGAACGGCAGCTGCCGAACCAAGACGTCTATACCCATCAGCGTGCGAGAACTACGCCGGGACCTCCAGGCCTGACCCGTGAAGCCCGGCGACAACCTCTATGGGTCTGACCGATTCCTCTCACGTCGGGGCTGGACTTCTCGACCTCTTCGGTGCCGGGGCGGCGGAGAGGCGGCCAGTCCCGACCCTCTCGTGCCGTGTTCGTGCCCGCGATGATGGGACGAGGCATGACGCCCACCCATGCCTTCGGCGGGCACGACACGGGTGGCGGACACATTGGCGGGCGCCACGGGGAAGTGCGACGGCCATGGGTACGTCGACTGCCTGACGGACACGTGATCCTCGACGTCGACGGCACACTCGTCGACAGCAACTACCACCACGCGCTCGCATGGACACGGGCGTTCGCGCACGTCGAGCTGTTCCCGCCTGTGTGGCGGATCCACCGTGCGGTGGGAATGGGGGGCGACAAGCTCGTCGCACACGTTGCCGGTGCCGAAGCAGAGCAGCGGCTCGGTGACGCGTTGCGTGATCGGTGGACACAGGAGTTCGACAGGCTCATCGGGGAGGTCCGGCCCTTCGATGGGACGCGCGCGCTCCTCGAGGCGGTGAAGAATCGCGGCCACCATCTCGTCTTGGTCAGCTCTGGACAGCGGCAGCACGTCGAGACGCTCCTGCGTCTTTTTGACGGCCAGTCCCTGGCGGACGCATGGACGACCGCGGACGACGCCGACGAGAGCAAGCCGGCCGCCGACCTGCTGCAGGTGGCACTGTCGAGGGTCGGCGGTTCGGCCGGACTCATGGTCGGTGACGCCACCTGGGATGCTCAGGCTGCGCAATCCGCGGGCATGCCGTCGGTCGGCCTTCTCACGGGTGGCTTCAGTGAGGCTGAGCTGCTCGATGCCGGAGCGGCCCACGTATTCGAGGGTCCGGCGCAGCTGGCGCAGGCCGTCGCGGATGGGCTGATCGAGCGCCTCCCGTCCCAGTCTGCCCAAGACCTCTGATCAGGCGGGTCGCCGACTCAGGCCTCCAACGCGGGGTGAGCGACCGCCGAAAATGGCTGGGGTGCGCAAACAGCTCTAGGTCTAGCAGGCATGGCCCGGGATCGCCTTTGCACAGTCCGGACGGCTCGTCTACGCCGTCATCCTCCAACGCATGTTCATGGCCCAGCGGCCCCCGGAGCGTTCGGGATCCTTTGTGCCCCCGTCGTTCTCGCGACAGCGCGAGGTCGCTCGCATGACGCGCCAGACGTCGAATCCCTGCCCGGCGGTACTGCCGGTGAACCGCCTGACATACCCGTTCCAGACCAGTTCGCACCCACGTGTCCGAACGTGCTTGGGAGGCCTTGGGCTGGGTATCCGGTGACTAGCAACACCGGCTCGACCGGGCAGCTCGAGCAAGGGGCCTGCCCAGTCGCGCGACCATGGAAGGAAACCAGACCCATGACTGAACGACCGTACGAGACGACCGTGCCGGACGACCTGACCGTCGGCACCACGTCGCCCTCCACCGCTGATGGCGGCCCACACTCCGGCGCGACGTCAGCGTCCGGGGGCTTCACCGGCGGAGACACGAGTGTCAAGACCGAGGCCAAGTCCGTGGCCGCAGACGCTGCGGACAGCAGCCGTCACGTCGCCGACACAGCGGCATCGGGCGCCAAGGACGTCGCATCGGAGGCGGCCACACAGCTGCGCCAGCTCTTCACCCAGCTTCGCGGTGAGCTCGACGACCAGGCCTCCGTGCAGGGTGAGCGAGCGGCGAGTGGGCTGCGTTCCCTCGCGGACGAGCTGCGGGAGATGGCCTCGAGTTCCTCGCAGAAGGGCGTGGCGGGGGAGGCGGCCGGGCAAGCCGCGGACCGTGCTGCGTCGGCCGCCGACTGGCTCGAGAACCGCCAGCCGGGTGACATGTTGGAGGAGTTGCGTTCCCTGGCGCGTCGGCGACCTGGCGCCTTCCTGCTCGGTGCCGCTGTCCTTGGAGTCGTTGGCGGACGTCTGACGCGGGGACTCACCGCCGAGAGCGGTGGCGGATCCGGCACCGAGACCCCGACGCGGTCGACCACTGGCGCGAGCCCCGGGACTCCGCGGCTCTCGTCTGGCGTGTCCTCGACGGCGGCGGCCTCGCTTTCCGAATCGCCAGTGCGGCGCGAGCCCTACACCGTTGGTGTACGCGACAGCGACACGCACGCGGTGACCTCGGCGACGGGGGGCGTGACGTCCGACCCGCTCGACGAGAGCTACACCGAAGGCCAGAGCGGGGTGCGCTGATGAGCACGTGGCCGGAAGGCGGCTCGGGGAGGGATGCGGGCCCGTCCGGCGCGTCCGCAGCTGCCCCGTACGCCGGCGCGGACCCATCGGTGACCACGACGGACCCGTCGTTCACCAGTGCCCCCGGCGACACCGCATACGCGACCTCCGGCGCCGCCTACGAGAGCTCGCACGAGAAGGCCGAGCACGCCTCCATCGGCGAGCTCGTGGCTGACATCAGCCAAGGGCTCAGCACGCTCCTCCGCCAGGAGGTGGAGTTGGCCAAGGCCGAGGTGCGTGAGTCCACCTCGCGAGCAGGCAAGGCCGCCGGCATGTTCGGTGGCGCTGCCATCTCCGGCTGGATGGCGCTCCTCTTCCTGTCGCTGGCCGTGTGGGAGTGGCTCTCGAGGGCCCTCGACGACCGAGGCTGGGCTGCGGTCATCGTCATGGCCGTGTGGGCCGTCCTCGGCGCGGTTCTCGCGGCGATGGGCAGGCGCACGACCAAGGAGATCCAAGGACTACCGCGCACGACGGAGACCGCCAAGCGGGTGCCGGACGCGCTGAAGGGAAACGAGGAACGATGAGCACGAACTACCCGACCAACAACGACCCGGACGCGATCCGGGCGGACATCGAGCGCACGCGGGAGAACCTGAGCCGCGACGTCAACGCTCTGGGTGAGTCCGTCAGCCCGGGACAGGTCGCCCACCGCCAGGCCGAGAAGGTCAAGGGAAGTGCCGCGGCCCTGCGAGAGCGGGTCATGGGGACCGCGACCGACGCCGGGGACAGGACTTCGGGTCTGGCCCACGGTGTCGGTGAGGCAGCGAGCGATGCTGGCAATACCGTGCAGCGCAAGGCGCGGGGCAACCCCCTCGCAGCCGGGGTCATTGCGCTCGGCGCCGGATGGCTCCTGGGGTCCCTGCTCCCGGCGTCCGAGAAGGAGCGCCGCCTCTCTGAGACGGTCAAGGAGAAGGCCGAGCCCGTGGTGCAGCAGGCACAGGCGGTGGCCAAGGACGTGGCGAGCGAGTCGGCAGAGCACCTCAAGCAGCCGGCACAGGACGCCGTGCAGTCGGTCAAGGAGACGGCTCAATCGGCCGCCCAGGACGTCAAGGACGAGGGCGCGCACGCCGCCGCCGACGTGCGGGAGAGCGCCTCCGAGTCCGCCGACGCCGTCAAGAACCCACCGCAGGGGTGATCTCCAGAACTGTCAGCGTGCAGGGGGCGGCCGTGACCATCGGTCGCCCCCTGCACCTGTGCAGCAAGGCCAGCGGCGGCTCCGGCTCGCCCACGCACGGACCCCTTGGACCGACGGGGCGTAGTCGACGTCGGTTCGGTGGGTCAGGACCGTGTGCTCGTGTGACGACCTAGTCGGTGTCGTGACCGAGAGTGTGCGCGGGTTGATCGGCCGCCGACTGCGACGACCAGCTCTCGAACTGCTGGCCGCAGGAAGCGCACGTGTAGACGGCGAAGTCGTTGTCCGCGTCGTGGTACGGGACTGCCGTGGATGAACGGCTCGCGCCACAGAAGGAGCACGTAGGCGAATGTGCTTGCTCTGTTGGATCAGTCATGCGCATCCGTGGTCATCAACGTCGGACAAGAACGTCTCTGACCTCTCCGTTTCTGTGTGATCTGCGTGTACGCCTACTGGTCTGCCGGCGATTGCGCGCCCGGTCCGGTTGCTGACGGGCTACCCACATGTGAACGTTGGGAGCCGACTGTGGCCGGCGTGCAGGCTCGTCGCCTGCGGCCTTCCCGTGTCGACCTTCAAGGGGCGGGGACCGCAATTCGGTAGATCTCATGCTGGGGGCCGAGCCACCCCCTTACTGTGTCGCGGATCCGTGGACGTCGGCGGCCACTGGAGCCACACCCTGGCCCTGTGCGGCCGTCTGGGCGGAGGGACCGCTGCGGCGGACTCTCAGCTCCGCGAGCAACGCACGCTCACGCCGCCTGAGAGCGGCCTCGCGGCTTACTTGGCCCGGAAGGGGGTGCGGCCCAGCGTGATGCGCCTGATCCCGGAGCCGGTCCTCAACGCGGGCCAGCTCGGCTACAAGCTCCCGAATGCTGAGTTCATTCACGGGGCGGTACTCGTCAGAAACCACATGGGCTCGATACCCGATCTCACCATCGTCAAACACTCTGGCCCGAGGTCGTGCGAAGCGCAGCCGAGCCAGTGCCCCACGCGCGGGACCGTGGGTAGTTCTCGGTGCTCCCACGTCGACATCACCTCGAGGCCGCACGTCTCGCCGAGGTCCGGCAGGACCTGGTGAGCCTTGCGATCGCTCTTCTGCCGGAGGGCTACGAGCGCACTCGAACGTACCCAGCGTCCTCCAGAAATGCTGCGGCGGCCGGTAGCCGCCTGGTTTCCGTTGCGGCGCCAGGCGGTCACGATCGCGACTGGTGCGGGTTTGGATGGGCGGCCGATGGGCACGTGACGCACAGGTGCGCGTGAGGCGCGCCGCGGGTGATGACGTCGAGGACGCAGGAGGTGACGGACGGCGATGGAGCCGATACCCGAAACGGATGAAGCCCTGTCGGAGCTGGAACGGTTCGGAGACAGTGACCTTCGTGGGGACCTGGCGGAGGTGGCCGCGACGGCCAAGGAGAAGATCCCGACGCTGGTCGGTCTGAGTCTGACACTGGTGGCCGAGCAGCTCGTACTGACGTATGTCGCCACGGGTCTGGAGGTCGCCGTGATGGACGCGGTTCAGTACGTCGACGGGGGGCCATGCGTCGAGGCGGTCGTCGACGACGAGATCGTGGGGACCGATGTCGAAGACCTCCTCGACGAGGGGCGCTGGCAGCTTTTCGCTCAGGCGACCGCGGCGGCAGGTGTCCGCAGCACCCTGTCAATCCCCTTCGGGGAGGAGGGGATAGTGACGGGAGGTGTCAATCTCTATGGCGGCCACGCCTCATCCTTCCGAGGACAGGAGAGTGAGCTCGCGAGGCTTTTTGGCGGTTGGGCTCCGGGCGTCGTGTCCAACGCCGACCTTTCGTTCTCGACCCGACTCGAAGCAGTCCGGAGTCCGGAGAGGCTGAAGGGCCAGGCGTACGTCGACCAGGCCGTGGGCCTGCTCGTCAGTTCGCGCGGGATCGAGGCCCACGTCGCAGAGGAACGTCTGTACCGGGCTGCCGCGCAGGCGGGTACGAGCGTGGTGGCACTGGCTCGGGCGATCGTCAGTGCGTTCACCGGTGAGGCATGAGCCACGACGGCGGCCCGTCCGCATCACGACCGGCGCTCCGCAGGTGATGAGCCTGCACCGGCAGGGCCCCCTTGGTATTGCATTGCTGGAGTAGGTCTGGAGCCGCGACATCGATGGGGGCGACGGCGCCGCCGCCCTCCCCATCGACCAGAGCGAGGAAGCGAAGGATCATGAACCTCCCGCCGTACGCGGGCACGTGCCCAAAGCTCGCTCGAAACGGGGATACCGCGGCACGGTCATACGACTCCCCGTGAGGCCTCGCCCCGCACTGAGTATCTGCCGAGTAAAATCCAGTGCAATGACGGACACGTTGGTCTGAACCGCCACGCCTGACGGTCTGGGTCGATGACGGCACCTTCAAGGCGCGAGGGAAGCCATGGCCGTCAAAGACGACTCCGGTGATCTGTATGTCCATTTTTCCCGAGTTGAACACCGCTCGCGACCGCGCGATGCCCCCGCAAGACAACCTTGTGAGGGGCGTTAAGTCGCTGCACATGTCTCCGGACACGGCCCGCACCAATCCGACGAGCGAGCGTCTGACACTCTGCGCCGTGCTCACTGACGGGCTCCAGGCATCTCCTGTTGCACAGCACGCCTCGATCCGTCTCGTCCAGCGCGGTGGCGTGAGCAGCCTGCTGTTGGCGACGACCGAGCAGGCGCGCTGCCTCGCTCATCTCGAAGAACGCGTGGGTGAAGGCCCTAGCGTGTCCGCATTGCGCGGGAAGTGCGGGACGGCCCTCTTGCGGTCGGCAGACGAGCGCCCCCATCCGTGGGCTCGGCTCGCCGAGGAGCTTCCCGGAAGTGGGTTGGCATCAGTGCTGGCTTCTCGGCTCGTGTGGGACGGCCGACCGGTGGGAGTCCTCACGCTGAGCTTCGAGGAGGCTACTGGTCCCTCGGACCGACAGATTGACATGGCGCGGGGTGTTGCCGTGCACATCGGAGCCACCATTGCGATGGCGCAGAAGGTGGCTCAACTCGAAACGGCCATGGTGACCCGCCAGGAGATCGGGCAAGCGATCGGGATCCTCATGGAGCGCTACCAGATGACTCCTGAAGCGGCATTTGCCTACCTTCGACGGCTCTCGCAGGACGGCAACATCAAGTTGCACGACGTCGCCGAGGTCCTGCGCGTCGCCGGGCGACTCCCCGGGGAGTGCGAGGGGCGTCGCGAGCAGCCTGCGGGTGCGGACCAACCGGAAACCAAGGCGCCGGGGGGAAACTGACGCGTTGTCAGCCGGCCCGACAGATCGTCACGCGGCGTGGCTACATGTTGAGCACGTGCAGTCCTCACATGAGCACGAGTCACACGTGCAGTCCGCAGGGCAGTTGTCGCAATCGCAGGGACTGCTGGGTTCGGTCTCGATGGGGACCGGGGGAATCTGGCCGCTCATGGACTCTCCTCAAAGGGGGACTTCTCCGACGTTCGCTCAGGTTGGGTCAGGAGACAACCGCGTCGATGGCCTTCTTCATCGCGCTGGGCTGCTCGGGACGGCGCGGTGCCTTCTTCCGGGCAGCGAGCAGCTCCTCGCCGAGCTCCTGCAGCTGCTTGCGCCCGAGGCCCTCGCGGACCTTCGGGAACCAGTCCTGCTCCTCCTC
>NZ_JBFRDT010000012.1:0-137215 GCF_052113925.1 Terrabacter sp. RAF57 | reverse complement strand
GCGTTAGCGTGGGACACGAGGGCCTCCTGTTTGGCGAAGTGAACCTTGAGCAGTTCCACTCCACCGCGGGAGGCCCTCCCACGTCAGCAGCTCAGAGCGATGAGTCGCATTCCCTCAACCAACGTGCCCGGTCAGTACATCTAGCGCTGAGGGAGAGACCCAGTGGCGGCGCGTTGACAGGCCGTAGATCGGCGCGTCCGACTAACCTCGCAACCTCAGCCCCGCATGACGGACGCGTGGTCGTCTTGGACCGTGCCCCCGGCAAACGGCTCGGGGTGTACCACCTCGGCGGCGCCGTCACCTCCGCGCTGACCGTCAGCGGCAACCTCCTGTTCGCCCTGACCGACGACAGAACCCTGCACGCGCTTGCCGCGAGATGATGGTCCGCCCGCGCTGATTTCACCCCGCTCTCGAACCGAGGTCGATCGCGGTTTCGTACCGGCCTATCCGAACAACCAGCCCGAGCGCGGCCCTCAAGAAGCGCGCCGGACGCGCTTCCACAGCTCCGCGAACGCCTTGGCAGAATCCGAGGTCGGGGCGTAGACGCCTATGGGCGCGCGGTGCTCGCCCATGCGCTCCACGACGACGCTCGCGCCGACGTAGCCGTCGCAGATCTCCTTGTGCGCCGCAGGAAGCTGCTCGAGCGCCTCCACATGGGCGCGCTTTCGTCGGTCCACCTGTGAGAGGAATGCAACGAGCTTGACGTGGCCGCCGGCATCCTTGATCACACCGCGCACCTGCTCCAGCGAGCGCAGCCCCAGCGCCGACGGGATGAGCGGCAGAACGACGACGTCCGCTGCGCGCAGCGCGTTCTCGGCGACCAGCGACGCACCCGGCGGGGTGTCGAGGATGATGACGTCGTAGTGCCTACGGAGGGGCCTTAATGCCTCCGTCACGCGGGACGACGACTTCTTCGCCGCGTCGAGGGCAATGTCGAGGTCGCGGTAGCTCTCATCGGCGGGGAGCACGTCGATCCGGTCGAGTTTCGATTCGCGCACCGCCTTGTTCGCGGGCTTCCTGCCCCGCACGAGCGCCTCGGCGCCTCCTCGCAGATGCGGCTTCACCTGCAGCAGCCAGGTCGCCGCGGCCTGCGGGTCAAGATCCCACAGGAGAACGTCTCGCCGTTCGGATGCCGCCTGCCAGGCGAGGTTGACAGCGGTCGTCGTCTTTCCGACCCCACCCTTGGTGCTGTATATCGCGATCACCGTTGCCGCCACGGGGCCCATCCTGTCACGGCCTTCGTGGGAGTTTCTCGACGAGCTTCGCCGTAGAAGAGTGGCACGAGACCCGTCGTGAGGGATGTCGCTCGCGGCGCTCAATTCGGTGGGTGCGTAGTTTCCCGGACTGCCCAAGTGGCGTGCGTCCTTTCACCGCCAGTCGCTCTACGTGAATGGCCGCGATCTACGATCCAGAAGGTGTGATCTCAGTCGGGGTGCAGGCTGTGAGCGGACGAAGGTTCGCCGCGGTGCGATGCACGGTCTCACCCGGCGAAGTTGGCTCCGCGTGGGGTCCTGCGGTAGGCAAGGTCTGGGACTTTCTGCGCGGTCGGCCGGAGCTTTGAGCGGATGACGCGATCGACACCTGGGTGACAGCGCAGGCCAGGGGCTCTGCCGGGCACTCATGGGAGATCTACGGAGATCCGACGCCGAGCCCGGCCGACACCGTGATGACGGGCCTGCATCTCCTCAGCTGATTGAGGAAGCGGCCCGACCGACATGGCGACCGACCCGCCGGTGCACCTTCATGCGGCCCTAGCGGCAGAACGCGCGCATGTGTCCTGAGGTAGCCCTTTCGCCGCCTGCGGGATGCCGGACGTGCCTGCGCGGACGCACACCCAGGCCGGTCCATGCTGCCAGCGCGCGCCAGGTCACCGACCACACTCACGGCCACATCCGCCCTGTCGGAATGGCTGGCAACTCGTGCAGCGGACGACGAGGGACGTCTGTAGGTTGGGCCGACATCGTGCAGAACCGTGAGGAGGCCACGATGAATGTCAGCGGCGCCCACCAGGTAAGGACCGTGCCCCCGCCGGCCAGGTCCCGCGTGCTGGCGACGTTGGCTGCACTGGTGATCGCTGCGACGTGGTGGTTGGCACTGCAGCCGGGAGCAGCAGATGCGCAGACCAGCTTCGTCTCATGGATCAACGACCCACCCCCACCCCTCGGGACCGTGCTGGCGGTCACCAACCCGCTGTTCCGCCCCGTGCCCCTGGCCGTGGTCGGGCTCACCCTCGGCGGCTGGGTCATGGCCACCACCCGAGGCGCTCGACGGGAGGTGCTGCGGGCGATCGTTATCAGCGTCGCGATCTCCGAGGTGATCACCCAGACGCTCAAGCGTTTGGCCCACCAATCCCGTCCGACCGCGTCGATCGTCGGGCTGGACGTGCACGGTTACCCCAAGGACCCCTACGGCGACGCCTACCCCTCCGCCCACACGAGTGTGGCCGTCGGCCTCGTCGCGGCGCTGTGGCCCTGGCTGACCTGGCCGCAACGGATTGTCGGCGTGATCCTCGCTGGCCTGGTGGCGCTGAACCGGCTCTACATTGGCGCGCACTGGCCCGTCGACGTGATCGGGGGCGCCGCGATCGGGCTGCTCTCCGGATGCGGATGCTGGTTCGTGGCCTCGAGATGGCCCATCGCGGTGGCCGCCTGACAGCGCTCGTCATCCGAGCAGGTTCACGGACGGATGAAGTCTCCTTTTGGCGCCCGCGAGACTCCCGAGCTTCGACCATCTCACCCAATGCAGGGCAGGAAGCAACGCATGAGGTCTGCCCCATCTGGTGCGCGCAGGAACGGCGGGGTGCCACCCCGATCGGTTGAATGCGAGCCCGTCGACATGCGTCACCTCGCCGCGGAGCGGCCATGCCCTTCCGCCGCATGACGGACGACGGCATCCCGCCCACTCTCCCGGGAGGGAAGGAAAACACCGACCCGTCTCACCCGACCCTGACGTACAAAGCGCCGGGACAGACACTGGAGGTGGTCCAGCGCGGCGACCCGAGCCTGCCGACCGCGTCACCGAGTCTGATGGATGTGCCTGATCGGCCGGTCCGCGGCAGCCGATGGGGGTAGCCTCCGAGATGGCCGGGCGCCATGGATCGGTGCCGATGAACTGCTCTCGACCGGCCGAGATGACCGTGCCCGTGGCGGGAAGGGGGTCAACAAAGCGTTCTGGCGCGCCGGCGATTCCTCTTTCTCACCGATCAGAGGTACGCCATGAACAAGAACCGATGGCTAGCGACAGTTGGTGCCGTGGCCGTGGCAGCAGGTTCGCTGCTGACCTTGGGGCCGACCGTCAGCTCCGCCCAACCCTTTGGATTCCAGAGTCTCAACTCCGTCCAGAAGAGGYATGTGTCTGGCCTGCTGTCCTCGGAGCTCGATGTCAGCACTGCGGCGCGCTCGCGCGGCGCCGCGCCCGTGCGCGCCACCCCCAGAGTGCCCCAGCAGTCGGGACCGAACGGCTGCAAGGCCACGCGCGGCTCGAACATCAAGGTCAACGCCAACTGCCTGAACCTCACCGACGCCGATCTGTCCGGGCGCGGCCAGGCCCAGAACGAGACCTGGATCGCCGTCGACCCCAACGACTCGTCCCGGATCGTGGCCAGCTACAACGACTACCGCCGGGGGGACGGAACCTGCGGAGTCTCCTACTCCAACAACGCCGGACGCACCTGGGCTGACAGCACGACACCCAACGGCTTCGTCCGCGGAGACTTCGTCGGCAGTGCCAGGGAGTACTGGCAGGCAGGCGGAGACACCAGTGTCGCGTGGGATACCAAGGGCAACGTGTACTTGTCCTGCCAGGCGTTCAACCGGGGCATCCCGGTGTCGCCCAACCCGGACCAGTCGAGTGCCTTCTACGTCTTCCGCTCCACGGGCACCGGAGGCGCATCGTTCAACTTCACCGGCCGATCCGTGGCGACGCACGACGACACCGCCGGCGCCGGAGACTTCCTCCTCGACAAGCAGCTTCTGACCGTGGACAACCACGCGAGAAGCCGGTTCGCCGACAGGGTGTATGTCACGTGGACCACGTTCGCCGCAGACGGCACCGGCTATATCTACGAGGCCTACTCCAAGGACTACGGCGAGTCGTTCTCGGCTCCGGTGCTCGTCAGCAGCAACAGCAGCCATTGCGGCAACACCTTCGGGATACCCACCCCTCGTGGCAACTGCAACGAGAACCAGGACTCGCAGCCGTTCACTGGACCTGACGGCACCTTGTACGTCGTCTACAACAACTTCAACAACGTCGTGACCGGTGCCGACAACCGCAGCCAGGTGCTGCTGGCCAGGTCGACGGACGGTGGCGCGAGCTTCACGGCGCCCGTGAAGGTGTCCGACTACTACGAGCTGCCCGACTGCGACACCTACCAGGGCGCCGGTTCGGACCCAGGCCGGTCCTGCGTCGTCGAGAAGGGCGCGAGCCACAACTCGATCTTCCGGGCGAGCAACTACCCGATCGGCGGCGTGGACCCGACCGACTCCCACCGGGTCGTCGTGACCTTCGGCTCGTACATCAACCGCAGCTCGAACGAGTCCCGAGGCTGCACCCCTGACGGATTCGCCGCCGACGGCATCAACACCTACATCGGCGTCAAAGCCGGCGGGTGCAACAACGACATCGTCTACAGCACCTCCACGGATCGTGGAGCCCACTTCTCCGGGGGATCCATCGACCCGCGCCTGCTGCCGGTCGTCACCGACGCCAGGCGGCAGAACAGAACCGACCAGTTCTGGCAGGGTGCGGCATTCACCCCTCGTGGGGTTCTCGTCGCGAGCTACTACGACCGCTCGTACGGTTCCGACAACTTCACCGGCTACTCGGACATCACGTTGTCCGCATCCCACGACCGGGTCGGCTTCGCGCACCGACGGGTGACCTCGTCGTCCATGCCCCCACCGACCCAGTTCGGAGGGGTGTTCATCGGCGACTACGCGGGCGTCGCCGTGACCCGCAGCACGGCATACCCGCTCTGGGCTGACACCCGGACCGTCGACGAGTTCCTCTGCCCCGGCACAGGGACCCCGACGACGCCTCCGACCGTCTGCACCGGTTCGGCGCCGAACGCACCGATCGCGAACGACCAGGACATCTACGTGGCACCGATACGCATCCCGTAGACGATCCGGTGGCCGCCCTCGGGTGCCCGCCGTCCGTGACGGGGCGCTCCTGGGAAGACCTACAGGAACGGAGGAACCGCGGGTCAAGGCTCTTGACCCGCGGTTCCGGGCGCTGTCCAAGGGCGGGGTCGACCCGTAAAGCCTCCGACTTCAGCCCTGAGTCGGGGACGCTGCGCACTCCGCCGCGTCCGCTTCGCCGCGCCGCTCCGAGCGAGATCAGCCGCGAAGACGATGAATCGTTCTCCGGTCCGCTCACCAGTCAGACAGTCACCACGGATCCGGTATGCGGTCTCCACAGTTCGCCCATCAGTGACGCGATGTCCGCGCATCCTCTGTGTCGTTTCAACTGTCTCCGCCGTCAGTCCGCTTGCAGCGTCACACCGTCGCCTGCCGGACGACCCGACGGGCACCGGTGTGAGCGCACGTGACCGTACCGATCTACTGTTGCTGGATGCTCACGAACCGGTCGGCGCCGCATGCGCGGGTGACACCCGTTCTGACCGTGGCCGACGTTCGCGCGGCGGTGGGGTGGTACGCCGATGTCTTCGGGTTCGTCGAACACGTCCGCATCGGCCAAGGGCACCGCTCACAGCTCGGGCTGCCGGACGGGCCGCCGGCCGAGCTCGTGGTGGCCGAGGTTCGGCCCGGGCGGCGGACGCCCCAGAGTGGGCGTTCTCACCAGGTCATGCTCAAGGTCGACGACGTCGCGCGCGTGGTCGAGACGGCGACGGCTCGAGGCGCCGTCCTCGTCGACCCACCGCACGACTGGGAGTACGGCGAGCGGCAGGCCACGATCGATGACCCGTTCGGGCACCAGTGGGTCCTCAACCAGACGATCGACGACGTCGTGCCCGAGAAGTGGGGCGGTCAGACCGTATCCCCGCGCCCGGTTTCCCAGTAGCGGCGTGTGGTGATCCTTGCGTATGCCGTGTCGTACCCCCGGCGGCCAGCGGGCTCTTCGCCGCCGGCCATCCCAGCCGCATGCCACCCCCGCAGACCTCGGCCCGTACGCAGCCCTGGTCGACGATCCCGATGGCAACGTCGTCCTTCTGACGTCCGACGCGGCGGCGCGGGTCGACAAGAACGACGCGTAGCGTCCCACTGCGAGCGGGGAGTCTCCGATCGTGTCGAGATACTGCTGGGGTACGCCTCGATCCACTGTCTCGAGCTCTGCGGCTGGCCCGCAGCAGGGCGGGTACCTACTTCCACCTGAAGTGGACGAAGACGCGGCCGAAGTTGTCGGAGTCCTTTTCGACCCGGTGGTAAAGGCCCTTGATGTCCTTGCGGTCCAGGAAGCGCAGCACCCGCTTCTTGAGCTGACCCGAGCCCTTCCCCGGGATGATCTCAACCAGGGGCGCCTTCTTCTCGATCGCCTCGTCGATGACCGATCGGAGCGCTCGCTCGATCTCATCGCCCCTGTTGTAGATGTCGTGCAAGTCGAGCTTGAGCTTCACAACACGATCCTCCAGCCCCCGCACGGACAGCGCCAGGTGCACGGCGCCTCTCTCTTCGTTCCCCAGCCGTGAAGCCCGTATGCAGCACCGGCATCGTTGAGCCCATTCCCCGCCGGGTCTGCGGCCCGGCCGTCGACGTGCGTCACACCACCGCCAGTCGACCGCCGCGGTGGGCCCAAGGGATAGCGCTGGCTGCAGCGAAGTCGGTCAAGGTGGCGGACCGGGTCCGCATCTGGGGTGGTGTGCGCCCCTCGCGCGAAGGCCGGATGAACCCCGAGCCCCGGGAGCTCGGGTTTACGGGCGACTGGGTGGCAGCTCAGGGTTGGTTCGGGATCGACGTCAGGGTCATGCCGGATGTGGAGCGGTGGCGGGGAGGCGCATTCTGCGGAACATGCACGATGTCGACCGAACGTTGAAGCGCATGGCCGTCCCGCCTGACGGTAGGTCCCCGTCAGCAGCGAGGGCCGCGCCACCTCAGTACAGCCTGCGCCAGGTGCTGGGCGTGTGGGCGTTGGCGGCACTGCCGATGGCGGTGCTGGCTTGGCTGGTCACCCCGGCGTTGGCGGATCGGCTGAGTGGTCCTGCCGCTTGGCCGAAAGCACTGCTGGCATGTCTGACGGTGGGCCTGATGTGGCAAGGCGTCGTGGTCCTGGTCCTGCTGCGACGCGAGATCGGTCCCCTTCACTGGGGCGCCGTCAAGGACGCACTGTGGTTGCGTCCGCCACGTAGCCCGGGCACCGGCCGCATTGGTGGACGGCTGTGGTGGGTGCTGGTCCCGGCGATTCTCGTCGTCGGCATCGAGCAGCTCCTCCCCTCGCTGCCGGTCCCGGCCGGTCGAGACCTCGGGGTTCTCCTCCGGTCCTCGGAGGGGCACGACTTCCTGTCGGGGAACTGGCCGTGGTTCGCGGCGATCGTTGTGATGGCCGTCTTCAACACGATCCTCGGAGAGGAGCTGCTCTTCCGCGGGCTCCTGCTGCCCAGGATGCACGGCGTCTTCGGCCGCGCCGACTGGCTGGCCAACGGGGTCCTGTTCGCGGCCTATCACCTGCACATGCCGTGGGCCATCCCCAAGATCCTGCTGGACAGTCTGGCGCTGGCCTATCCGGCCCGCCGGTACACCAGTGCCTGGCTGGCCATCATCGTGCACAGTCTGCAGTCGGTGCTCGTCGTGGCGGCGTCACTCGCGCTCGTTCTTCATTGACCGCATGGTTCACCTCATGGCCGACCAAGCGGCTAGACAACCGTGCCCCTCCGCCGCGAAGCGGCCGTGTCCTTCCGCCGCCCGTGCAGCGACGCGCACCTCACCCCGGCAGCGACGAGTCTTGCGCCGCACCGTCCGAGGTCCCTTGTCATTGGGGCGACCATCGTGACCCCACACGGCCGTTCGGGCTGCAAGGACCGCAGGAGGACGAGATGACGATTCCTGCGGAGCAGGCCCTCTACGCGATCCGCAGGCCATGGCACTACTCAGCATGAGCCGCTCCGTGATCTACGAGCAGATTCGGGCCGGCCGGCCCGACGTCGCGCATCAGGGGCGACGCTGCTACGTCACGGCAGCTGCGCTCGAGCGCTATGCGGCCCTGCTCGAGAGTGAGGCGCTGATCGAGCGGCGGATCATCCCCGGACTGGGGCGCCGCCGCTTGCGGGGGCTAACAGCCGACGATGTCGACGTCTGGCTCGCCCACGAAGCCAAGACCGCGAGCTCCTCGACCCTCAGCAAGCTGATGTCGATCCTGAGACGATCCATCGATCGCCAGATGGCGCGGGACAGGGTCAAGCGCAAGGTCATCCTGCTCTGCTAGGTGCCCTCAGGACGGCCGGGCCGGCCGTCGAAGGCACTCACCCTCGCTCAGGCAGCGGCGCTCTTGGCCGCGCCGAGACGTCCGACTTGAACACGTACGTCTGCGTGTCGCTCCTCACCGGCCCGCACACCGAAGAGCTCCGCGCACTGACATGGAGCCACGTCGACCTCACGGGGGTGCCGGATGCCACTCCCCCAGTCCCACCGACGGTCCAGCTCTGGCGGTCGGTGCGTGCGCACGGCGACACCAGGACGAAGCTGTCTCGGAGGACGCTCCGACTTCCCTCGCGGTGCGTCGTGGCGCTCGAGGCGCATTTGCGCGCACAAGCACATCAGCGAGAGCTCGCCCGCACCAGCTGGATCGACAGAGACCTGGTCTTCTGCACACGCACCGGCGCTCCCCTAACCCCGGCCACGTCCGGCGGGCTCTTCGGACCGTCGCCGAATGTGCCGGTCTGGAGGCTGCCGCTTGGACCCCACGCGAGCTCCGACACAGTTTCGTGAGCCGTCGCGTCAGCAGCGGGTGTCTCCATCGAGGAGATCGCCCGCCTCCTCGGCCATCGCGACACAGTGGTCACGGAGGCGGTCTATCGCAAGCAGCTCCGACCGGTCATCACAGAGGGCTCCGAGGCCATTGACCGCATCTTCGGCCAGGAGCCGTGACCGACGGCTCGCATCGTCTAGGCCACGATCTGGACCGATAGTCACTCGCTCAGTCACTCAGTCCGAGAGGTGCACGCCCGAGCCCACACAACACGACAGCCCCTGACCGGCGTCTCCGCTGGTTAGGGGCTGCTTCGTGCTGGTGGGCGATACTGGGTTTGAACCAGTGACCTCTTCCGTGTCAAGGAAGCGCGCTACCGCTGCGCCAATCGCCCTTGGGTGTTGCTGGTACTGCGTGGTGTCTCACCGAGGTGGAGACGGGATTTGAACCCGTGTACGCGGCTTTGCAGGCCGCTGCCTCGCCTCTCGGCCACTCCACCGTGGAAGGCAAGTGGATCTTTGCCTCCGAGCGGACGACCGGGCTCGAACCGGCGACCTCAACCTTGGCAAGGTTGCGCTCTACCAACTGAGCTACGTCCGCGGGAACACCAGCGGTGTAACTTCCCCGCTCGGTGCTTGGTAGACATTAGCCGATCGATCCACGAGATACAAAACCGGCCGTCGTCGGCACGATGCCAGCACCTCAGCCTCGTCTCGCGGCCTGATCGGAGGCCTGATCCGGAGCCTCGTCCGAGCCGTGAGCGGCGGCCCCGGTCGCCGTGCCGACGGCGTCCCTCGCCCCCTCCCCCACGCCGCGCTGGATGGCCGTCTTGATGGGTCCGTGGTCGCTGCTCACGTACTGCTGGTCACGTCCTCGGCGCCCGCGCGCTCCGACGTCGTCGGCCGGCACGTCGACGCCGTCGAACGTCGCGGGAGGGTCGGCATCCGCCGTCGGTCCATCGCCACCCGCCTCCGGGTCCGGGCGAGAGATCAGCCCTCCCGCGCCCTCCATCGCCCAGTTGACCAGCCGGACGTCCGCACCCTCATGCAGGTCGACGGGCCACAGGACGCGGACCGCAGCGTTGAGGCCCGCGCCGATGAGGATCGCCACGGCCAGCGCGTACAGCCAGATGAGCAGCACGATGGGCGTGCTCAGCGGCCCGTAGATCGACGATCCGCCCATCGACGCCTCGACCGAGATCCGGACAACGTACGAGGCGCCGACCCAGATCGCCATGGCGAGCAGGGCGCCGGGCACGTTGCGCCGCCACGGGCTCCGTCGAGGCGTCGACACGTGGTACATCGACGCGAGCAGCAGCACGCTGAAGACGATGAGCGTCGGCCAGTAGAGCGCCTTGGTCACGGTCGCCGCCGCGTCCGGCAGCCACGAGGCGAGCAGCCCCGGCCCGAGCAACATGAGGGGCAGCACGAGGATGGCGGCGAGGATGCCGAGCGTGTAGAGCAGCAGGCTGAAGGCGCGCATGTGCACGATGCCGCGAGCGTCCTTCTGCCCGTACATGATCGAGACGGTGTCGACGAAGACGTTGAGGGCCCGCGACCCCGACCACAGCGAGAGGATGAAGCCGACCGAGATGATGTCGACGCGCCCACCCTTGAGCACGTCGTTGATGGTCGGCAGGAGCAGCTCGTTGATGCTCGACTCGGACAGGAAGCGCGAGGCGTAGACCTCGATGGCCGACACGACACTGTTGATCGTGTCGGCACCGATCCAGCCGCCGACGAAGCCGAGGCCACCGAAGAGCCCGAGGACGAGCGGCGGCAGGCTGAGCAGCATGAAGAAGGCGCCCTCCGCCGCGAGCCCGGTGACGCGGTAGCGCAGGCACACCCGGATCGTCTCCAGGGTCAGTCGCGCGAGCGGGACGCCCAACGGCACTCGCTCCAGCACTGCCCGCATCCTCGTCCGCACGCTCATCGTCTCCGAGGCTAACGGCGCAGCGACCACGCGTCGCACGCGTGACCGGCGCGACACGCGCCCGGCGGCTCACGCCGGCCGGTCGGGCCTAGTCTCGGCGGGGTGAGCACACACGAGGTGACCAACCAGGTGCCCCCCTTCGTCGGCGGTGACTTCCTCTCCGACGACGTCGCGCTGCGGGAGGCGGTGGAGCGCTGGGCCGGCCCCGCGGCCATCTCGGACCTCGTCCCCCTCGGGGCCCTCGCCGGCACCCCGGAGGCACAGGAGCACGGGCGGCTCGCCGACACCAACCCACCGGTCCTGCGCACGCACGACACGCGCGGCAACCGCATCGACGAGGTCGACTTCCACCCGTCGTGGCACTGGCTCATGACCCAGTCCGTCGGCGCCGGCCTCACGGCCGAGCCGTGGACGTCGCCCGCCGGCTCCGGCGCCCACGTGCGTCGCGCGGCCGGTTTCGTCCTCTGGTCACGTGTCGAGGCGGGACACGGCTGCCCCGTCTCGATGACGTATGCCGCCGGGTCGGCCCTGCGGCACGACGCCACCCTGGGTGCCCGCTGGCTCCCGGCCCTCGCGAGCCGCGACTACGACTTCGGGATCCGGCCCGTGTCGCAGAAGGCCGGGGCGATCTCGGGCATGGGCATGACGGAGAAGCAGGGCGGCTCGGACGTGCGCGCCAACACGACCCGAGCGGTCGCCACCCCGGGTGGGGCGCTGCCGGGCGAGACCTACCGGCTCACGGGCCACAAGTGGTTCTGCTCGGCCCCGATGAGCGACGTCTTCCTCGTGCTCGCCCAGGCGCCGGGCGGCCTCACCTGTTTCGTCGTGCCGCGCGCCCTCGACGACGGCACGCGCAACCCCTTCGCCCTCCAACGCCTCAAGGACAAGCTCGGCAACCACTCCAACGCCTCGAGCGAGGTCGAGCTGGAGGGCACGTGGGGCAGCCGACTCGGCGACGAGGGCCGCGGGGTGCGCACCATCATCGACATGGTCGGTGCCACCCGCCTCGACTGCATCCTCGGCTCGACGGCGACGATGCGTGATGCGGTGGCCCGGGCCGTGCACCACGCGCGGCACCGGCGAGCATTCGGCGCGCTGCTCGTCGACCAACCCCTGATGCGCAACGTGCTGACCGATCTTGCCCTCGAGGCGGAGGCCGCGACCGTCCTCGGCCTCCGCCTCGCCCACGCCGTCGACACCGGTGAGACCGAGCTCGCCCGGCTGGGCGTGGCGCTCGGCAAGTTCTGGGTGTGCAAGCGAACGGCGCCCATGGTCGCCGAGGCGCTCGAGTGTCTGGGCGGCAACGGCTACGTCGAGGAGAACGGTCTCGCGCGCCTCTACCGCGAGGCACCCCTCAACTCGATCTGGGAGGGCTCGGGCAACGTCAACGCCCTCGACGTCATGCGTGCCGTGACACGTGAACCGACGACGCTCGAGGCCTTGACGAAGGAGCTGCACGAGGTCCGCGGGCAGAGCGCAGAGCTCGACGCCCACGTGGAGTCTTCTCTCGCGCAAGCTCGCTCACTCGATCCCACGTCGCCGGAGGCGTCGTTCGGTGCACGCGTCGTCGTCGAGCGCCTCGCCCTCGGCCTCCAGGCGAGCCTGCTCGTCCGACACTCCCCCGGCCCCGTCGCCGACGCCTTCATCGCCAGCCGGATCGCGGGTCGACGCGGACACTCGTTCGGATCGCTCGACGTCGACCTCGCCGACGCGGCGACGGCCGTCATCGAACGAGCCGGCTGACGAGGCAGGCGCTCACGCGAAACCCGTTGGGCGGCATACGTCCTCGGATCCGGCGCCCGTCGCGTGCCGGGTGCGTCAGCTCGCTGACAGGCGCTTCTTCTCCGCCTCGACGTCGAAGTCGGCCTGCGGCCACTGGAGGTTCATCCCGCGCAGGGCCTCGAGGATCAGCTGCTGTACCGCGAGGCGCGCGTACCACTTGCGGTCCGACGGCACGACGTGCCAGGGCGCCCCGACCGTCGAGGTCTTGTCGAGGACGGCTTGGTACGCCTCCATGTAGTCGCCCCAGTGGCCGCGCTCGTCGACGTCGCCCGGGTTGTACTTGTAGTACTTGTCCGGACGGTCGAGGCGCTCCATGAGCCGCGCCTTCTGCTCCTCCTTGGAGATGTGCGTCATCACCTTGATGACGGTCGTGCCCGCGGCGATCACCTTGCGCTCGAAGGCGTTGATCTGCGCGTAGCGTTTGGACCACACGGCCTCGGGCACGATGTCGTGGACTCGCACGATGAGGACGTCCTCGTAGTGTGAGCGGTCGAAGACCCCGAGCTGGCCTGCGCCGGGCAGGGCCTTCTCGATGCGCCAGAGGAAGTCGTGCGCCAGCTCCTCCTTCGTCGGCGCCTTGAAGCCGGTCGCCTTGACGCCCTGCGGGTTGACGGAGATGACGTGGCGCATGATGCCGCCCTTGCCCGAGGTGTCCATGCCCTGCACGACGAGCAGGAGTGACCGCTTCGAGCCCGTCGTGGACTCCGCGAAGAGCCGCTCGAGCAGGTCGGACAGCTCGGCCTCGCAGGCCTTGAGCGCCGCCTTGCCCTCGAGCTTCTTCCCGGTGAAGCCGGGAGTCGCCGACGTGTCGACGTCGGCGAGGACGAAGCCCTTGCCGACGCGCAGCGCGTTGGCGACGTCCTGGATCTCCTCGACGGCCGCCTCCTCGTGCGCCGCGATGACCTCGTCCTCGGCGGCCTGGGCCTCGAGCTTGGCCGCCTTCTTGCTCGAGACCTTGCCGCCCCCCTTGCCCGACGACTTCACGGACTTCTTGCTCTTGCCCTTCGCGCCCTTGCCCATGCCGTCATCCTGCCCGACCGGAGACCGGCGCGACGGGATGTGAGGTCACCGATCCGCGCGGCGTGACAGACCGTCGCCGATACTGACCCCATGCGCCTGCTCGTGCCCGGTCACTCCGGACGTCCCGCCCTCTCCGATCTCGATGCGGCGGGGCTCTTCGGCGCCTATGCCGCACCGCAGGACCGCTGGGTGCGCTGCAACATGGTGACGAGCCTCGACGGGGCTGCGACGGGCGCGGACGGACGTTCGGGCTCGATCAACAACGACGCCGACCACGTCGTCTTCGAGGTGCTCCGTGCCCTGAGCCACGTCGTCGTGGTCGGGGCCGGGACGATCCGCGCCGAGGGCTATCCGCCACTGTCCGTGGACGACTCACTCGTCGAGCTGCGCCGTCACCAGGGGCTCCCCGACGCGCTGCCCCTCGTCGCCGTGAGCAACCTCGGGCACGTGCCCCCGACGCTGAACGGCTGTCGGGACGGGCGGGCGCTCATGGCCGTTCCGGCCTCGGCGCCCGGACTCGACTCGGCGCGCCGTGACCTCGGCGAGGACAACGTCCTCGTCTGTGGAGACGAGGCGGTCGACGTCGCTATCCTCGTGGAGGCGTTGCACCGCCGGGCCTGGGACCACGTGCTCACCGAGGGCGGGCCGAGCCTCCTCGGCTCTTTCCTCGCGGCCGGCCGCCTCGACGAGCTGTGCTTCACCATCGCCCCGCACGTCGTCGGCGGCGAGCACCCGCGGCCGGTCGGCCCCGAGGGCATTCCGGCTCACCTCGACCTCGAGGTGCTCGTCGAGCAGGACGCGACGCTGATGGGCCGCTGGTACGTCCGACGCTGACGACGGGGACGACGGTGGCTCAGCGACGCTCGTCGAACCCGTGGACGAAGTCCCGCAGCACGCGCTCCCAGCGGTCCGGGTCGTAGTTCCACTCCCGGCAGTGCCGAGCGGTGTCCCACCGCTCGAGGCGCACGAGGTCGGGCCGGCGACCGGCCAGGGCCACCGCGGGACCGATCGGCACGAAGTCGTCGCCGTCCGAGGCGATGACGAGCATCGGGGAACGGAGCTCGCCCGCGCGTGCGACCCAGTCGGTGCGGGCCACGTCGATCGGCTCGTGGACCCCGACGAGCCGGCGCGTGCGGCGTGAGCCCATGAGTTCGGTCGCGACCCGCACGAGCGGGCTCGGCACCCGGTGCAACCGGCCGTGGTGACGCAGCACGACGCCCCAGTCGATGACCGGGGAGTCGAGCGCCACGCCGACGACGTAGTCGGACAGCGGTGACCGGTCGAGCGCCTGGAGCACGATGGCGCCGCCCATCGACCACCCGAGAAGGAGGACGCGTCGGGCACCGTGCGACACGGCATACCCCATGGCCGCCTCGACGTCGCGCCACTCGGACAGGCCGAGGTTGTAGCGCCCGTCCGGGCCTCGCGGCGCGTCGCGGTCGTTGCGGTACGCCGTGACGAGGCTGGTCCACCCGGCCTCGCGCAGCACCGGCACGGCCCGGAGCGTCTCCTCCTTGCGTGCGCCGCGTCCGTGCACGAGCACGGCCCAGTCGGACCCGGTCGAGCCGTCCTCCCGACGAACCACCCAGCCCGGCAGCGGACCGACGTCGGACAGGATGGCCACGTCCTCGTCAGGCAGACCCAGGCTCACCGACGGCCGGTCCCAGAAGTAGTACTGGTTCCAGCGGGCGGGCCCGGTCTCGATCGCGCCCCGGTCGACGGCCACGAGTCGGYGCGTCACCGACTCCGGGTCCGCGTCGACGATCCCACCGACCCGCGCGTGCCCCGCTCCCCCGTCGAGCCAGACGCCGTAGCGGCCGGGCACGACCGTCTCGGGAGTGACGGCGAAGGTGACGGTCTCGGCGTCGTGCCGCAGGATCTCGACGTCGTCGGGCTGCAGCTCGTCGGGCGTGATGACGCGGCGGGCGAAGTAGGCGGCAGCAGCCACCGAGCCTCCGGCGGCGCCGAGCACCGAACCCGTGCCGGCGGCCGCGGCCACGAGCACCGGACGCGAGACGAGACGGCGCACCTGCACGGGCCCATCGTCGCAAACGACCCGCCCACGTCGTGGGAGGGCGTGCCGCCGCAGGGACGGTATGCGGACCAGACGTATCAAACAGGACGTTCGGGGCACCGTCCTTCGGGAGCCTCGGGGACCACGGGCGGCGAGCCGCACACCCCGATCGTTCCCCGGCCCGCCCGTCGGGCCGGTCGCGGTCGAGAGGTGCCGTTCGGGGTCACGGTCACCACCTGCCCGCCTCGGGGTGCGAGGACCTGCTCCGCGCGCCGCTTCTCACCGTCTCGTCCCACGAAAGGGGACACCCGTGTTCAGCACCATGCGCCGCGGCGCACTCAGCATCGCGGCAGCCGGGGCGCTCGTCGCCACGCCCGCCCTCGCGATGGGGGCCGGCGTCAGCCCGGCCACCTACGACGCGTCCGTCAACCCGGGCGACACCGTCCACGTCACCAAGACCGTCAGCACGCCGGAGATCCCGCCGAAGCCCGACATCGTCCTCGTCGTCGACGAGACCGGCAGCATGGGTCCGGCGATCGCCAACGTGAAGTCCGAGATGGGCTCGATCGTCTCCACGGTCCAGGGAGCCCAGCCACAGGCCCAGTTCGCCATCGCGGCGTACAAGGACGGGGCGACGGGGCGGAGTTCTTCCAGGTGGAGACCGGCCTGACGGGCAGCCAGGCCACGGCCCAGACCGCGATCGACAGCCTGTCGGCGTCCGGCGGCGGCGACACGCCCGAGGGCCAGATCAACGCCCTGTGGGAGGTCGGGTCCGGCGGCGACGCCATCGCGTTCCGTCCCGACTCCTCACGCATCGTCGTCTGGTTCGGTGACGCGAGCGGGCACGACCCGAGCGGCGGGCACAGCGAGGCCGACGCCACGGCGTCCCTGACGGGCGTCGGCGCCCAGGTCATCGCCATCAACGTCGAGTCCGGAGGCGCCGACGGCCTCAACGCCACCGGTCAGGCGCAGCGCATCGCCGCCGCCACCTCGGGGACGTTCTTCCCGAGCGTGACCCCGGGCGATGTCGCGAGCACGATCCTCGCCGGGTTGGGCAACCTGCCGGCCGAGGTCACGGCGAACGTCTCGTGCGCCACGGGCCTGTCGATCGCGTTCACGCCGTCGCTGCCCCAGACCGTCACGAGCGGCAGCGACGTCGTCCTCGACGAGGCGATCACCGTCGCCGCGGACGCCCCCCAGGGCTCGACGCTGACCTGCACGACGACCTTCCTCGTCAACGGCGCCGAGGCCGGGCCGGAGTTCGTCCAGACCGTCACGATCAAGGTCAACGACGTCACCCCGCCGACCGTCTCGTGCGGTCCCGGTGTCAACCCGGCGGGCCACACGCCCGGTGGGTGGCGCAACGCCGGCTTCTTCCAGATGGTCGCCGCCGACAACCTCCCGGGCGTCTCCGTCACGATCTCCGACACGGGGACGGGCACGACCTTCGGGCCGTACGCCCCCGGCACCTATTTCAAGCTGACCCAGGCACCTGGCACGTCCGCCTCCACCGTCGTCCCGTTCCAGGGAGCCGTCGACTGGCACTTCACCTTCAAGGGTGATGCCACGCTGACGGCCACGGATGCGGCCGGCAACACGACGACCGCGTCCTGCAGCGTCCCGCCGAAGCAGAAGTGACGTCGCTCCGACGATGAGGAGCCTGCCCGGCCCGGACCACCCCGGCCCGAGCAGCACGAGGGCCCCGGCCACCCGCGGGGGCCCTCGTGGCACGCGCTCGCCCGGTCCGTAAGACCTCGTAAGGACCACGTCGCCGCCGGGCGGGCACAAACCCGGGTGACGTGGCGTTGGTCTGGACATGAGCCACCACAACACCTCCGACAAGCCGTATGCCGTCCAGCGCACCGACGAGGAGTGGCGCGCTGCCCTGACGCCGGCCGAGTACAAGGTCCTGCGACAGGCCGGCACCGAGCCGGCCTTCCGGGGTGAGTACACCGACACCAAGACGCAGGGCGTCTACTCGTGCCGAGCCTGCGGCAGCGAGCTCTTCCGCAGCGACACGAAGTTCGAGTCGCACTGCGGTTGGCCGTCCTTCTACTCCCCGCTCGCCGGGGACACGGTCGAGTACATCGAGGACCGCGCCTTCGGCATGAAGCGCGTCGAGGTCCGGTGTGCCAACTGCGGCTCGCACCTCGGGCACGTCTTCGAGGGCGAGGGCTACGACACCCCGACCGACCAGCGCTACTGCATCAACTCGATCTCCCTGCGCCTCCAGCCGGACGAGGGACCGTCGCAGTCCTGAGCGCCTAGATTCGTCCCATGGTCGACGACGGCGACATCCGCATCGGCAGCGCCGAACGCGACGAGGCGCTGGCGGCGCTCGCCGAGCACCACGCCGCGGGCCGCCTCGACGCGAACGAGTACGAGGACCGGCGAGGCCGGGCCACCGACGCCGTCGTGCGCCGGGACCTGACCTCGCTCTTCGTCGACCTCCCCGAGCCCCGTCCGCGGCTCACGCCGGCGCGTCGGGGTGGCGTGTCCCGCCCGTCGGCGCCCCACCAGGGGCCACGCGGCACGGTGGCACGCGTCCTGCTGAGCCTCGCCCCCTTCATCGCGCTCGCCGCGTTCCTGCGCACCGAGTCGTGGCTGGTGTTCCTGCTCATCCCGGTCATGGCGGCGATCGCCAAGGCGATCGACGACTGAGCCCCCCGTCTGCACGTGCAGGCGGGGGCTCAGTGGTGTGCGCGGGCGTCGCCGGGGTCAGCGCAGGTTGGCGACGAGCTGGGCCGGCTCGACCTTGGGCCCGGTGAAGAACGGGATCTCCTCGCGCACGTGCATCCGGGCGCGCGACGCGCGCAGCTCGCGCATGAGGTCGACGATCCGGTGCAGCTCGTCGGCCTCGAAGGCGAGCAGCCACTCGTAGTCGCCGAGGGCGAACGAGGCGATGGTGTTGGCCCGCACGTCCGGGAAGTCGCGTGCCATCTGACCGTGCTCGCGCAGCAGGTCGCGACGCTCGGCATCCTCCAGGAGGTACCACTCGTAGGAGCGGACGAACGGGTAGACGCAGACGTACTTGCGGGCGACCTCGTCGGCCATGAAAGCGGGGACGTGGCTCTTGTTGAACTCGGCCGGGCGGTGCAGCGCGGCGTTGCTCCAGACCGGCTCGAGGTGCGAGCCGAGCTCGGTGCGCAGCAGGCGGTGGTAGGCCGACTGGAGCTGCTCGATCGTCTCGGCGTGCCACCACACCATGAAGTCGGCGTCGCCACGCAGCCCCGCGACGTCGTAGAGGCCCCGGACCACGACCCCCTCGCCGGCGATCTCGTCGAGGAAGGCCTCGAGGTCCGCCGTGACCGCATCGCGGTCGTCGCCGACCGGAGTGACGGTGCTGAACACCGACCACATGCAGTAGCGGATGGTGTCGTTGATCTCCCGCATCTCGGCCGGGGTCAGGCGCTCGCTCATGGCCCCATCATCCCAAGCGGCTCGGACCCCGACGTCAGCGGGTCAGGACCGACCGGATCGACCGTGCGGCGGCGCGGCCGGACGCGATGCAGGCCGGCATGCCGACGCCGTCGTATGCCGCCCCGCACAGCGCGAGCCCTGGCGGCAGCTCGCGTGTGGGTGCGAGACGCGAACGGTGCCCGACGGCATACTGCGGCAGTCCCCCACCCCAGCGCTGCACGTGCGCGTCGACGGGGTCGGGCACGCCGGGGCCGAGCACCGTCCGGAGGTCGGCGAGGGCCACGGCCACGAGCTCGTCGTCCGAGCGCTGGAGTGCGACCTCCTCGCGGTGACGGCCGACGGACGCGCGCAGGAACGTTCGCTCGGGGTGTGCGGCGGCGAGCCAGGGCCACTTGACCGAGCTGAACGTCGACGCCTTGATCGTCAACGGCTCCGTGGGCGGGACGAGGAAGCCGCTGCCGTCGAGGGCGGCCGGTGCGGCACCCTCGAGGGCGAACGTCACGATGGCCATCGACGCGTACTCGACGGTCGCGAGCGCCGCTGCGGCCTCGGGCGCAACCTCACGCAGGAGGCGCGAGGCGGGCGCTGCGGGGGCGGCGAGCACGACGGCGTCGAAGCGCTCCTCGACGACGTCGGTCGTGGGACCTGTCGACACGACCCACCCGTCGCCGTCGCGGCGCAGCCCGCGGGCCACCGCGCCACGGCGCACGCGGACACCCGCGGCGACGAGCTCGCGCTCGAGCACCTCGGGCAGCGTCCCGAGGCCGCCGACGAGAGAGGCGAAGACGGGGCGACCGGCCATCGGTCCGCTCGCCGCCACCTCGACCGCGGCTCGGGCCACGTCGAGCAGTGGTCGACCCTCGTGCGCGGCGGCCGCGAGGACCGGGACGGCCTGCTCGGCGGAGATCTCGCGGGCGTGCCCGGCGTACACACCGGCCAGGAGGGGCTCGACGAGGCGGTCCGTCACGGCGCGGCCCAGGCGGGCGTCGACGAGGTCGCCCACCGAGACGTCACCGACGACGGGGCCGTCGACCTGCTCGTGCGCCAGGCGCTGCACCTCGTCGTCGCTGAGCAGCCCCCGCACCGACTCCGGGTCGGCCGGCACGCCCATCACCGTGCCGCGGGGCATCGGCCAACGCCGGCCCCTCGACACGATCGACGCGCCCACGGGGCCGGGATGCGTGGTCAGGTCGGCGACGCCGAGCTCCTCGATGAGGGTGAGGGCCTCGGGGCGACGAGCCAGCACCGACTCGGCGCCGACGTCGATGCGCGCCCCGCCGACGTCCTCGAGGCGCAGCTTCCCACCGAGCCGGTCTGAGCCCTCGAGGACCGTGACGGAGACGTCGGTGCCCGGGCGACTGAGCTCCCAGGCGGCCGCCAGCCCGCTGATCCCACCGCCGATGACCGCGACCGTCCTGCCCATGGCGACACTCTCCCATCCCGGCTGCGGCGGTTGGGCCGGGGCCCGACCGATGACGAAATGTTGGGCGCATGAGCACGCCCGCGCTGGCGCCGTGCGCCTGCCGCTCGCGCGGTTCACGGTCTTCACCGCCGCGGGCAGCGCCCTGTGGACGGCCTGCTCATCGGACTCGGCTGGGCGCTCGGGCTCGCGCCACGAGCTCGTCGACCGCCACTCGTCCGTCCTCGACTGGGTCGGGCGGCGCAACGATCGGGTCCGGCCGCGTGTCTCTGGTGACAAGGGACGTCGCCACGCACACCGTGCGCACCACAGCACCACCACCGGCTGCGGCACGGGAGGCGACCCGTCGAAAGGCTCGCCATGACCGCCACCCCACACCTGCCGCGTCTCTCTCAGCTCCCACCTGCCCGTCGGCGCCTCCTCGCCATGGTCCTGGTGGCCGTCGCCGTGCTCGCCCTGGCGATACCTCTGGGCCTCAAGGCTCTTCAGGGCGCCTCGTCCTCATCCTCCTCGTCCGCGGCCTCAGCCGGGGAGGCGAGTCGTGGTGCCGTGACGGGCAGCGGCGTGGTCGGGCCGGAGCTCGCGCCGCAGGCCGACGCCTCGGCCGGAGCCAAGGCGCCCGCCGCCGACACGGGCACGCTCGGGGCCGGCGTCGCCGGCTCGGTCGCGGTCATCGAGCCGAAGATCGCGCGCTCCGCGTGGCTCGGGATCAAGGTGACCGACCTCACCGGGTCGGCGGCTCGGGCCCGCGTCATCGCCACGGACGCCGGAGGCCAGGTGACCTCCGAGAACGTCGTCACCTCGGTCGACCCCACGGGTGGTCCGACCGGCCCGGGTGGGATCGACCCTCGCCTCGAGTCGGGCTCGTCCCTGCCGACCGTCGGCGTCGACGAGGCCCGGATGGTGCTCAGCGTCCCCGCCAAGACCCTCGACGACGTCCTGACGCAGCTGTCGAGGATCGGTTCGGTGTCGTACCGCTCGTCCCAGTCCCAGGACGTCACCGACACCTACGTCGACACCAAGGCGCGCATCGAGCCGATGCAGGACGGGATCACCCGCGTGCGCGCCCTGCTCACCAAGACGACGGACCTCCAGCAGGTCATCCTTCTCGAGAGCGAGCTGACCCGCCGTCAGGCCGAGCTCGACTCGCTGACCCAGCGTCTGGCGCAGCTCGACGCGATGACGACGACGAGCGACGTCACCGTGACGCTCTGGACCGACGCGACGACCCCCGTGCAGACCGAGAGCGGACTCGGCGGTGGGCTGCGCACCGCGTGGGAGAGCTTCCTCGGCTCGCTCACCGTCATCCTCACCGGGCTCGCGGCGCTCCTGCCGTGGCTCGTCCTCCTCGTGCCGCTCACCCTGCTGGCCCTGCGGCTGTGGCGTCGCCGCGTCGCAGGTACGCCGGCAGCGGCCTCCGCCGTGAACGCCGCCCCCGCCGCAGGCCACTCCCCGCAGCCCGCGGGAGCCCCGGCCTCGGCGCCCGCCTCCACGACGGACGACTGACACCCCCGGAGCGGAGAGCAGTGAAGGAGCCGTCGGCGGCTCGGGTCAGCGACCGAGCCGCTGGCGGACCATGTCGCCGACCTGCCGCACCTCACGCACGTGCATGGCGTGGGCGATCCCGAGGTAGATGACGAAGAAGACGAGACCGACGAGACCGATCTCCAGCGCGCTGGCGAACATCCGCTTGAGGGCCGAGGTCGACCCCTCGACCGCGGACCTCGTGATCGGGTCGAGCACCTGGGTGGCGCCCCAGGCGACGACGCCGGCGACGGCGGCCGCGACGCCGACCCGCGAGGCCGTGACGAGACCGGCGCCCAGCCCGAGCGTCCCGATGCGCCGGCGCAGCAGGTAGAGGCCGACCATGGAGCTGACGACGTTGCCGACGGTCTGCCCCATCGCCATGACACCGATGGCCCAGACCGGGTTGATGAAGAGCGTGACGACGCCGGCAAGAGCGCTGATGCCGGTCAGGAGCACCTGCATGATGACGGTGGGCTTGCCGTCCTCGAGGGCGAAGAACATGCGGTAGCAAAGAAGGTCGAGCCCGAAGGGCACGAGCCCGAGGATCATGATGATGAGCACGCTGGCGGAGACCTCGACCGAGCGCGGTTCGATGCCGGGGTTGAGCAGTGCGACGATCGGGTTGGCGAGCACGATGACCGCGACCATGATCGGCACGTTGGCCACGAGTGGCATCGTCAGGCCGGTGCGGAAGTCCCGGCGCAGGCTCGCCTTGTCGTCGGACGCCGCGGCGGCGGAGAAGCGCGGGAAGAGCGCGGTGATGATCGAGACCGTGATGAACGCGTGCGGCAGCATGAAGAGCGTGAACGCGATGGCGTATGCCGCCGGGCCGCGTACCGCGTCCTCGAGACCGAGCGTCGTGGCGGAGGCGGTCGCGTTGTTGAGGACGCCCTGGCTGATGAAGAAGCCGATCTGTGACACCGCCAGGCCTCCGAACGCCCAGAGGGCGAGGCGGCTGACGCCCCCGAGCCCGACGCCGCGCAGGCCCCAGCGGGGGCGGTAGTGGAACCCGGTCCGCCGCAGGGCAGGGACGAGGGAGAGCGCCTGGACGATCACGGACAACGTGGCCGAGCCGGCGAAGAGCCAGATCATCGGCCCGGTCCACTCGGACGGGTCCCGCGGTTGGTCGCGCCCGGGGGCTCCAAGGGGTGCGTCCTTCGGGAAGACGAAGAGGAAGAGCACCAGCCCGGTGACGGCCACGACGTTGGCGATGAAGGGTGCCCACGCGAAGGCGCCGAACTGCCCGCGCGCGTTGAGGATCTGCCCGAGCAGGGCGAAGAGCCCGTAGAAGAAGATCTGCGGCAGGCAGATGAGCGAGAAGGCGAGCGCGAGGTCCTTGAAGTCCGGCGACGAGTTGCGGGCGAGCAGCCAGACGAACCCTCCGGCGGCTGCCATGACGACGACCGTGATGACCGCCATCGCCGTGAGGGCCACCGTGATGACGCGGTCGGTGAACTCCTGCCCGCCGTCCTCGAGCTTCATCGCCCGCGCGAGCGACGGGATGAGCACCGCGTTGAGGATGCCCCCCGCGGCAAGGACGTAGAGCACGTTGGGCAGCGTGTTGGCCAGGGAGAAGGCGTCACCGGCGAGCTTGGCGCCGATGATCGCGGTGATGAGGCCGTTGCGCACGACCCCGAGCACGCGCGATGCGACCGACCCACCGAGCATCGTGAGGCTGGATCGAGCGACTGACGGTGCCGCCGTCGTCATCGGCGGCTCGAGCACTCGTGGACGAGCTCGGTCACCCGGGTCAGCACGTCGGGGTCCACGGTGGGCAGCACGCCGTGGCCGAGGTTGAAGATGTGGCCCGGCGCATGGCGCCCCTCCTCGACGATCTCCCGCACGCGGCGCTCGAGGGCGTCCCACGGCGCGAAGAGCAGGGCGGGGTCGAGGTTGCCCTGGACGGCATACGTCGGCCCGAGGCGGTCCACGGCGTCGGTGAGCGACACGCGGTAGTCGACGCCGACCACCTCGGCACCCGCGTCCCCCATGAGAGCGAGCAGCTCGCCCGTGCCGACGCCGAAGTGGATGCGAGGCACGTCGAGGTCCGCGACCGCTGCGAGAGCGACCGACGAGTGCGGCATGGCGCGCGCGGCGTAGTCGGCCTTCGACAGCGCACCGGCCCACGAGTCGAACAGCTGCACGGCGCTGGCGCCGGCCTGAGCCTGCACGCGGAGGAACTCGCCGGAGATCTGGGCGAGCCTGGCGCAGAGGGCGTCCCACAGCTCGGGGTCGCCGTGCATGAGCGCCTTGGTCTTCTCGTGGTTCTTGGAGGGCCCACCCTCGACGAGGTAGGACGCGAGGGTGAAGGGGGCTCCGGCGAAGCCGATGAGCGGGATGTCACCGAGCTCGCGGACGAGCTGGCCCACGGCCTCGGTGATGAAGGGGACGTGCTCGGGGGTCAGGGGCACGAGCTGGTCGAGGTCAGCGGCCGTGCGGATCGGGTGGGCCACGACGGGCCCCACACCCGGGACGATGTCGAGGTCCACGCCGATGGCCTTGAGCGGGACGACGATGTCGCTGAAGAAGATGGCCGCGTCGACGCCGTGGCGGCGCACGGGCTGGAGCGTGATCTCGGTGACGAGGTCGGGCCGCATGCACGACTCGAGCATCGGGATGCCCTCGCGGACGGCGCGGTACTCCGGCAGCGAACGACCGGCCTGACGCATGAACCACACCGGCGTCCGGGTCACCGACTCGCGGCGCGCAGCGCGGACGAGATCGCTCTGGCGGGTGTCTGGCGGGGCTGTGGTCGGCACCGGTCAATCCTGCCACGGCAAGCGTGTGCCCCCGCGCCACGCGCGTCCGGCGCGCCCTGAGGACAGATCGCCCGACTCCGGCATACCCTCGTCTGGTGCACACGCGAACGTTGCCGGGCAACCACGGCGCGGTCTTCGCCAGGACGCTCAGCGCCCTGCGAGACGTCCGTCTGCGCTCCGAGGTGCGGTTGACCGAGGTGCCGGCGCCGACGCGCATCGCCCCGTATGCCGCAGCCCTGACCGCCGACGTCATCGACGTCGCCGACCCCGACGACGACCTCGCGACCGGACGCTTCGTCCTGCTGCACGACCCGGCAGCCCCCGACACGTGGGACGGCCAGTGGCGCATCGTGACCTTCGCGCGGGCCGAGCTCGAGCCCGAGCTCGCCGGCGACCCCATGCTCGGGGCGGTCGGGTGGTCGTGGCTGACCGACTCGCTGACCAACCGCAACCTCGGGTGGACCGCCGAGGCCGGCACGGTGACCCGCGTGGTCAGCGAGAGCTTCGCGGGGCTCGCCGACCGCGAGGCGAGCGTCGAGATGGAGATCCGCGCCTCGTGGACCCCGGTCGGCGGCGACGCCACGGACCACCTGCGCGCCTGGGCCGACATGCTCTGCACCATCGCCGGCATCCCGCCCCTGCCCGACGGCGTCGTCCCCCTCCCGGGGCAGCGACGGTGACGGCAGAGCCGAACGAGCCCGCCGACGACCTCGACGACGACCAGGCCGCCGACCTCGCACCCGACGTCGTCCCCGAGCTCGTCCCACTGACCCACCCACGCGACGGGGTGCCCGACGTCGTCGTCGACGAGCGCACCCTGATGCGCGCCGCCGAGGCCATCCGCAGCGGCACCGGGCCCGTCGGCATCGACGCCGAGCGGGCGTCGGGCTACCGCTACGGACAGCGCGCCTATCTCGTCCAGATCCGGCGCGAGGGGTCCGGGTCCTGGCTCATCGACCCCATCGCCTGCCCTGACCTCTCCCCCGTCGGCGAGGCCATCGGCGACGCCGAGTGGATCCTGCACGCGGCCACCCAGGACCTCCCGTGCCTCGCCGAGGTCGGGCTGCACCCGCAGTCGCTCTTCGACACCGAGCTCGGCGGCCGGCTGGCCGGACTGCCCCGGGTCGGGCTCGGCGCCATGGTCGAGCACTACCTCGGACTCCAGCTCGCCAAGGAGCACTCGGCCGTCGACTGGTCGGTGCGCCCCCTTCCCGAGCCGTGGCTGCGGTATGCCGCCCTCGACGTCGAGGTGCTCGTCGACCTCCGTGACGCGGTGGCCGCCGAGCTCGCGTCGCAGGGCAAGGCGGCCTGGGCCGCCGAGGAGTTCGATCACCTGCTCGACTTCACCGGCCCCGAGCCGCGCGTCGACCCGTGGCGGCGCACGTCGGGCATGCACAAGGTGCGCGGCCGTCGTGGCCTGGCCATCGTGCGCGAGCTCTGGCTCTGGCGCGACGCCGCGGCCCAGCAGCGCGACACCTCCCCCGGACGGGTCCTCCCCGATGCGGCGATCAGCGAGATCGCCATCGCCAACCAGCGGGCGACGAAGCCGCCACGCACCGTGGGCTCCGCCGAGCCCCGGCTGGCGCGCTCGGTGCGCCGGCACCAGGAGGCGATCATCGAGGTCGTCGCGCGCGCTCTGGCGCTGCCCGACGAGGACCTGCCCGTCCTGGCCCTCCCGCCGAGCGGCCCGCCGCCGCCCAAGGCGTGGGTCGACCGCGACCCCGTCGCCGCGGCCCGCCTGTCCCGCGCCCGGGAGCTGCTCGGAGCGATCTCCGAGGAGCTCGCCGTGCCGGTCGAGAACCTCCTGACCCCTGACCTGCTGCGCCGCTTCCTGTGGGAGGGTCCCGCTTCGCCGTCGACCGCCGAGGTCGCCGATGCGCTCACGACCATGGGGGCACGTCGCTGGCAGACGACGATCACCGCGCCGCTCATCTCCCTCGCCTGCACCGAGAACCCTCCCGCCTGAGGCGTGCGCCCTCGCTCGCCGGGCCGTCGTGAGGATGGTCACCCGGAGGCCCGTTGGCCGAGAAGTTACCGAGAAGTAGTATCGAGGAGGTCGCGCGCTGTCGCGGCCCGACGCCGGTGTCCGAGCCGGCCCGTCGACCCCTGATCCATCGCGATCACCCTCGATCCACTGGGAGGCACCGTGCCCCGCGCACTCAATGAGGTCGTCTTCGTCGACGGCGTCCGGACGCCGTTCGGCAAGGCCGGAGACAAGGGCATGTACGCCCAGACCCGCGCCGACGACCTCGTCATC
Source organism: Terrabacter sp. RAF57 (assembly GCF_052113925.1). Lineage (NCBI taxonomy): Bacteria > Bacillati > Actinomycetota > Actinomycetes > Micrococcales > Intrasporangiaceae > Terrabacter > Terrabacter sp. RAF57. The sequence goes on along the minus strand of NZ_JBFRDT010000012.1, from coordinate 110,222 downwards.
CGGTGCATCCGCGAGCTGCTGCACCGCAACCCCAACCTGCCCAAGGACAAGGTCGAGGAGGTCGCCATCGCCGCGACCACGCAGATCGGCGACCAGGGCCTCACCCTCGGCCGCACGGCGGCGCTGCTCTCGGGCCTGCCGAACACGACGCCCGGCTACTCCGTCGACCGGATGTGCGCCGGCGCGATGACGGCCGTGACGAACACCGCGAGCTCGATCGCCTTCGGTGCCTACGACATCGCCATCGCCGGCGGCGTCGAGCACATGGGCCGCCACCCCATGGGCGAGGGCGTCGACCCCAACCCGCGCATCGTGTCCGAGAAGATCGTCGACCCCGACGCCCTTGTCATGGGCAAGACCGCCGAGAACCTCCACGACCGCTTCCCGCAGCTGACGAAGCAGCGCTCCGACGCCTTCGCCGTGGGCAGCCAGGACAAGCTCGCCCGGGCGTACGCCGACGGCAAGATCCAGCGCGACCTCGTCACCGTCGCGACGCGACACGCCGAGCAGGGCTGGGGCCTGGCCACCGCCGACGAGCCGCCGCGTCCCGGCACGACCGTCCAGGACCTCGGCCAGCTCAAGACGCCGTTCCGTGCGCACGGCAACGTCACCGCGGGCAACGCGGCCGGGCTCAACGACGGTGCGACCGCGTGCCTCCTCGCCTCCGAGGCGGCCGCCGCCGAGCTCGGTCTGCCGGTCCGGATGCGCCTCGTGTCCTTCTCGTTCGTCGGCGTCGAGCCCGAGGTCATGGGCGTCGGTCCGGTCCCGGCGACCGAGAAGGCCCTCGCCAAGGCGGGCCTGACGATCGGCGACATCGGCCTCTTCGAGCTCAACGAGGCGTTCGCCGTCCAGGTGCTCGCCTTCCTCGACCACTTCGGCATCGCCGACGACGACCCGCGCGTCAACGAGTACGGCGGCGCCATCGCCACGGGTCATCCGCTGGCCAGCTCCGGCGTGCGCCTCATGACCCAGCTCGCGCGGCAGTTCGAGGAGCACCCCGAGGTCCGCTACGGCCTGACCGCGATGTGCATCGGCATCGGCATGGGCGGCGCCGTCATCTGGGAGAACCCGCACCACGAGGACTACGAGTCCTCGACGACGAGCATGACCGACGAGGAGATCGCCCAGTGAGCGCCACCACGACCGACCAGCCCACGGCCGCAGCCGACTTCGCGTCCGAGGTCGTGACCCGCACCCCGGTGCACGACGTCGCCCTCCCGGGGGGCGCCGGGACCCTGGCGCTCGTCACCCTCGACAACGGCTTCGACCACACCAAGCCCAACACCTTCGGCCCGCAGTCGATCGCTGGCCTCGCCGCCACCGTCGAGCGCCTGCGCGAGCGCGCCGAGGCGGGCGAGATCGTCGCCGTGGCCGTCACCGGCAAGCCGTTCATCTTCGCCGTCGGCGCCGACCTCACCGGCGTGCCGTTCATCGGGTCGCGCGACCAGGCGCTCGAGATCGCCCGGGCCGGCCACACGGCATACGCCGCCTTCTCCGACCTGCCGGTCCCGACGTTCGCGTTCGTCAACGGCGCGGCCATGGGCGGTGGCGTCGAGCTGGCGCTGTCGGCGACCTACCGGACGATGAGCGCAGGAGTGCCCGCCGTCGCCCTCCCGGAGGTCTTCCTCGGCCTCGTCCCCGGCTGGGGCGGCTGCTGGATGCTGCCCAACCTCATCGGTGTCGAGAAGGCCATCACCGTCGTCATCGACAACCCGCTGAGCCAGAACCGCATGCTCAAGGGAGTCGACGCGTACCGGCTCGGCATGGCCGACGCGCTCTTCGAGCCGGCCGACTTCCTCGAGGAGTCGATCGCCTGGGCCGCCCGCGTCCTCTCCGGTGAGGTCACCGTGGAGCGACCCGAGGTCGACCGCGACGAGACGGTGTGGAACGCCGCCATCGCCAAGGCCAAGGGTCTCGCCGACGTCAAGACCGGCCGACAGGCCAGGAGCCCGTATGCCGCCCTCGACCTGCTCGCGGCGGCTCGCACCGCGACCCGCGAGGAGGGCTTCGCCGCCGAGGACGAGGTGCTCGCCGACCTGCTCATGAGCGACGAGCTCCGTGCCGGCCTCTACGCCTTCGAGCTCGTGCAGAAGCGCGCCAAGCGGCCTGCTGGGGCTCCCGACAAGCAGCTCGCCCGGAAGGTCACGAAGGTGGGCATCGTCGGCGCCGGGCTCATGGCGAGCCAGCTCGCGCTGCTCTTCATCCAGCGCCTCCAGGTGCCCGTCGTTCTCACCGACATCGACGACGACCGCGTCGCCAAGGGGGTCGCCTACGTCCACGCCGAGCTGGACAAGCTCGCGGGCAAGGGACGCCTCAACGCCGACAAGCTGAACCGTTACAAGGCCCTCGTGACCGGGTCGACGAGCAAGGACGGCTTCGCCGATGCCGACTTCGTCATCGAGGCCGTCTTCGAGGAGATGTCGGTCAAGCAGCAGGTCTTCGCCGAGGTGGAGGCCGTCGTGTCGACCGAGTGCGTGCTCGCGACCAACACGTCGAGCCTGTCGATCGCCGAGATGGCATCGACGCTCGAGCACCCGGAGCGCGTCGTCGGCTTCCACTTCTTCAACCCGGTGGCCGTCATGCCGCTGCTCGAGATCATCCCGGGCGAGCACACCGACGACCCCACTCTCGCAACGGCTTTCGCCGTCGGGAAGGCGCTGAAGAAGACGTGCATCCGCGCCGCGGACCAGCCGTCGTTCATCGTCAACCGACTCCTCGGCCGCTTCATGGGCGAGGCCGCGAAGATCCTCGACGAGGGCACGCCGATCGAGGTCGTCGACCGCGCCTTCGCCGGTCTGGCGCCGATGCCGCCCTTCGTCCTCATCGGGCTCGTCGGGCCGGCCATCGCGCTGCACAACGGCGAGACGCTCGTCCGGGCCTTCCCCGACCGCTTCTACGCCTCGCCGACGCTCCAGCGGATCGTCGCGGCCGGCAAGCGCGGCTTCTACGACCTCAGCTCCGGCCGTCCGGTGCTCGACCCCGAGGTCGCCGAGCTCGTCGAGAAGCCGGCCGAGCCGATCGTGCTCGACCTCGGCCAGGTGCGCCAGCGTGTCCTCACGGTCCTGGCCGACGAGGCACGGCGGATGCTCGACGAGGGTGTCGCCCAGGCGCCGATGGACATCGACCTCGCGATGATCACCGGCGCCGGCTTCCAGTTCTGGAACGGCGGCATCACTCCGCTCCTGGACCGGACCGGCGTGGCCGAGGCCGTCACTGGCTCGCGGTTCCTCCCCGTCGGGGTCGCCAACGCCCGGACCTCTGCCTGACCGATCCACCCCACCGTCGAACGGCCACGAACCGGGCTCAGGCGGGCGCTGCCGTCGGGCGGCGCTCCCGGTTCGTGGCCGTTCGGCGTGGCGAGATTTGCCGTAACTCATATATGAGTTAGCCTCTTCGACGTGCCTCAGACCTACCTGACCCGGATCGGCGGACTCATCCGCGACGCGCGACGCCATAAGGGGATGACCCAGTCGGACCTCGCGGAGCTCCTCGCGACCTCCCAGGGCGCCGTCACCCGCATCGAGCAGGGCAAGCAGAACCTCAGCCTCGACATGCTCGCCAAGATCGGAGACGCGCTCGACTCCGAGTTCGTCTCGCTCGGCCACTCCGGCCCCCAGCACCTGCGCATCGTCGGCGGCCAGAAGCTCACCGGCTCCATCGACGTCAAGACCTCGAAGAACGCCGCGGTGGCACTGCTCTGCGCAGCTCTGCTCAACCGAGGTCGCACCACGCTGCGCAACCTGGCCCGCATCGAGGAGGTCAACCGCATCCTCGAGGTGCTCGCCTCGATCGGCGTCAAGACGCGCTGGCTGCCCGACAGCAGCGACCTCGAGATCATCCCGCCGGCCGTGCTCAACCTCGACGACATCGACGTCGCGGCCGCTCGTCGCACGCGCACCGTGATCATGTTCCTCGGCCCCCTGCTCCACGAGCACGAGGCCTTCCAGCTGCCGTACGCCGGTGGCTGCGACCTCGGTACCCGCACCGTCGAGCCCCACATGGCGGCGTTGCGGTCCTTCGGTCTCGAGGTCACCGCGACCCACGGCTTCTACGAGGCGCGTTCCGACCGGTCCGTCGGCCCGGATCGAGCCATCGTGCTCACCGAGCGCGGCGACACCGTCACCGAGAACGTCCTCATGGCCGCGGCCCGCCACGCCGGCACCACCATCATCCGCAACGCGAGCCCCAACTACATGGTCCAGGACCTGTGCTTCTTCCTCGAGAAGCTCGGGGTCCGGATCGACGGGATCGGGACCACGACACTGACGGTGCACGGTGTGGCCCAGATCGACGTGGACGTCGAGTACGCCCCCAGCGAGGACCCGATCGAGGCCATGAGCCTCATCGCCGCCGCTGTCGTCACCGACAGCGCCATCACGATCCGACGCGTGCCGATCGAGTTCATCGAGATCGAGCTCGCGACGCTCGACGGCATGGGGATGAAGTACGACCTCACGCCGGAGTACACGTCGGCCAACGGGAAGACGCGCCTCGTCGACCTCACGACCATCCCCGGTCCGCTCCACGCCCCGATCGACAAGATCCACCCGATGCCGTTCCCGGGCCTCAACATCGACAACCTGCCGTTCTTCGCCCTCATCGGCGCCGTCGCCGAGGGCAGCACGATGATCCACGACTGGGTCTACGAGAACCGCGCGATCTACCTCACCGAGCTGACGAAGGTCGGGGCCAAGGTGCAGCTGCTCGACCCCCACCGGGTCATCGTCGAGGGGCCGACCCGCTGGCGTGCGGCCGAGGTCGTGTGCCCGCCGGCGCTGCGTCCCGGGGTCGTCGTGCTGCTCGCCATGCTTGCCGCGCCCGGCACGTCGGTGCTGCGCAACGTCTACGTCATCAACCGCGGCTACGAGGACCTCGCCGAGCGCCTCAACGCCCTCGGCGCGACGATCGAGGTCTTCCGCGACATCTGAGTGGGACCTCGCGGGATCGTCGGCGTCAGGCCGTGTCGCGCGCCGGCCGTCGAGCGGCCGCGGTTCGGCCAGCGCCGTCATCGAGGGCGGCTGCCGCCTCGACGAGCTCGCGGAGCGTGTCGACGAAGCGGGCCGCCGGCGCTCCGTCGACGACGGCGTGGTCGAAGGTCAGCGTGAGGGGCAGTCGCGGCCGCGCGACGACGGCCCCCGACTCCACCGTGGGTCGTTCGGTGACGCTGCCCACGGTGACGATCACGGTCAGCGGGGCCAGCGGGATCGCCCAGCCCCAGGTGTGTGCGAACATGCCCAGGGACGTCACGCCGATCGCAGGACCGAAGCGCGCCGAGGCTCCTGGTCGAGCCCCTGCCGCGCGGATGGCCGCCCGTCGCAGTGGTCCCGGCAGGCGCAGCATCGCGGCCATCGGGCGGGTGACCTCGTGCGGCGGAGCCTGCCCGACCTTGGCCTCGTGGAGCAGCGCCGTGATCTCGGCGCACGTGAGCCGGTCTGCTGCCGGGACGACGACGACATCGAGGGCAGGGCGGTCAGGCGTGCCGCGCTCGACCGTGGCACCGATGTCGACGCGGTCGAAGCAGACCAGCCGACCACCGGCCCGGCGGGCGTTCAGCTCAGGGTGCAACGACACGGCCCGCGCGACCGAGGCGATGACGAACGCGGTCCACGAGACGCCTTCCTCCGGGTCCGCCCGCATCCGCTCCGCGGCCCTCGTGACGTCGAGCTCGACGAGCGCGTGCACCTGGAACCGACGGCTCGCCCCGGCAAGCCGGTCGAGGACGGGCTGGCGTCCCGTCGGCATCCGACGGACGACGTAGCCCACTGGAGGGGTGTGGTCCCCGCTCACCGCAGGCCCTCCCAGAACGCCCGCTCCCAGACACGAGGGTCGTCGACCACGGCGCTGGTGGTGTCGAAGCGCATCGTCCTGCGGTGGTCCGTGTCGTATGCCGCCCAACCCGGGTCTCCGCACGACGCGAAGGCCACCCAGGCGGCGTGCATCGTCCGTGCGAGCTCCTGGGGCGGGTCCGTTCCGAGCAGCGGCCCGAAGAGTGGCGTGTCGCTCCTCGCCGTGTCGAAGACGAAGGGGACCTCGAGGGCGTGCACCGCGCCGAGTCCCGGCGCACCCCAGGCGAACTCGTACATGTAGGTCCCGGTCTGAGCTCCCGGGGAAGGCGCGGGTGAGCGGGCGTACGCGTGTGCCTCGGCGAGTCGGATGGCGGGGATCCGCATCCACCAGTCCGTCTGCACCGCAGCCAACAGGTCACCGGGAACCGCTTGCGGGTAGTGCGCCCGGTAGGCGTGCAGCGCGACCTGCGGGTCGAGGCCGTAGGCCTCGAGACACTGGTGGCCATGGGTGCTGACCGGCCCGCACAGGATGTCGTCGGTGATCCCGGCGAACGCTCCACTCACCATGAGCCACAGCCGCCAGTCCTCGGTGTTGGTACCGATGAGCACGTCGACGTCGGCGGCCGAGCCCGCGGCGATCCGGTCGATCGGTCGCCCCGGAAGCACCGTCCCGTCGACGACGGGCTGCCAGGGCATCGTGCTCGTCACCACCGCTGGGCCCCAGCGCTCCGGGTCCGGGTCGGCGAGCAGGTCACGCTTCAGGTCGGCCTGGGCCGTCAGCAGCCGCGCGACCCCGGTGCCTGCGATGGCCTCGCGCGTCGGCGGGACGCCGAGGCGGTGGGCGAGGTCGTGGGCGATGCTCAGGGCGTGCTCGGGCTCGCTCACGTGGTGCGCCGCACCGCTCTGCAGCACGGCTCGGCGGAAGAGTCCCGCAGCCTCTGGCATCGCCAGCAGGCAGCCGATGCTCATCGCCCCGGCCGACTCCCCGAAGACGGTCACGCGGCCCGGGTCGCCGCCGAACTCCGCGATGTTGTCGCGCACCCAGGCCAGGGCTGCGACCTGGTCGAGCAGACCGAGGTCGGCGACGCCGTCGTCGAGGTACAGGAAGCCCTCTGCGCCGGGGCGCCAGTTGATGACGACGCACACGACCCCGTCACGTGCGAACCGTCGTCCGTCGTACGCCGCCGTCGAGCTGAGCTCGAACATGCCGCCCTGGATCCAGACCATCACCGGCAGACCGCTCGGACCGGGCTCGGGCGTCCAGATGTTGAGGTTGAGGAAGTCCGAGGACGGGGCAGCGCGTCGCACCTGCTCGAAGGCGCTGGTGACGTCGTCCCAGCTCTCCCCCGATCCGGCCGGCGGCCCACCGGACGACGGTGGCGCCACCTGGGGCGGCTCCGCACCCGGCCTCGTCGCGTCGCGGACGCCCTGCCACGGGTTTGGGGGCCGGGGTGGCCGGAGCCGAGCGGCTCCGACGGGTGGTGCGGCATAGGGGATGCCGAGGAACGTGTGCACCCCGTCGTCCACGAAGCCCTGCACCGTCCCACACCTCGTCCTCACGACGGTCTCCACCCCTTCATCGTCGAGCGGACGGCGCGGCACGGGCCAGAGGCGAAGGTCCCGGTGCGGCGGCAGGTCCGCGACGGCCGCCGGGGCCCCTTGGCACGCGGTGAGCGGAGGTGAGCGGGACCCACATGGGTTGCCCGGTTTTGTGTCAGGTCACCACACAGGTGGCTCCGGATCGCCTACCTAGTCTTCCCGCATGGCCGACGCCCGCAACGACGCACGCGACGACGCCACGGACCGCCAGCAGCGCGGCTCCCTGGCGGTCAACGACCCCATCGACCTCACCGGGCGCACGGCGCTCGTCACCGGCGCTGCGAGCGGCATCGGGGCAAGTGTCGCGCGGGCCCTCGCGACCGCCGGCGCCAAGGTGCACGCCGTCGATCGGGACGAGGAGGGCCTCGCACTCCTTGCCGAGGGGTCGGGCGTCGCCACGATCACGGCGGACCTCGCCGACCTCGATGCCTTGGCCGACCTGCCCACCGAGGTCGACATCCTCGTCAACAACGCCGGCATCCAGCACGTGAGCCCCATCGAGGACTTCCCGCTCGACCGCTTCGACTTCATCCTCGACCTCATGCTCACCTCGCCGTTCCGGCTGATCCGGCAGAGCCTCCCGCACATGTACGACCGCGGGTGGGGTCGCGTCGTCAACATCTCCAGCGTCCACGGCCTGCGAGCCAGCGCCTTCAAGTCGGCCTACGTCACCGCCAAGCACGGGCTCGAAGGACTCTCGAAGGTCGTCGCGCTCGAGGGGGCCCCGCACGGCGTCACCTCGACCTGCATCAACCCCGCCTACGTGCGGACGCCCTTGGTGGAGAGGCAGATCGCCGACCAGGCGCGCACCCACGGCATCCCCGAGTCCGAGGTCGTCGAGAAGGTCATGCTGGCGCCCGTCGCGGTCAAGCGCCTCGTCGAGCCCGACGAGGTCGCGGCGCTCACGCTCTTCCTGTGCGGACCGGCATCGGGCTCGATGAGCGGCACGTCGTTCTCGATGGACGGCGGCTGGACGGCCCACTGAAGGGGGCCCAGCCCGCCGTCGCCCCGTTCCCCCCGACCCACCCGAGACCCGACCCGCCTAGGATCTGCCCGTGGCCACCCGCAGCGAGACGCAGCCGCCCGCCGAGCACGTGGGCACCGAGCAGGCCGACGAGGTCATCGCCCTGCTCGAGCTGCTCGCCACCGACGCCACGGTCGCCGAGATCGCCGCCGCTGACGCCCCGGCGGAGGCCCGGGACCTGGCCCTGCGCATCACGAGCGCCCGCGAGGTCCACCAGCACCGCGAGGCCGGCCTCGCGGCCCTGCTCGACACGGCCCGTGAGCTCGCGACCGAGAGCGACCCGGGCTCCGTGCTCGATGCGATCGTCCGTCGGGCCCGCCGCCTCGTCGGCACCGACCTCGCCTACCTCACGCTCTACGACCCCGAGGCCGGCGACACCTTCATGCGGGCCACCGACGGCTCCGTCTCGGCAGCGTTCCAGTCCGTGCGTCTGGCGCTCGGGGCCGGTCTCGGCGGTCTCGTCGCCTCGACGCACAAGCCCTACTGGACCGCTGACTACTGGGCCGACGAGCGGTTCCGCCACACCAATGCCATCGACGGAGCCGTGGGCGAGGAGGGCATCATCGCGATCTGCGGCACGCCCCTCATCGTCGAGAAGCATTTCGTCGGTGTGCTCTTCGCAGCCAACCGGTCCTCGCGCCCGTTCACGCGGGAGGAGGTCGGGCTCCTCGGCAACCTCGCCACCCTGGCCGCGGTGACCCTCGTGCAGACACGCGCCCTAGCCGACGCCGAGAACGCGCTGGCCGCCCTCTCGGACGCCCACGAGACCGTGCGGCAGTATGCCGAGGGCGTCGAGAAGGCTGCTGCCGCCCACGACCGCTTCGCGTCCCTCGTGCTCGGCGGCGGCGGCGTCGACGACATCACGCATGCCCTCGCCGAGCTGCTCGGCGGGTGGGCCGTCCTCGTCGACGAGAACGGTCATCGCCACAGCTCGTCCGGTCCGGCGCCCGAGCACGACCCTGCCGGTGGCGACCCGTTCGCGGCACTCAACGCGCTCCCCGGCCTGGCCGCCGGTCGCCTCGTCGAACGGGATGGCGTCTATGCCGTCGCCGTCACCGCAGCCCGCGAACGGCTCGGCACGATCTACGTCGGCGGCCCGACCCTCAGCGACTCGGACCAGCGCACCGTCGAGCGCGCCGGGGTCGTCACCGCCCTCGTCCTGCTCTTCGAGCGTCAGGCGGCCGACGCCAGGCAGTCCGCTCGCAACCGACTCGTCAGCGACCTCGTCAGCGCGCGCGGCTCGCGCGAGGAGCGCCTCGCGCTCTCCCGGGCCGTCGGCTTCGACCCCCAGCGACCCTTCTGCCTGCTCGTGCTCCGCGGCGACGAGCCGACCGGACACCGGGCCCTGMTCATCTCCGCCAGCGCCGCCACCGGCGAGGCCTCGCTCGTCGGCTCCCACGACGGCGACGTCATCGCCCTCGTGCCCGGCACCGAGCCCGACGGCCTGGCCCGCTCGGTGGCCGCCCGGATCGGCAAGCGCACGTGCGTCACGGTGGCCGGCGTCGGTCCGGTCACCGACGTCGACGGGATCACCGAGGCCCACGAGGAGGGCCACCGCACCGTCGGAGCCCTCATCGCCCTCGGCCACCGGGGCAAGGGCGCCGCGGCGACTCAGCTCGGCTTCGCCGGGCTCATCGTGGGCTCCGCCCCCGACGTCGACGAGTACGTCCGCAAGCTGCTCGGTCCCGTCCTCGACTACGACGAGCGGCGCGGCACCGACCTCGTGGGCACGCTCGCGGCCTACTTCGCCGCGGGCGGCAGCCCACGCCACGCCGCGGGCACCCTCCACGTCCACGTCAACACCGTCTCGCAGCGGCTCGAGCGCATCACGGCCCTGCTCGGGGAGTCCTGGCAGCACCCCGACCACGCGCTGGAGCTCCAGATCGCGCTGCGCCTGCGCGCGCTCCAGGCCCCGGCCTGACCGTCCGCGACAGCACGGTCAGCCGAGGCGCGAGACCTCCGGGAACATCCACGTGCCGTCGAGGACCTCGGGCCGCGGGCGGTAGAGGCGCACGAGGTAGTTCCACCCCTCCGTGATGCCGAGGCAGTTGGGTCGGCCGTCTGCGCACCCGCCGAAGTGCACGGTCACGGAGCCGTCCGGGTCCCGGTCGGCCGTGAGGTTGTTGAGGCTGACGCGGCTTCCGTCGTCGGCGAAGTACCCGTCGCCGTCGTAGACGCTGACCGACCAGAAGCCGTCGACAGGGACGTCACGCACCGTGAGCCGGTACTCCCCCACGGGCAGGTCGGGACTGACGTTGACGTACGTCGCCTCGTCGGACGGGAGCCCACCCCAGCCGGCCGCGGTGCCCAGGAGATGGCGCACCGGGTCGACGTCCTGTCGTGCGCCGAAGGCCCGGTCGAAACCCGGGTAGTCCTTGGCCAGCTCCAGGAGCGCGCCCCGTGTCCGGTCGAGGGATCCGTCGTCGTAGTCCGGCGCCGTGAAGGGGCTCGCTGAGCCGGCCGAGAGGGTGATGGCGTCCTGGACGGCGTTGACGGCCGCGACGTCGTCGGGGTCGGCCGGGTCGACGAGCGTCCTGATCGCGACGCACACGAAGTCGGTGTCGAAGCGGTCTGTCGTGAGCTCGTACGTGCCGGCCTCGTGGAACACGGCGTTCACGTAGTGGTCGCGGTTGACGACCATGGCGGAGAGGTACCGGTCTCCTGTGTCGGGGAGGCTGAGGGCTGCGCCGCTCGTGATGTCGACGATCGCCGCGCTGTAGAGCGTGTCGCGGTTCATCCGGATCACCGGCTGGTGGTCGAGCGGTGTGGGCACCCGGGAGTGGTTGAGCTGGTTGACGCCGCCGGCATCCCGGGCGATCGCGGTGAACATCCGGTCGGTCTCGGCGCGGGCGAACGTGTCTGCGTTGACGTGGATACCGGTCATGACGGCAGGATCGGCCGACGTGCGCCAGGCGGGCATCACCCACAGACGGTGAACGCCGTCCCGGTCGTCGTCAGCCCGGGAGGAGGAGGCGGTCGACGGCGTCGACGACTGATGCGACGCCCGGGTCCCCGAGGATGACGTCGTAGTGGTTCGCGTCGACCCGGGTCGTCCGCACGCCCTCCGGCAGGTGCAGGGCCGCGAGTCGTGACTCGTCGTAGAGCCCCTGCGGCTCGTCGAGCAGGCCGCGCTCGGCCCACACGAGCTCGGCCCGCACGCCCTGGTCGACCGCGGTCGCGAGGCCGGCGTGGGTCTCGCGGTCGGCCATGACGTCGGCGCCGTCGGCGCGGACGGCCTCGAGCACGCACGTGCTGCGCCACTGACCGTCGGAGGGATCCTGCAGGATGTCGTGCTCGATGTAGGCCCGGGCGGCGTCGCCACCGGACCCGTGCAGCACTGGTCCGAGGGCCGGGTGCCCCGACCAGAAGCCGAGGTATGCCGCCGGGCCGGCGAAGCGCATCGACAGCCGGTCCATGGCCGGCCCGATCACCGACTGGAGGGCGGCGTCGATGTCGAGGTCGTCGGGCACGGGGAAGGCCATGCCCCCGTCGACGAGCACGGCCGCCGGGAACCGCTCGGGATGCCGGGCCGCGGCGAGGGCCGCGATGAACGCGCCCATGGAGTGGCCGACGAGCACCGGCGCGGAGCCGAACACGGTGGCGATCGAGGTCAGGTCGTCCACGTGTGCACCGAGACCGTAGGGTCCCGGCGCCGAGCGGCTGTCGCCGCGTCCACGCAGGTCGGGCGCCAGGAAGCGCACCCCGCCGGGCCCGTGGCGACGACCCACCTCGTCGGCGACCCGGCGCCACGACAGGCCGTTGGCCGTGATGCCGTGGACGGCGAGCACGACGGGCGCGTCGGGTGCCGGCGTGCCCAGGCTCAGGTCGTGGATGGCGAGGCTTCCCTCGGGCAGCTCGATGACGAACGCGGACGGTGTGGTGCTCATCTGGACCCTGACCTCCTGATCAGTCTGCCGCCGAGCCCGGTGAGGCCCGACGGAGCGAAGTAGACCACGACGACGAAGAAGACGCCCAGGATGAACAACGGCTGCGACAGGACCTGGCGCACGACGACGGGCAGGTCCTGCATGAACGCGGCGTTGCTGACCTCGACGAGCCGGGCATCGGCATACGTGTAGAGCACGCCGCCGACGAGGGCCCCCCATCGGCTGCCCGCACCTCCGAGCACGACCATGACGAGGAGCGACAGGGTGAACTCCGACGTCGTCAGGTGGGGGTTCGAGCCGCCGAGCACGAGGGCGTGGACGACCCCGCCGAGGGCTCCGAGGGACGACCCGACGACGATGGCGAGCAGCTTGACGCGGTAGGTCCCGAAGCCGAGGACCGCGGCGCGCTGCTCGTTGTCGCGGACGGCCGCCATCGCGTGCCCGGCCCGCGACCGCACGAGGGCCGTGACGACGACCCAGGCCACGACGACGAAGGACAGCGCCAGCCAGTAGCGGTAGGGCGCGTGGGCGACGCCGACGAGCAGGTCCGGCACCGCGTCGCGGTCGAGGGGGCGTCCCTCCTCACCGCCGGTCACGCCTCCCGGGTTGCGCATGACGATGATCGAGGCGGCCTGGGCGAACGCCAGGGTCACCATCGCGAAGGCGATGCCGCCGACGCGCAGCGCGATCGCGCCGACGACGAGTGCGAGCCCCGTGGAGAGGGCCAGAGCGACGAGCACCGCGAGCGGAAGGGGCAGCGCCCACGTCGAGAGGGAGATCGTCAGCAGATAGCTGCCGGCCGCGACGAAGAGGGCGTGCCCGAAGCTGAGCAGGCCGGTCCGCCCGAAGAGCACGTCGTAGCTCAGGGCGATGCCACCGATGACGAGACACGTCGCGAGGAGCTGCATCGAGCCCGGCCCGTTGACCCGGCCCGGGAGGACACCCGGCAGCTCGACCGGAAGGTAGGGCAGGTAGGCGAGCACGGCCAGCACGACGACGGCGAGCAGCGCCCGGACGACCCGGCGCGCGCCGTGGCCCTCCCCCGACGCCACGGGCGTCACCGTCCCGGCCACCGCTTCGGGGGTCGTGGATGGCGTGTGCGGGTGCGTCAGGTGGTCCGTGGGCGACGTCATCCCGTCGCTCCCTTCAGCGAGGTCGGTCGGAGCAGGAGCACCAGCGCGAGGAGCAGCACGACCGACAGGTCCCCGACCCCGCTCGCCGCGTAGTAGTTCGCGAGCTGCTGGACGAGCCCGACGACGACGGCGGCGACCGCGGTGCCCGTGAGGGAGCCCATGCCGCCGATGACGACGACGATGAAGGCGAAGATGAGCAGCGAGCCGCCCTGCGCGGGTGACACGGCCCCGGCGTACTGCGAGTAGAGCACCCCGGCGAGACCCGCCGCGGCACCGCCGAGGGCGAAGACGATGGTGAAGGTCCGGTGCACGTTGATGCCGAGGGCCTCGACCATCGTCCGGTTCTCGACGCCCGCGCGGATCACGAGGCCGAGGCGGGTCAGGTGAAGGAGCGCGAGAAGCCCGGCGAAGAGCGCGCCCGCGACGAGCAGGTAGACGAAGCGGTCGTTGGGCAGCCGTGCGCCGAGGACGTCCGTCGTCCCGCTCATCCACCCAGGCGACTCGACCGGACGCGGGTCCGCGCCCCAGATCCCCTGTGCGGCAGCCACGCCCGCGAGGGCAAGGCCCACCGTGACGAGGACCTGCTGGATGTGATGGCGGTAGAGCGGCCGGATGAGGACGACCTCGACCACGAGACCGACCACAGCCCCGACCGTGACGGCCACGAGCACGCCGACCACGAGGCGGCCGGCCACCGGCCAACCGACGGGCAGGGCACCCATCGTCAGCCACGCGGCATACGCCCCGGCCGTCATGAAGACGCCGTGGGCGAAGTTGAGCACGCCCATGAGCCCGTAGATCAGGCTGAGCCCGCTCGCCGCGATGAAGTAGAGGGCGCCCAGGCCGAGGCCCGTGACGAGCAGCAGGACGAGGTCGCTCATGCCACGCCCTCCCGACGCATCGAGACCCCGAGCAGCTCGCGGGTCAGGTCCGCGTCCGCGACGAGGTCGGCGGCGGCACCGCGGTGCACGACGGCTCCGGCGTCCAGCACGACGACCCGGTCCGCGATGCGACGCACGAGCGGGAGGTTCTGCTCGACGAGGAGGATGGGGGTCGTGCGGGCCACCTCGGCGAGCACGTCGGCGACCTCGGTCACGAGCTTCGGGGCGAGGCCCTTGGTGGGCTCGTCGATGAGCAGGAGGACGTTCTGCCGAAGCAGGACCCGGGCCAGCGAGACCATCTGCTGCTGTCCCCCCGAGAGGGTGCCGGCCCGCTGGCCGCGCCGGGACACGAGGTCCGGGAAGAGCCTGGCCACCACGGGGGCGTCGACCCCACGGTCCGGGTCGACGAGGCGCAGGTTCTCCTCGACGGTGAGACCCCCGAAGACCTCTCGGTCCTCGGGGACGTAGCCGATGCCTCCGCGGACGATGCGTGCGGTCGTCCGGCCCTGGATCTCGTTGCCCTCGAGCAGGATCCGTCCGGTGCGCGGGGCCAGCCCGATGATCGACCTGAGCGTCGTCGTCTTGCCGACGCCGTTGCGCCCGAGCAGCGCCGTCACACCGGTGGCGGGGACGTCGAAGGACACGCCCTGGAGGATGTGGGACCCGCCGTAGCGGACGTGGACGTCCTCGAGGGCCAGGACGGGAGCTGCCTCCGACGACTCGGGTGCGGATGGGTTGCGTTCGGTCACAGGGCTTCTCCCAGGTAGGCCTGCTGGACCCGCTCGTCGGCCGTCACCTCGGTCGGGGCACCGACGGCGAGCAGCTGCCCGTGGTGCAGGACGGCGACCCGGTCGGCGAGGCCCAGCACGACGTGCATGTGGTGCTCGACCATCGCGACGGCGACCCCCGAGTCCCGGACCTCGCCGATGATCTCGCTCAGGCCGTCGACGTCCTCCGCGGACACGCCCGCCATCGGCTCGTCGAGGAGCAGCACGGCGGGCTCGGAGGCGAGGGCCATGGCGAGCTCGAGCTTGCGACGGTCCCCGTGCGAGAGGTCACGAGCGAGCGTCAGCGCGCGACCCGGCATACGCACTCGGGTCAGGAGGGCCCCGATCTCGCCCGACGCTGCCGGGCCCGCGCCGCGGAAGGGCGAGAACGCCGCCGGCCCGGCAGCCTGGATGGCGAGACGGACGTTCTCTCCCGCGGTCAGACCGTCGAAGAGCGCCGACGTCTGGAAGGAGCGCGCCAGTCCCAGACGCGCGCGCCGGGTGGCGCTCGCTCCGGTGACGTCCTTGTCCTGCACGGTGATCCGGCCGGAGGACGGCCTGGTCACCCCGCTGAGGATGTTGACGAGCGACGACTTGCCCGCCCCGTTGGGGCCGATGATGCCGAGCAGCTCACCGGCCCCGACGGTCAGGGAGACGTCGTCGAGGATCTGGGCGCCGCCGACCTTCCAGCCGACCGCCTCTGCGCTGATCACGTCGGAAGGTGTCCGATCACTTGAAGGGTGTGACGGGCGGCGCGACGGTCGCTGCGTCGAGCGTGTCGACGAGTTCCGGCACGACGTTGCTACCGTCCTTCTTCAGGTTCGCCGTGAACATCGGCTGCAGGAGGGCGTGGTCCTCGGCCCGGATCTCGAGGGAGCCCTTGGGGCCGTCGAACGTCCACCCCTCCAGCGCGGTGACCATCGTGTCGACGTCACCGCCGCCCGCCTCGAGCGCGTGGACGATCATCTGGCCCGCGACGAAGCCGTCGTTGGTGAAGAGGTCGACGGTGGCGCCCTGCTTCTTCAGCCCGGCGTCGAGCGCCTGGTAGGCGGCGTTGGCCGCGGCACCCTCGAAGAAGTGGGAGAGGAAGTTGATCTTCGTCGCGACCTCGCCGAAGAGGGCGTGCGTCGCCTTGATGTCCAGGCCGGTGACGACTTTCGTGGAGTCGAAGACGCCCTGCTGGCCGAGGGTGGTCCACATCGCCGTCGCGTTGGCACCGGCCCAGGCGACGAAGAGCAGGTCAGGGGCTGCGCCCTTGACCTTGGTCGCGAAGGGAGTCAGGTCGGTCGCGGCCGAGGGCACCTCGACGGCGCTCACCGTTGCTCCCTTGGCTCCGAGGATGGCCGTCACGGCGGCGACGTTGGCCTTGCCGAAGGCGCTGTCCTGCGCGAGCACCGTGACCTTCTTGCCCCTGACGTCACCGAGTATGCTTCCCGCGGTCGCGACGTCCTGGTAGGTCTGGCGACCCGAGCGGAAGGTGTAGCGGTTGGCACCGGTCACGGCGTCGGCGGCAGCCGGGCCCGAGATGAAGAGCACCTTGTTGTCCTTGGCCAGCGGCGCGACCTGCAGGGCCACGCCGCTCGACGTCGAGCCCGCGATGATCGTGTTGCCCTGCCCGATGAGATCGGTCGCCGAGGCCACGGCCTTGGCCGGGTCGCCCGCGTCGTCCTGCTCGGTGATCTGGATCGTGTGACCGGCGACCGCGCCGGTGCCCTTGGTGGCGAAGTCGATGCCGGCCGTGAGGCCCTGCCGGTACTGTTCGCCGTAGCTGGCCAGCGGCCCCGACTTCGAGTAGACGAGGCCGACCTTGTACGGGGCGCCGGCACCGCCGGAGGCCGCCCCCGTGCCGTTGTCGGCAGCCGGTGCGCCCGGCTGGCCGGGAGAGCCGCAGGCCGCGACCGACAGCGTGATCATGGCGCTCGCGAGCGCGAGACTCCACCGCTTGGACACCGATGTCCTCCACCTCTGGTGGGCGCTCGCGCCTTTGCTGCAACGAGATCCGTTGACGCCCAACCGTTTCGGCGAAAGTAGTTCAGCCCCGAACGGCCCGCGGTGGGACCGGAGACCACAAAGCAGGTGTCGGCATGTGTCTCGCCGCTACTCAGCGAGGGCGGTCGGCGACGACCCAGGAAGCGGCAGCGCTGGCCGCGGCCACGGTGAGGACCGCCGGCCACGCACCGATCTTCTTCGCCAGCACGTGCGAGGCGCCGAAGCCACCGAGGTAGACGGCCGCGAGTCCCGCGGCGCCGGCACCGCCGGCCTTGGCGACCCAGCTGCGTCCGGCATAGAGGCCGGCCGCACCGAGCACGACGCCTCCGAGGGGTCGGATGCCGCTCTCGCGGGCGACGACGTAGCCGCCGATGAGCCCGAGGGCAGCGATGGGGGCGGTCCTCACGTCGGCTGCGTCCCGGAGCTTCATGTCAGAGCCTCGGCTCGAGGTCAGCGACGACCTGGTCGCCGGTCAGGCCGAGCTCCTCGAGGATCTGGCCGCGAGAGGCGTGGTCGAGGAAGCGCTTCGGGATGCCGTAGGTGTGGACGGGCACGTCGACGGTCGCCTCGCGCAGCGCGAGGGTCACGGCCGCGCCGACCCCGCCGCTGACGAGGTTGTCCTCGACGACGGCGATCGCCTTCGCCCGGCGGGCGAGGGCGACGACGTCGTCGCTGACGGGCAGCACCCACCGCGGGTCGACGACGCGGACGGTGCGTCCGTGGGCGGCGATCTTCTCGCCGGCCTCGATGGCGAGCCCGGCGAAGGCACCGACGCCCACGACGAGCAGGTCGACGTCGTCACCGGCGTTCTCGAAGAGCACGTCGACGTCGCCGATCGAGCGGACCGCGGTCAGCGGGTCGGCGACGTCGCCCTTGGGGAACCGGATCACCGTCGGGCCGTCGGAGACGTCGACGGCCTCACGCAGCTGGAGTCGGACCTGCTCGCCGTCGCGGGGCGCGGCGAGGCGCAGCCCGGGCACGATCGAGGTGAGCGTCATATCCCACATCCCGTTGTGCGATGCGCCGTCGCTACCGGTGACACCGGCCCGGTCGAGGATGAGGGTGATGCCGGCCCGGTGGAGCGCGCAGTCCATGAGGAGCTGGTCGAAGGCCCGGTTGAGGAAGGTCGCGTAGACGGCGACGACCGGGTGCAGGCCGGCATAGGCGAGCCCGGACGCCATCGTGACGGCGTGCTGCTCGGCGATGCCGACGTCGAAGACGCGGTCGGGATAGGCGGCGGCGAAGCCGTCGAGGCCGACCGGGATGAGCATGGCGGCGGTGAGGGCGACGACGTCGGGGCGCTCGGCCCCGATGGCCACCATCTCCTCGTTGAACTCGTCGGTCCAGATGCGGCCGGACACCTCGAACGGGAGGCCTGTCTCGGGGTTGAACTTGCCGACGCCGTGGAACTGGTCGGCCTCGTCATCGATGGCCGGCTGGTAGCCGCGGCCCTTCTGGGTGATGACGTGCACGATGACGGGGCCGCCGAAGTCCTTGGCCTTGGCCAGTGCCCGCTCGAGCGCCTGCTCGTCGTGACCGTCGACGGGACCGATGTACTTCAGGCCGAGGTCCTCGAACATGCCCTGCGGGGCGACGATGTCCTTGATGCCCTTCTTGACGCCGTGGAGCGTCTCGAACATCGCGCCGCCGACGACCGGCGTCTTGGCGAGCGACCGCTTGCCCCAGTCGAGGAACCGCTCGTAGCCACGGGTCGTGCGCAGCGTGGCGAGATGGTCGGCGAGCCCGCCGATCGTCGGGGCGTAGGAGCGCTCGTTGTCGTTGACGACGATGACGAGGGGCAGCGTCTTGTCGACGGCGATGTTGTTGATCGCCTCCCACGCCATGCCCCCGGTCAGTGCGCCGTCACCGATGACCGCGACGGTGTGCCGGTCGCTCTCCCCCGACAGCCGGCGGCCCTTGGCGATGCCATCGGCCCACGAGAGCGCGGTCGAGGCGTGCGAGTTCTCGACGACGTCGTGCTCGGACTCGGCGCGGCTCGGGTAGCCGGAGAGCCCGCCCTGCTTCTTGAGCTTGCTGAAGTCGTGCCGCCCGGTGAGCAGCTTGTGCACGTAGGCCTGGTGGCCCGTGTCGAAGACGAGGGTGTCGCGAGGCGACTCGAAGACCCGGTGCAGCGCGATCGTCAGCTCGACGACGCCGAGGTTCGGGCCGAGGTGTCCACCGGTCTTGGAGACCTCGGTGACGAGAAAGGTGCGGATCTCTTCGGCCAGCGCCGGCAGCTGGGTCGCCGGTAGCGCCTTGAGTGCCGCCGGGCTCGTGATCGTCTCCAGCAGGGGCACGCTGCCTCGTCCTCTCGGTGGTGTCTCGACCCACTCGGGTGGGTCGATCGAGTCTACGGGTCAACGTCCAGCGGCTCCCAACCGTGCGCACGAGGCCCTGTCGGTCTCGTCACACGACCTCCACACGGCAACCCGACGCCCGACGTCCCCGGCTGACGCGCTCAGAGGCGGGGCGCGAAGACCTTGCCCTGGAGCGCCTCGTGGAGCAGCCGCGCCGAGCGCGAGGCCGCCAGCAGCCGGATCCCCTCGGCCTCGATCTGCCCGAGGATCTCGGTCAGGGCGTCGGCCGGCACGTGCGGCCCGATGGCGACGCGTGCCTCACGCCACGCGTCCCGCATCGCCACGACCTGCCCGTCGAGGTGCCGACCGGCCAGCCACGCGAGCGCGATCGGGTGACGCCGCCACCCGGCATACGCGCGGTAGTCGGGCGGGCACTGGTCGAGCAGCCACAGCACGGCGCGGTCCTCCCAGCCGGGCGTGTGGGCCGGCGGGACGCCCGGCGGCCACCCCGGTGGGGTGTGTCCGCGAGACGCAGAGGAGGTCGGAGTCGGCATGCTCCCAGTCTGCCTCGCCTACTCTCGGAGCATGACGACGGTCAGCTGGGTCACGGCCTTCCTCGACCTCCCGCCCGACGTCCACGCGGCGGGCACCCACTTCTGGTCGGCAGTGACGGGGTATGCCGTGTCGCCGGCTCGCGGGGACGTCGCGGAGTTCACGACGTTGCTCCCACCGGTCGGTGACCCCTACCTCAAGATCCAGCGGACCGCCGCCGACGATGCAGCCGTGCCCGGGATCCACCTGGACCTGCACGTCAGCTCGGCCGCAGAGTCAGCGGTTAGGGCTGGAGGGCTGGGCGCCGAGGTGGCGCACCGGTCGGAGCACGGCTACGTCGTGCTCCGCTCCCCCGGCGGCTTCGTCTTCTGCTTCGTCCGCGAGCCGCTCGCCCAACGTCCCTGGCCGACCCGGTGGCCCCAGGAGCACGAGAGTGTCGTCGACCAGGTGTGCCTCGACATCCCGGCCGCCGCCTACGAGGCGGAGTGCACCTTCTGGTCTCAGCTGACCGGCTGGCCGCTGCGCGGGTCGGTGAGCCGCCCGGAGTTCCGGCACCTCGTGCGTCCGGACGGCATCCCGCTGCGGCTGCTCCTCCAGCGGCTCGTCGAGCCCGCGACAGGGCCGGTCACCGGCCACCTCGACCTGGCGTGCGACAACCGGCCGACCGAGGTCTCCCGACACGTGGGCCTCGGCGCGACCGTCGCGGCCGACCACGGGGGCGGGTGGACCACGCTCCGCGACCCGGCCGGCGCCCTCTACTGCATCACCGACCGCGACCCGAGGTCGGGCCTCGGTCGGTGAGCGTCCAGGCCACGCCGGCCCGCGCTTCAGGTCACCAGTTGGGCTCGTGTGCCGGCGCCGGCGGCAGCGGACGGTCGGCGGGACGGATGACGTAGACGATGCCCCCGCTGTGCGGCACCCAGACGTTCTCGAACTGCTCTCGGTCGTAGACGACGCGCACCTGGTCGTCGCTCGCGACGAGGTGCGAGGCCGGGTCGTTGCACACGACGTCGCCGGACGGGGTGAAGCCGACGACGACCATGAGGTGGCCGTTCGTGCCGTAGCCCGCGCCCGTGAGCTCGCCCTTCTTGAACGACACCGACACGACGAGGGGGATGCCTGCGGCGATGAACGCCTCGGCCTCGGTGAGGCTGCGCAGTCGCGTCACGAAACCACGGAGGTCGGCGCGCGTGGCGGCATACGCGGTGTTGAAGGGCCAGTTGCCGGCGCCGTCGTAGGTGTAGTCGAAGACGTGGCGTGCGGTGAAGTCGACCTGGGCGTCGACCGGCGGGTCGACCCACGCGGTCTCGGACGCCGTCGGCCCGGCGCCCCAGTAGGCGACGACCATCGATGTCGAGGTGGGTGAGCACCAGGCCTCGCCGCCGTTGTCCCACTGCGGGTAGTGCCCGACGTGGACCTCCTGCGAGTAGGTGGGGACGTCGAGGGTCGTGCCGCAGGCGGGTCCGTTCGGGCTGCGCGGCACCTTCTTGGCATCGGGCAGGGCCGAGGCCATCGCCCCGACGACGGACACGGACGGCGTGTCGGAGGTGCCGCGGGGACGCAGGAGCCTCAACTCGAGCTGCCAGTCCGTCAGGGCGTAGCCGGTGCGGGTCGCGAGGGTGTCGGTGAAGACGGTCGCCACGGTGTCGCCCTGGCCGGCGACGGAGGTGCGGTGGATGCCACCTCCGTCCGCGGGGTCCTCGGACGCCCAGCGGCCCAGGACGTAGTCCTTCGTCGTCATGCCGGCGCTGGTGCCCCGGACGCGCACCTCGACCCACGAACCGCCGGGCGTCGCGGCGTTCCACGAGGCGACGAGCTCGGTCAGGCCGAAGCCCGGGGTGACGACGGGCGAGGTCCAGGTCGCGACCTCGTACGTGACGGGAGTGGCCACCGTGTCGTGCGGGTCGGTGTAGTCGACGGTCCGGTCGAACGGTCCGAAGACGAGGTCGGCGCCGGACCACGAGGTGTAGTGGACGTGTCGGTCGGCCCCGCCCTTCTTGCTCTCGGCCGCGCGGGCCCGCGGCGCGTCGGAGACGCCGACGAAGGCGGCGCCTACGGCGGCGCCCGCCGCCGCACCGGCGAGCAGCGAGCGACGGCTGGGCTGGAACGGGGCGGCTGAGACGGTGGAGCGACTGGGCATGGGCACACCTTCCGGAGGGGGATCGCGCGGCCAGTCAACACCCGGTCATTGCTCCCGTGGGGCGTTGGCGTCGCAAATTCTCGCGATGAGGACGCGATGCGGAGGAAAGTGACGCGTCAGCGCCAGTTCGGCTCGGAGGGCGAGGACGGCAGCGCGACGTCGCGCGGGTGCATGACGTAGGCCAGCCCTCCGTTGGCCCCGAGCCAGACCCGTTCGAACTGGTCTCGGCGGTAGACGCTGCGCACCTGCTCGTTGCTCGCGATGCGTTGGGAGTTGGGGTCGTTGGACACGACGTCACCCTCGTCCGTGAAGCCGACGACCGTCAGCAGGTGACCGTTGGTCTCGTAGCCGGCCCCGTCGAGCTCGTCCTCGCGGAAGCCCACCGACACGACGAGCGGGATGCCCGCCGCGACGAACGCCTCGACCTCGGTGAGGTCGCGCAGGCGGGTCACGTAGGCACGCAGCCCTCGCGCGCCGGCATACGCGGTGTTGAAGGCCCAGTTGCCCGCCCCGCCGTAGGCCAGGTCGAAGACGCGGCGCACGCCGTGCACGACCTCCGGGTCGGTGTCGTGCCCGACCCACGAGGCCTCGTCCCGTGAGGGCGCTCTCCCCCAGTGCTCGAGGAGCATCGTCGTCGACGTCGGTGAGCACCACGACTGCCCGCCGTTGTCCCACTGGGGGAACGACCCGACGTGCAGCCGCTGCGAGTGCGGCGGGACCGCGACCTCGTGACCCCGCCCCACACCCGGTCGGCTCGTCGACTCGTCAGGCGTGAGGGTGAAGCGTGAGGCGGCGCCGGCGACGAGCGTCACCGTGGGCCAGGCGATCCCGTCATCCGGGAGTGCGAGGGCCGTGACGCGCAGCTGCCACCGGTCGACGCCTCGTCCCGGCGAGGACAGCCAGGTGTCCGTCGAGACGCTCCCCGGCTCGAAGGTCTGCCCGGGCACCGTGGTCCGGGTGATCGGCGACTCCCCCGCCGGGTCGTCCTCGGCCCACCGCGCGAAGGTGAACCACGGCGTCCAGCCGGCGTCGTCGGCCACCCGCCCCTCGACCCGCAGCCACGTGCCGGCCGGCGTCCGGGCGTTCCACGACGGGATGAGCTCCGTTGCGGCGAAAGGGGACTCGACGACCGGTGACTCCCAGGTCCGCGCGCGGTAGGTCACCGCCTCGGCTCCGTCGACGTGGACGTCGGCATAGTCGACGTCGGGTGCCGGGGACCAGTCGAAACCGGTCTCCCACACGGTCAGGATGGCGTGTCGCTCGGTCACGCGACGAGCATGCCATCCGAGTGCGTATGCCGTCCGGCCGGGTCCCCGAGCGACCGCACACGGCGACGGGCCCGCATGCCGTGGCGTACGGCATACGGGCCCGTCGGGCTGGGCTGGCCTGCGGGTCAGCTGTTGACGAGCGACCGCAGGACGTACTGGAGGATGCCGCCGTTGCGGTAGTAGTCGGCCTCACCGGGGGTGTCGATGCGTACGACGGCGTCGAACTCGACCGTCTCACCCGACTCCTTGGTGGCGACGACCTTGACGGTCTTGGGCGTCGTGCCCTCGTTGAGGGCCGTGATGCCGGTGACCGAGAAGGTCTCGGTGCCGTCGAGGCCGAGCGAGTCGGCGTTCTGGCCGGCCGGGTACTGCAGCGGGATGACGCCCATGCCGATGAGGTTGGAGCGGTGGATGCGCTCGTAGCTCTCGGCGATGACGGCCTTGACGCCGAGCAGGCTCGTGCCCTTGGCGGCCCAGTCGCGCGAGGAGCCGGAGCCGTACTCCTTGCCCGACAGGATGACGAGCGGCGTGCCGGCAGCGGCGTAGCTCTGGGCGGCGTCGTAGATCGTCGACTGCTCGCCGCCGTTGGTGAAGTCGCGCGTGAAGCCGCCCTCGACGCCGTCGAGGAGGAGGTTCTTCAAGCGGATGTTGGCGAACGTGCCTCGGATCATGACCTCGTGGTTGCCGCGGCGCGAGCCGTAGGAGTTGAAGTCCCTGCGCTCGATGCCGTGGTCGGCGAGGTACTTCCCGGCGGGGCTGTCGTTCTTGATGGCGCCGGCCGGGCTGATGTGGTCGGTCGTGACCGAGTCGCCGAGCTTGGCGAGCACTCGGGCGCCCTCGATGTCGGCGACCGGGGTCGTGTCCATCGACATGCCGTCGAAGTACGGGGGCTTGCGGACGTAGGTCGACTCGCCGTCCCAGGCGAACGTGTCACCCTCCGGGGTCGGCAGCGACTTCCAGCGCTCGTCGCCCGCGAAGACGTCGGCGTAGTCCTCGGTGAACATCTCCTGGCTGATCGAGCTCGCGATGGTGCGCTCGACGTCGGCGGGTGCCGGCCAGATCTCCTCGAGGAAGACGTCCTTGCCGTCCGTGTCCTGGCCGAGCGGCTGCGACGCGAAGTCGAAGTCCATCGTGCCGGCGAGGGCGTACGCGATGACGAGCGGCGGGCTCGCGAGGTAGTTCATCTTCACGTCGGGGTTGATGCGCCCCTCGAAGTTGCGGTTGCCCGAGAGGACCGACGTGACGGCGAGGTCGTTGTCGTTGATCGCCTTGGAGATCTCCTCGTTGAGCGGACCCGAGTTGCCGATGCACGTCGTGCAGCCGTAGCCGACGAGGTGGAAGCCGAGCTTCTCGAGGTAGGGCCACATGCCCGCCTTGTCGTAGTAGCCCGTGACGACCTTGGAGCCTGGCGCCATCGACGTCTTGACCCAGGGGGCGACCGAGAGGCCCTTCTCGACGGCGTTCTTGGCGAGCATCGCGGCTGCCATCATCACCGACGGGTTGGACGTGTTGGTGCAGCTCGTGATCGAGGCGATCGAGACGATGCCGTGGTCGATCTCGAACTCGCGGCCCTCGGCGTCGGTGACCGACACCTTCTTCGACGGGCGGCCGGTGACGCCACCGGAGTCGGCCGGACGGTCGCCACCGTTCGTGCCCTCGACGGTCCCCTGCGGGGTGGGGTCGCTGGCCGGGAAGGACGAGGCGGCACCCGCGTCACCCTCCTCGTGGGCGACGTACGTCGGGAGCACCTTGCGGAAGGCGTCCTTGGCGTCGGTGAGGGCGATGCGGTCCTGCGGACGCTTCGGGCCGGCGATCGACGGGACGACGGTCGAGAGGTCGAGCTCGAGGTACTCGCTGTAGCGGGCCTCCGGCTGGTCGGGGCCGGCCTTGAGCCACATGCCCTGCTCCTTGGCGTACGCCTCGACGAGGGCGACGCTCTCGTCGGAGCGACCGGTGAGGCGCAGGTAGTCGAGGGTGACCTCGTCGATCGGGAAGATCGCGCACGTCGAGCCGAACTCGGGGCTCATGTTGCCGATGGTGGCGCGGTTGGCGAGCGGCACCTGCGAGACGCCCTCGCCGTAGAACTCGACGAACTTGCCGACGACACCGTGCTTGCGCAGCATCTCGGTGATCGTGAGGACGACGTCGGTAGCCGTGGCGGCGACGGGGATCGAGCCGCTCAGCTTGAAGCCGACGACGCGCGGGATGAGCATCGAGACGGGCTGGCCGAGCATGGCCGCCTCGGCCTCGATGCCGCCGACGCCCCAGCCGAGCACGCCGAGGCCGTTGACCATCGTCGTGTGCGAGTCGGTGCCGACGCAGGTGTCGGGATAGGCGACGCGCTCGCCGTCGATCTCGCGGACCATGACGGTGCGGGCGAGGTGCTCGATGTTGACCTGGTGGACGATGCCGGTGCCCGGCGGGACGACCTTGAAGTCGTCGAACGCGGTCTGGCCCCAGCGCAGGAACTGGTAGCGCTCGCGGTTGCGCTGGTACTCGATCTCGACGTTGCGCTCGAAGGCGTCGGCGCGGCCGAAGACGTCGATGATGACGGAGTGGTCGATGACGAGCTCGGCCGGGGCGAGCGGGTTGATCTTGGCCGGGTCGCCGCCGAGGTCGGCGACGGCCTCTCGCATCGTGGCGAGGTCGACGACACAGGGCACACCGGTGAAGTCCTGCATGATCACGCGCGCCGGCGTGAACTGGATCTCGGTGTCGGGCTCGGCGTTCTCGTCCCACGAGCCGACCGCGTTGATGTGGTCGGCGGTGATGTTCGCACCGTCCTCGGTGCGCAGGAGGTTCTCGAGGAGGACCTTAAGGCTGTACGGCAGGGTCTCCTGCCCCTTCACCCCTGCGAGGCGGTAGATCTCGTAGGACTGACCATCGACCTCGAGGGTCCCCTTGGCCTTGAAGCTGTCAACACTGCCCACGACGGGCTCCTTCCAGCAACTCTGATGTCACGGTGCTCGATTTATCTTGACGTCAAGATATATCTAACCACACGGGTTCGTCCTTGTCAGTCCACCCCTACCCGCCCATCCTTCCCTCCGCTCGCGCCGTTGTCGCCCCCTGTGCCGGCCTCTCTCCCGCGCCGGTGGGACCGCCCCGCGTGACGGGCTGACGCGCCGACCACAGCAGTCCCTCGGCCGGGACACCCGCTTCGAGGCGGAGGTGGACCGGGGTCACCTCGACGTCCACCAGACCGGCGACGGCACTGACCGACCGCAGGTACTCCTCGCCGTGGGCGTAGCGCCCCGACGACGTGAGCCGCCAGTCCCCCACCCCGTCGACCAGCCGCTCGACGGTAGCCACGAGGACGCCACCGGGCCGCAACGCGCAGGCTGCCGCCGTGGTCGTCGGGCCGAGGTCCCCGAGATAGCAGAGCGTGTCCGCGCCGACGACGAGGTCGTATGCCGTGGCCTCGGCCCGGAGGAACGCGCCGAGCTCGGCGCGCTGCAGGACGTCGTAGCAGCCGCGCACCTGCGCCAGCCGGAGCATGTTGACCGAGAGGTCGCAGCCGGCCAGGGTGCGCGCCCACGGTCGGACGAKGGCCCCGACGAGGCCCGTGCCGCAGCCGAGGTCTGCCACGTCGAGCTCACCCGCCGGCCGGCCCAGGACCGCGKCGACCCGGTCCGCGACGAGCTCCGGCGCGCGGTAGCCGAGACCGGCGAGGTGCGGGTCGAAGGCCTCGGCGGTGGCGTCGAAGAGCGTCTCGACGTAGTCGTCGGGCGCCCGGTCGGGCGGGGGCAGCCCGCCGAGCGCTGCGAGGCGGTGTCGGGCGCCAGGATGGTCGGGGTCGACGCGGACCCACCGACGCACGAGCTCGAGGGCGTGGGCCTCCGCGCCGTCGGCGGTCAGTGCCAGCACGGCCGCTGTCACGGCAGCCCGCCCGGGCGGACTCCGTGGCTCGAGCTCGAGGGCCCTGAGCCCGGCCTCCCCGGCACGGGCCGGGTCCCGGGCCAGCCGAAGCGCGGTGGCGAGGTTGGCCCACGTCGGGGCGTCGGTCGGGTGGACCGCGAGGCTGGACTCGTAGGCCGCGATGGCGGCCGCCGGGTCCCCGGCCTCCAGCCGCATGTTGCCGAGGTCGTTGTGCAGGCTCGCGAGCACCACTGGGTCCGTGGCCACCGAGATCGCCTCAGCGACGAGCCGCTCTGCGGCGGCGTCGTCACGACGCAGGTGCGCTGCGACCGCTCGAAGGTGCAACACGCGTACGTCCTCTGGTGTCCGTGTCGCCGCGGCGAGCGCCGCCTCGGCGCCCGGCCCGTCGCCTGCGCGCAAGCGCGTCAGCGCCTGCTCGAGCACCTCGTCCAGCGGGACGTGGTGAGGGTTCGCGCCGTCGGGGCCGGAGGTCAGCCCATCTTGTTGGATCGGATGTCCCACGTGACGCTGGAGGTTCGCCCGGTCGCACCGCCGCCTGGACCGGGCTCCGCGTAGTCGAAGCGGATCCATGCGGGCTGGAGGGCGACCTCCTCGTCGACGTCGCCCTCGTCACCGGAGACCAGGACCTCGGTGACGACGAGGTCTTTCATCGTCACCGTGAGGAAGTCCTTGCGGGCGCCGGGGTGGGCGACGTTGAGCGTCGCGTCCTTGAGGTGCTTGCCGGTCGCGGCGAACGACGCGAGGTGGGGCGAGGCGAGGTCGTAGTGGTGCACGATCCGGAACTCGTGGGCCCGCGGGCGTCCGGACGCGCCTCCGCTGCCGGAGCCGTT
Organism: Terrabacter sp. RAF57; assembly: GCF_052113925.1. NCBI lineage: Bacteria > Bacillati > Actinomycetota > Actinomycetes > Micrococcales > Intrasporangiaceae > Terrabacter > Terrabacter sp. RAF57. The sequence continues at coordinate 82,190 of NZ_JBFRDT010000012.1, read as the reverse complement.
CGTCTGGGTCGTCACACCCCAGTTCCACGAGACCACGTCGATCGCGCCCTTGTGGTCCTTGCTCTGGCTGCTGCCGTCGATGCCGTCGAACTTCATGAACGCATCCATGTCGCCTCCACCCGATGCCGAGCACGTCCGTCGACGCTAGCACCGCGGGAGTCCTCGCCAGAAGGCCTTCAGGCGAGCCCGTCGCCGGGGCCCTCACCCGCCAGGGCGTCCCGGAAATGGGGATCGAGCTCGGCCTTCGCGCCGGCCTCGGTGTCGAACCAGACGTAGGTGATGACGCACGTGGCCGTGAGGAGAGGGTGCTCGCCCCGGCGCCAGATCTCGTGTCGAAGGGTGAACGACGACGTGCCGATCCGGTCGACGACCACGCGGATGTCGGCATGGTCGAGCGGCTTGAGGCTCGCGGTCCAGTCGATCTCGGCGTGCCGGACGAGGGCGAGCCGGTGCTCGTCGGCGAAGCGGTAGGGCCCGTAGCCGAGGTGGTCGAGGAAGGCCATCTTCGCGTCCTCGCACCACGTCAGGTAGTGGGAGTTGAAGACGACGCCGGCGAGATCGATCTCGGAGAACTTCACGGCCACGGGATAACTGAACGACATGACCCCATCGTCTCCCGACGTGCGCCCCCCTTCGTCGCCAGGTCGGCAGACGGCCAGCTGGGAGACACGAAATGGACGCTGCGAGCCTTCGCGACCGTCGAGGTCCCACGGCCCCGAGTCCACCTCAGGCAGCGTCGAGCCTGACGTCTGCTGGGTGCGTCACGTAGGAGCGTCCGGTCGGCGAGCTCCACGTGCATGTGCCGTCGGCTTCCGACGTCAGCGTCCAGCCCGCGTGGTGCTTGAAACCGTGGTGGGTCCGGCACAGGCAGACGAGGTTGTCCTCGGTGGTCGGGCCGTCGGGAAAGCGCACGACATGATCGAGGTCGCACCGGCGCGCGGCGACACCGCACCCCGGGAACCGACACGTGCGGTCGCGGTCCCGAACCCGTTGTGCCAGAGCAACGTTGGGCCGGTAGATCGCGGGGTCGCGGGCGACCGTGACGCCGGTCAACGCGTCGGCTCGGGTCACGCGCAGCGCGACATCGGGGTCGGTCAGCAGCTCGGCCAGTGCCTCCGAGAGCATCCACCCGAACCGAGGATGTCGGACGCCGAGCTCCGGTGGCCGCCAGGGTGGACGTCCGACCAGACCGGTCCCGTTCACATCGGCTGCCGAGGCCGCTTCGGGTCCGGGCCCCGACACCGAGTGGCCGGCTGCCCGCCCGTACGCATCCGCACCCTCGTCGTGTCCGGCGGGCGACCGCGTCACGAGACCGAAGAGCTCGGACCCGATCGCGTGCTCCGGTGCGAGGCGAGGACCTGTGATGTGTGCGAGGTCGAAGGACCCTGCAGCGACCGGTGCCACTGGGCTCGGGACGTGCCGCGGATCCTCCCGACCGGATGGGGCATCCGCACCCCTGTCGGCAGCCGACACGTCTGCCAGGTCGTCTGCGTGGGTCTCGTGACGGCCTGGGAGCGCTGCGCCCTTCAGTCCCGCGAGCGCGCCCCCGCCCTGGCCATCGGTCGCGCGATCGGTGAAGGTCGGCACGACCAGCTCGACGGTGGTGGACACCTGGGCGCTCCCGAGCAGCAGGTCGAGGAAGGCGTCCGCCCGCGCCTGGTCGATCGACCGCGCCGGGTCGGCACGCACGTACTCGTGGGCCAGCTCATCGACGGCGCCCCAGGCCTGCATCGAGTCCCGCGCCGGCAGCGACGCCTTCCACCACGTCGTGCCCGGATCCAGCCCCGGCGCCACCCGAACGAAACGATCGCGGAGAGCGAGCTCGGATCGACGACGCACGGCGTCCGGGTCGATCGCCATGGCGGCACGCTCGCACTGGCGTCGCAGCCGGGCGGGGGTCAGCGACTCCACCCCGGTCTCCATCACGACGGCATCGAAGGCCGGGCGAGCATCAACCGCGACAAGTCCGGCTCGGTCCGCCACGACGCCCGTCTGCCGCTGGGTGAGCCGCCCGCCGAGTGCGGCTGCCAGGGTGCGTGGGAGGTCCTCGACGAGGCAGAGCGCGTCGGCGACCCGCGACTCGGCGCCGCGCGGCGTCGAGCACAGGACGGGCGCGACGCTGGAGGCCACCATCTTCACCGCCGAGGGCCGCCACTCCGAGCCGTCACCCCATTCACCGTCCAGATCGGCGAAGTCGAGCTCCTCGCGGCGAACGCAGGCCGCGAGCGCGAGGTCCTGCACGGCGCCGAGGACGTTCATCGCGCGCTGCGCGACAGCAAGGACCGCCTCGGCGCTCGCCGTGTCGAGACTGCGCAGGCGCTCCGGCACCACGCGCGCCACGACTGCCGCCTGTGCCACCGGTGGCAGCGCGTCGAAGACGTCAGCGGGGATCTGTGTCAGGAAGGACAGCACGGAACCGGCAGCGGCCTCGCTGCTCTCGCCGACGCTCCCCATCTCCATGTTCGAACACTAGTACGACCCACCGACAGTGCTCGTCGAGTCGGTTCAGTCGACGAAGCACGCGCTCCCGCCGCCGGCTCAGGCGCTCGTCGTCCCGTCTCGCGGCTCGAGCACGGCGATGCACTCGACGTGGTGGGTCATCGGGAAGGCGTCCCAGGCCTCGAGCGAGACGAGGCCGTAGCCGTGGGTCCCGGCGGCCTTGACGTCGCGGGCCAGGGCGGCGGGGTCGCACGCGACGTAGACGACGCGTCGGGGCCCCATCCCGGCCACCAGGGCCATGACGTCCTTGCCGGCACCCGTCCGGGGCGGGTCGAGCACCACGAGGTCTGCCATGACGCCTTGCCCGACGAGCGACCGCAGCTCACGGTCCACACGGTTGGCGCGCCACTCGACGTTCTCGAGGTGCTCGGTGTTGGACTCGCCGTTCTCGACCGCTCGGCGATCACCCTCGACGCCGAGGACGAAACCGTCCGGCGCGACGAGCTCGCCGAGCCGCATCGTGAAGAGACCCGAGCCCGCGAAGAGGTCGAGGACGCGGTCTCCCGGCTCCGCCCCGAGCAGCGTCGACACGCGTGACAGGAACGTCGTGGCCGCGCCCGGGTGCACCTGCCAGAAGCCCCGGGCCGAGACGACGTACTCGCCCTCCCAGTCCCCGTCGCGGGCGAGCTCGCCGAYGAGGCCGCCGCCGCCACCACTCCCACCCTCAGGCGGAGGCAGGGGCACGAGCACCGGYTCGTCGGGGTGCACGGCATTGACGACGTCGACCGACTCGACGTCCGGCCACTCGGTGTCGAGCACGCCGGAGTCGATGACCGCCCGCGTGGCGATGAGGCAGTCCTCGACGGGAACGATGTCGCTCGACCGGTGTCCGCGCAGACCCGCTCGGCCGGCACCGTCCACGGCGAACTCGACCCGGGTGCGCCAGCGCAGCCCTTCCTCGTCGCCCGGCACCGGCTGGACGACGACATCGACGTCGAGGCCGCCAACCCGCGCGAACTGCTCCCGCACGACGGCACCCTTGAGCGCCCGCTGGGTGTCGAGGGACGCGTGCTGGAAGTCGCAGCCACCACAGAGGCCCGGGGCGGCATACGGGCACGGAGCGGTCACCCGACCAGGCGCGGCCTCGAGCACCTCGACGGCGTCGGCGCGCACGAAGCTGTCACCGACGCGGCCCTCGGTGACGCGTGCGACGACGCGCTCACCGGGCAGCGTGTGGCGCACGAAGACGACCTGACCCTCGTGACGGGCCACGCAGTGGCCGCCGTGGGCGACGGGTCCGACCTCGACGGTCCACTCCCTCCCGACGAGAGACTCGCCGCCGGCGGCCCGCTCGCGGTTCTGGCGACCGCTCACAGCGCTCCACCGCGCACGGAGCCGCTGATCGGGGGCTCGTCGATCCAGTCGCGCTCGGCGCCCTCGGAGGACTGCAGCTGCCACGGGACGCTGACGACCATGACACCGGGTGTGAAGAGCAGCCGGGCCTTGAGGCGCAACGCGCTCTGGTTGTGCAGCACCTGCTCCCACCACTTCCCGAGGACGTACTCCGGCAGGTAGACCGTGACGATGTCGCGCGGGTTGCCGCTGCGGATCGACCGCACGTAGTCGAGGATCGGCTTGGTGATCTGGCGGTACGGCGAGGACAGCACCTTGAGCGGCACCGGGATCTCGCGCTTGTCCCACTCGTCGAGCAGCGCCTGCGTCTCGTCGGGGTCGACGTCGACCGTCACGGCCTCGAGGTAGGACGGCCGGCTCGCCCGGGCGTAGGCCAGCGCGCGCATCGTCGGCTTGTGCACCTTGGAGATGCAGACGATGGCGTGCACGTGGCTCGGTAGCATCGGCCGCTCGACGTCCCAGTCGATGGCCAGCTCGTCGCGCACCCGGTTGTAGTGCTTCTTGATCCCCAGCATGAGGACGAAGAGGACGACCATCGCGAGGATGGCGTACTTCGCCCCGGCCTGGAACTTCGTCAGGAGCACGACGACGAGCACCGTCGCCGACATCGCCGCGCCGACGGCGTTGATGACGCGCGAGCGCTGCATCCGGGCCCGCTCCTTCGGGTTGCGCTCAAGCCTGAGGTGGCGCGTCCAGTGCCGGACCATGCCCACCTGCGAGGTGGTGAACGAGACGAACACCCCGACGATGTAGAGCTGGATGAGAGCCGTGACCTCGGCCTTGAAGACGATGACGAGGACGATGGCCGCGCCGGCGAGGATGAGGATGCCGTTGCTGAAGGCCAGCCGGTCGCCGCGGGTGTGCATCTGCCGGGGCAGATAGCCGTCGCGGGCGAGGATCGAGCCGAGCACCGGGAAGCCGTTGAACGCCGTGTTCGCCGCGAGGACGAGGATCAGGCCGGTCACGATCGAGACGAAGACGACACCGATCGGGAAGTTCGCGAACACCGACTCGGCGAGCTGGCCGATCGCGGTGTGCTGGACGTACGAGTCGCCGACAGGCTGCCCGTCGCGCAGCAGCTGGGCGCCCGGGTTGTCGGCGATCTTGACGCCGGTCCACTGGCTCAGCGCGATGATCGAGCCGAGCATGACGACCGACAGCGTGCCCATGAGCAGCAGGGTGGTCGCTGCGTTGGCGCTCTTGGGCTTCTTGAAGGCGGGCACACCGTTGCTGATCGCCTCGACGCCGGTCAGGGCGGCACACCCGGACGAGAAGGCGCGGAGCAGGAGGAACGCCGCGGCCAGACCGGTGAGACCCTGCCCCTCCTCGGGTTTCAGGGTCAGGCCGGCGCTCTCCGCCGGGGTCAGGGAGCCCGTGAAGTGCTGGATGAAGCCGTAGATGCCCATGCCGATGATGGCGAGCATGAAGGCGTAGACCGGCACGGCGAAGGCCTTGCCCGACTCGCGCACCCCACGCAGGTTCATCGCCGTGAGGAAGGCGATGAGGGCCACTGCGACGATGACCTCGTGCCCGCGCACGAACCCGAGCACCGTCGCGGCGTTCTGCACACCGGACGAGATCGACACGGCGACGGTGAGGACGTAGTCGACGAGGAGGGCGCTGGCGACGGTGAGGCCGGCCCGTGGGCCGAGGTTGACGGTCGCGACCTCGTAGTCGCCGCCACCCGAGGGGTAGGCGTGCACGTTCTGGCGGTACGACGCCACCACGACGACCATGACGAGGACGACCGCGACGGTGACCTGCCAGCTGTGCGTCGCGACGAAGGCGCCGCCCGCCAGACCGAGCATGAGCAGGATCTCGTCGGGCGCGTAGGCCACGGACGAGAGGGCGTCGCTCGCGAAGATGGGCAGCGCGAGGCGCTTGGGCAGCAAGGTCTCCCCGAGCTTGTCGCTGCGCATCGCGCGACCGAGGAGGAGGCGCTTGAACAGCGAACCGGTACCGGGCACGACGCAACTGTATGACGGATCAGCTCCCCGCACTGACCCACTCGGGACGCCGTGGACACGACCCCGAGAACGTATGCCGTCCCGACCGTTTCGCTCCCCCGTCCGGCCCGCGCGGCCTGCAGAGTGGGCGACGGCCTCACGGTGTAGCGTCGCGTCCGTGCACTTCGTCATCATGGGATGCGGCCGCGTCGGGTCGACCCTCGCCCGCACCCTGGGCCGCAACGGCCACGACGTCGCCATCATCGACGCGGACGCCTCCGCGTTCCGCCGGCTGGGCACCTCCTTCGAGGGCCAGACGGTCACGGGCATCGGTTTCGACCGCGACACCCTCATCGCCGCCGGCATCCGCGAGGCCTACGCGTTCGCGGCCGTCAGCAGCGGTGACAACTCCAACATCCTCGCCGCCCGCGTAGCGCGCGAGACGTTCGGCGTCGAGCACGTCGCCGCCCGCATCTACGACCCGCAGCGCGCCATGGTCTACCAGCGCCTCGGCATCCCGACCGTCGCGACGGTGCGCTGGACCGCCGACCAGATGATCCAGCGGCTGCTGCCGCAGGGCGCCGTGCCCGAGCTGACCGACCCGAGCGGCAAGATCGTCATCGCCGAGGTCCCCCTCGCCGAGGGCTGGGTCGGCCGGCACCTCACCGACCTCGAGGAGCAGACCGGCGCCCGCGTCGCCTACGTCACCCGGCTCGGCGAGGGCACGCTCCCCCGGCCCGACATGGTCGTCCAGCAGGGCGACCTCGTGCACCTCACCGTCCCGCGCGACGACCTCGCTCGCGTCGAGCGGCTCTGCGACCAGGCCCCGGCCGCCCACTGACCGGCACAGGAGAAAACAACCCCATGCGCGTCGTCATCGCCGGAGCCGGAAGCGTCGGCCGCTCCATCGCCCGTGAGCTGCTCGGCAACGGGCACCAGGTGCTGCTCATCGACAAGGACGCCGACGACGTCCAGGCCTCGCGCGTGCCCGAGGCGTCGTGGCTGCTGGCCGACGCCTGCGAGCTCGCCGCCCTCGAGGAGGCCCGGCTCGAGGAGTCCGACGTCTGTGTCGCCGCCACCGGTGACGACAAGGCCAACCTCGTGCTCTCGCTGCTCGCCAAGACCGAGTTCGGCGTTCCGCGCACCGTCGCGCGCGTCAACAACCCCAAGAACGAGTGGATGTTCGACGAGTCGTGGGGCGTCGACGTCGCGGTGTCGACCCCACGCCTGATGACGGCACTCATCGAGGAGGCCGTGAGCATCGGCGACCTCGTGCGCATCTTCGAGTTCCAGCAGGGCCGGGCCTCGATGGTCGAGATCACCCTGCCCGAGGGCAGCCCCTTCGCGGGGCGCCGCGTCGGTGACGTCGACTGGCCCACCGACACCGTGCTCGTCGCGATCATCCGCGAGGAGCGCCCGCTCGCTCCCACGCCCGACGACGCGATCGAGGCCGGCGACGAGCTGCTCTTCATCACGACGACGGAGCAGGAGGACCGCCTCCAGGACCTCGTCGCCCCGGGCGAGCGGCACCACACGAGCCTCGAGGACTGACTTCGAGGTCGCCGGCGCCGAGCGTCAGGCGAGCCGCGAGGGGTCGATCGGGGTGCGCCCGCGGAGCAGGATGGCACCCATCGCCGTGATGGCGAGCAGGTAGGCCGGCCAGCCGAGGACCACCTTGGCCACCCCGAGCGCGGCCACCTGCTCGGCGAGGTAGAGCGGCACCATGATCGAGAGCCGCACGACGTTGAGGGCGATGAGCACCCAGGCGAGTCGTGCCGCGACCGTGACGATGCCGGAGTGGCGACGCCACCACGTCGGGTCCTCGGCGAACGCCTCGGGCTCGGCGACGCCGACGACGAAGCCGAAGAGCGGCCACCGCGTCAGGTTCGTCACGAGCAGCAGGACGAGCAGCGCGGCGTTCTGGAGCATGCCGGGCAGGAAGGCGTCCTCCGCCCGACCCGACCGCAGCGCGAAGAAGGCGGAGATCCCGACGCCCGCGGCGGCATACGCGATGAAGCGGGGGTCCTGTCGCTGCACGAGACGCACGAGCAGGAGGACGGCCACGAGGACGCCGGCGACCACGAGGGAGGTGCGGAGGTTCTCGGTGCGCGCCCACACGAGGGCGAACGCCAGGGTCGGGACGGCCGACTCGACGGCGCCGCGCCACCCTCCGATGGCGTCGGACAGCTTGTCGCGGAGCAGCTCCTCGACCGTGTCGTAGCGGCGCAGGTCGGCCTCGGAGCGGACGACCGCGTCGCCCTCCCCGGCGCGTTCTCCGCCCGGGCCCACGGCCCGGCCGTCGGCGTCAGCCATGCGCCTGCCCCGCCCGGCCGATGAGCTCGTACGCCGGGTTGAACATCGTCTTGACCTTCCGGCGGGTGGTGATGCGGCCCGTGGCCTGGATCTTGACGCCGGGGACGATCCCGGCGATGCGTCGACGGCCGAGCCACACGAGGTGCAACGACTCGGTGCCGTCCCAGACCTCGACGTCGAGCGCGGGCGTCTCCTCGCGCGGGCGCAGCGTCACGGAACGCACCTCGCCGCACACTGTGACGGTGATCCGCTGGGGTGCGTCGCCGATGTGCACGACGCCGTCGAGGTCCGAGGACTCACGGCGCAGCTCGGCCGCCTCGATCTCGTGCGACGAGCGCGTGAGGCGGTCCGTGAGCCGACGCAGGGCGCCGGGCTGGCCCGTGGTCACGGGTGCGTCCGGCTGGGACGCGGTGCGGGACACGGGCTGGCCATCAACGGACCTCGGTGATCTCGGGTCCGCGCTCGAACGGGTTGAGGTCGGGGCCGCCCTCGACAGCGCCCTCCTCGGCCTGGACGGCGCCGTCGGCGTCGGGCAGGCGCAGGGGCAGCAGCTCGCGGGGAGGCATGGCCTCCTCGCCGCGGTCGATGACCGTCGTCCGGATGACGTCGTGCACGGCCTCGGCGGCGGCCGGCTCGATCGCGGCGCGGCCGGAGACCACGGCGCGGAGGAACCAGCGGGGGCCGTCGACGCCGACGAAACGGGCCGGCATGAAGACGGTGCGGCCGTCGGGCCCGGCCTGCGGCATCCGGGTCAGGAGCTCCTCGCCGAACTCGCCGGTGAGCACCTCGGCGGTGCCGCCGGCATCGACGATGCTCGCGGCGATCTCGTTGCGGATGTCGATCCAGACACCCTCGGTGCGCGGCGCCGCGAAGGCCTGCAGCTGCACCGCCGACTCGCCGATGACAGCCGTCACGCCCGTGATCTGCTGCTCCTGCTCGTTGACCTCGAGGCGCAGCTCCATGCCCTGCTGTCCACGCAGCCAGATGGCACCGAGGTTGAGGTAGTCGGAGTCGTCCTCGACCTCACTGCGGTCGAGCGGTCGGGACGTGGCCGAGGCGGCGGTGTCACCGTCCGCGTCGCCGTCGAGCGCGCCGTCCTCGGCGAGCTCGTCCTGCTCGAGGTCGTCGGCACGGTCCACGGCATCGGTGTCCGGGCGGTCCTTCGACTTGCCCCGGCTGAAGAGTCCCACGTCATTCCGTCCTTTGAGTCCTGCTGCACGGTGGGCACGATGCCCGCCCGCGGTCGTCGGCGCTGACGCAGCGCCCGGCGAACCGTATCCGATGATCACGCCCGGGTGGGCGTCTCCCCCGGTGTCGGCGAGGCGGCGCCGCCGGTGGCGAACCCACCGGTGGATCCGTGTCCAGTGTCCCCCCGACTGGTCTCGTCGAGCGAATCCACCTCGACGAAGTGCACGCGCTCGACCCGCTGGACGACCAGCTGGGCGATGCGGTCACCGCGCCGCACCGTGAACGTCTCGCGCGGGTCGAGGTTGACGAGGTTGACGAGGATCTCGCCCCGGTATCCCTCGTCGACCGTTCCGGGGGCGTTGACGATGGAGATGCCGTGGCGTGCGGCGAGGCCGGAGCGCGGGTGCACGAAGCCCGCGTGGCCGGCCGGCAGGGCGAGGGCCACGCCGGTCGGGACGAGGACGCGCTCCCCCGGCTGGATGGTCACGTCGACGCGCGAGCAGAGGTCGGCACCGGCGTCACCAGGGTGGGCATAGCGGGGCAGGGGCAGGTCGGGGTCGAGCCTCCGGACCGGGACAGCACAAGGGTCGGTCACGAGGACCGACCCTACTTGCTCCTGGCCGTGCTGCTGCCCGGTGTGGAATGCGCTCAGGCGGCGCACTCCGTGCAGATCATCATGCCGTTGCTCTCCTTGGCGAGCTGGCTGCGGTGGTGGACGAGGAAACAACGCCCACAGGTGAACTCGTCGGCCTGCTTGGGCAGGACGCGCACCGACAGCTCCTCACCGGAGAGGTCGGCGCCCGGGAGCTCGAAGCCCTCGGCCTGCTCGGTCTCGTCGACGTCCACGCTGGACGACGTCTTGTCGACCCGACGGGACTTCAGCTCCTCGATGGAGTCTTCGCTCAGATCGTCGTCAGTCTTGCGTGGCGCGTCGTAATCGGTTGCCATCTCGTTGTCTCACTTCTACTCGTCTGCGCCTTGCGGTCTGTGACGCGGAGAACGCTCGTGGGCCCGTGCTTGTTCCCGGAGAACCCGTGCGATCAACGACGTTGTCAACAGCGACGAAACATGTCCGCGTGCGCGTATGGTGCCCGATCGCCACCGCGTTGTCACGTTGTCCGAGCCAAGGCCTGAGACGCGGACCCTCCCGCACCACTCACGCCTACCCTTTTCGGACGAACAGTTCACCTGGGCTTTGCCATTCGCCGACCATCGCGGGTGCACATTGGTGGTCCTACGGCGCGGTAGGGTCTCCGGACTCGACCGATCGACAACCCAGGCCCGGAGGTGGCACCCATGACCGAGTTCGTCGACCAGATCAGGCAACGTGTCAACGACGCGCTGGGCGACCTCGCCGAGGCGCGACAGGCGGGTGACGACTACCGCGTGCAGGTGCACACCGGCGAGCTGGAGTCGTTCGCCCGTCTCGCCACCGAGAACGGCATCCGCGTCCCCGAGCTCGAGCCGTTCCAGGCGGCCTGAGCGGCGTCCCAGCGACACACCACGACACGAGCGGGCGTATGCCGTCCGCTCCCCCCAGGACGACAGACGCCCCAGCCGGCACGGCCGGGTGGGGCGTCGTCGTATGTCCTGTGCGCACGCGCGTGACGGTCAGCCTGCGTCCACCGGCGCGACGAAGAGGGCGCGGACCTGCTCGGCGAGAGCGGGCCCCGCGGCGACGGTGAGGGCGGTGCCGGGCGCCGACCCGGGCTCCTCTCCCGCGCCGACGACGACGCCCCCGGCCTCCTCGACGACGAGCCAGCCCGCCGCGAGGTCCCAGGCGTTGAGCCCGGTCTCGGCGTAGGCGTCCACGGACCCCTCGGCCACCCGCACGAGGTCGAGAGCAGCGCTGCCGATGCGTCGGATGTCGCGGACGAGGGGCAGGACCCGCCGGAGCACCTCGGCCTGTCGGGCGCGCACCTCAGGGGCGTAGCCGAAGCCGGTCGCGAGCAGGGTGCGGGCGAGGCGGTCCTCGGCCGAGACGGACAGACGCTCCGGAGCCACGGACTCGGTCGGGTCCTCGGGGCTCGTCCAGGCGCCGGTGCCCCGGCCGGCGTGGTGCACGAGGCGGCGGCAGGGGTCGGCGACGGCGCCCGCGACAGGGGTCCACCCACCCTGGGAGTGGGCGTCCCCGACGACGACGGCCACGGACACGGCATACGCAGGGATCTCGTAGAGGTAGTTGACGGTGCCGTCGATGGGATCGAGGACCCACGTCAGACCGGACGTCCCGGTGACGTCGGCACCCTCCTCGCCGAGGATGCCGTCGTCGGGGCGGGCGGCCTGGATGAGCCGGTGGAGCAGCTCCTCGGAGCGTCGGTCCATGACGGTCACGACGTCGGTCTCGGTCGACTTCGTCGCGGCGACACCCATCCGGGGCGGGCGCTCGTCTCGGATGAAGCGCGAGGCCTCGACGGCGACCTCGACGCAGAGCCGCTCGAGCTCCTCGACCGTGACTCCGTCGGGCAGCGCGGGAACGGGGCGTGCGGTGGTCATCGCGGCGCCCTCAGTCGCTGCCGCACAGGGCCGGACGGGCCTGGCGCAGGTTGGGGCAGCACCCGGGCGCGCACACCGACGGCATCCGACCCTCGAACGGTGGGACGTCCTCACCGCGGGCCTGCGCCGCGCGTTCGAGCAGGGCGTCGACGAGATCGCGCACGAAGACGGAGTCGGTGCCGACGGTCGGGACCCGCACGTGGGTGAGGCCGAGCTCGTCCGCCGTCTGCTGCGCCTCGGTGTCGAGGTCGTAGACGACCTCCATGTGGTCGCTGACGAAGCCGATCGGGGCCGTGACGACCGTGCGGACGCCGGCGGCCGCGAGCTCGCGCATCCGGTCGTTGACGTCGGGCTCGAGCCACGGCTGGGTCGGCGGACCCGAGCGCGAGCAGAAGACGAGCTCGCCCGTCAGGTCGCGGCCGAGGACGCGGTTGACCTCCTCGGTCAGCTGCGACGCGAGCGCCAGGTGCTGGCGCTGGTAGAGGTTGCCCTCGCCGTCGCCCGGTCCGGACGTGTCGTCCATGGCATCGGGGATCGAGTGCGTGACGAAGAGCAGCGCGATCTCCGCGTCCGGCGCGCCGTCGAGCGTCCGCAGTGACCGGACGAGCTCGCCTGCGTTGGCGGCTGCGAACCCGGGACGCCGGGCGTACTGCGACACCTTGTCGATCTGCAGCTCGACACCGTCCTCGGCCACCGTGGCCGCGGCGTCCGCGAGGTTCTCGCGGTACTGCCGACAGGAGGAGTAGCACGAGTAGGCACTCGTCGTCAGGGCGACGACACGGCGGTGGCCGGCCGCGTGGCTCTCGCGCAGGGCGTCGTCGATGAAGGGCTCGCTGTTCCGGTTGCCCCAGACGATCGGCGTGCTGATGTCGCGCGCGTCGAGCTCGGCGCGCAGGGCCGCGATGAGCGCCCGGTTCTGGTCGTTGATCGGGCTGCGGCCACCGAAGTGGTGGTAGTGCTCACCGACGGCCTCGAGACGCTCGTCGGGGATGCCGCGTCCGGCCGTGACCCGCCGCAGGAAGGGCATGACCTCGTCGGGCGCCTCGGGACCACCGAAGCCGAGGAGGATCACGGCGTCGTACGGTTCGAGCGGCGAGGGCTGGGGCTCGTCGGACTTCGGTGCTGCGTCAGGTGTCATGTCTCCGCCATCGGTGGGTGAAAGGGTTCGTGGGACGGGTCGGCGGTGGTGCGCCGTCGTCAGGTCGGGTTGGAGCGCAACGGGGTCGGGGCGTTGAGGTCGAGGCGGACGGCGAGGATCCGGAGGGCGAAGACCAGACCCGCGGCGGTCCAGAGCACCCAGTCCTGGAGCGAGCCGAGCTGGGCGGCGACGACGACGACGATGGACCCGAGCGTGGCCGGGACGGCATACAGCTCGCGGCGCAGCACCTCGGGCACCTGGCCCGCCAGCAGGTCGCGCACGACCCCGCCCCCGACCGCCGTGATGACGCCGACGAGGACGGCCGCGATCGGCGACACCCCGAGCGTCGTCACGGCCTTGAGACTGCCCGCGACCGCGAAGGCCCCGAGGCCGGCGGCGTCGAGGACCCGGACGAACCGGGTGATGCGCTCGACGCCCGGGTGGAAGAGGAACGTGACGAGACCGCCGAGCGCCGCGGCGGTCAGCAGCCGCCAGTCGCTGATGCCGACCGGCGGGATGTCGCCGATGAGCAGGTCGCGCAGGATGCCGCCGCCGAGGGCCGCGGCACAGGCCAGCACGAGCACCCCGAAGAGGTCGAAACGCTTCTTGACGGCCACGAGGCCGCCGGAGAGCGCGAAGACGAACACGCCGACGAGGTCGAGGGCGAGCTGCGCGGACGCGAATGAGGTAGGCATGCCAGAGCAAACGGTACCCGTGCGGCGTGGTCGCTTTGGTGGGCACCCGGCCCGGTGGCATGCTCGACAGCACGGCGCACGGCCGGCCCCTCGGGACGCGACATCACGTCGCGCGACGCGAGCCACCGGGCACCATCACGGCAGGACCACGCAGACTCGGTACCGGGAGACCCACCCATGCAGCACCTCAGGCTCGTCGGCGTCCACGAGGACGGATTGCACCTGCTGCTGGCCGACGACGAGGGCCACCGCTTCTCCGTCCCCCTCGACGACTCGCTCCGTGCCGCGGTGCGGCGCGACCGACCGCGGCTCGGCCAGCTCCAGATCGAGATCTCGGGAGGCCTGCGGCCCAAGGACGTCCAGGCGATGATCCGGGCCGGACTCACCGCCGAGGAGGTCGCCGAGCGCGCCGGCTGGCCCGTCGAGAAGGTGCACCGCTACGAGGGCCCGATCCTCGCCGAGCGCGAGCACGTGGCCGGCCTCGCCCGCCAGGTCCGGCTGCGCCCGCGCGGCGGCTCCCACGGTGCAGCACCCACCCTCGATGCGCGCGTCACCGAGCGTCTGCGCACCCGCGAGATCGACTCCGTCACGGCACGCTGGGACTCCCGTCGCACCGACAAGGGCGCCTGGACCGTCCTGCTGCTCTTCACCGCCGGTGGTCGCGAGCGCGAGGCCGCCTGGCAGTACGACCCACTCGCCCGCACCGTCTCGGCCGTCGACGACGAGGCCCGCTGGCTGAGCGAGGACGAGGACCAGCAGGTTCCCGGCCCGATCCCGGCCCCGCACCTCAGCGCCTCGAACCGTCCGAGCCGCGTCTACGACGTCGAGGCCGAGGGTGGGGTCGGCGCCTCCACGATGCGCCGCCGCGAGGGCGAGACCGTCGACCTCATGGCGGCCATGCGCGAGCGCAGCGCCCAGCGCGGCCGGCGTCGCCGTCCCAAGTCCACCGAGGTCCCCGGTCTCGACGAGGCGCCCGAGGAGGCACTGCCGCTGGAAGAGCTCGCCGGCGACCCCCGCGACGAGCTGCCCCCGCCGGCGCACACGCACCCGGAGGACGACCCCGAGGTCGTCAAGACCGGATCCGTCGAGCAGCGCGTCGGGGTCGACGCCGCCCGCCGCAAGGCACGCCGTACCGAGCCGACCCAGCCGGTGCGGCAGGCGCCCGAGCCGACGACGGACCAGGACGCGGACCCGGCGCCGGCCGAGCCCGGATCCGTCGGCACCCACGAGCCCGAGCGCGCGCCCGCCTCCGAGCCCGAGTCGGATGCCGAGCAGCACGGCACCCACGAGATCGACCTCGGCGACGTCGAGGCGGACGCCGCGGACGACGTCGTGGACGAGACGCCGTCCGAGCCCGTCCCCGTCGAGCAGCCGCTGCGTCCGGCCATGCGCCGACGCGAGGACGCCCGACGGTTGTCACGTGTCCCCGCCGCGCAGTCCGCGCCGTCCGCGCAGTCCGCGCAGTCCGCGCAGTCCGAGCGGTCCCCCGACGCCGACGACGGCGACGAGTCCGCCGAGCCCGACGACGACGGCTACGACGTCGTCGAGCAGAGGGCCGCGGCCCCGGCGGCCAAGCCCGTCCCCCGACCCGCTCCTCCGGCGCGCAAGTCGGGACGGCCCAGCGTGCCGAGCTGGGACGACATCATGTTCGGCCGCAAGAACGACTGACGGCGCGGCGCCTCACACGCCAGCCGCGCCCGATGGGCTCGGGGCCGCTGCACCCGGGTGAGCGGCCCTCGGGAGCCCGCGGGACGGCATACGCCATCGGTGAGTGACGGACGCTGCTAGTCGGCCTGGGTGATCGGCAGCGGCGGCAGCGGGCACACGTCGAGGTCGAAGGGCAGCACCTCGGGCGAGATCGCGGCGGCCCGTGCGGCGTGCGAGGTCATCCGTCGCATGTAGTGCCGCCGGCAGAGCACCTCGTACTCGACGAGACCGGTCGTGCCCGGCTTCGTGTCGCCGACGACGACCTGCTCCCCCTCGACGACCATGACGCCGTCCATGACTCGGGCGTTCGTCGTCGCCCGACGGCCGCACCAGCACAGCGCCTCCACCTGGAGCACCTGCACCTTGTCGGCGAGCTCGATGAGCCGCTTGCTGCCCGGGAAGAGCTCGGTGCGGAAGTCGGCGGTGATGCCGAAGGCGAAGACGTCGACGTCCATCTCGTCGACGATCCGCGCCAGCTGCTCCACCTGGTCGCTGGTGTAGAACTGGGCCTCGTCGCAGATGAGGTAGTCGATGCGGGTGCCCGCAGTGGCCCGGTCGACGATCGCCTCCCAGAAGTCGAGGTCGTCGCGGACCTCGAGCGCCCCGGTGGACAGACCGAGCCGCGAGCTGAGGACGTTGGTGCCGGCGCGGTCCATCTTGGTGAAGATGAGACCGACGCGACCCCGTGCGCCGTGGTTGTGGTCCATCTGGAGGGCGAGGGTCGACTTGCCGCAGTCCATGGTCCCGGAGAAGAAGACGAGCTCAGCCACGAGGCACCACCCTAGGCGCCGCGGCGGGGTGGCACCACGACCACCGGCACGGCGAGTTCCGCGTCGCTCGTCGAGCCGTGCAGCCCGAGCAGCGCGACCACCTCGCGGCGCATGAGCCCCGAGTGGACGACGGCGAAGGACCCCTCGGTGACGACGAGCAGGTCGCCGATGCGGCCCTCGACCCCCGCTCGCACCGGGCCGAACCACCCCTCGTCGACGGCGCGCTCACGGGTGAGGATCCGGGCACGGTCACCGAGACGGGCTGCCCACGCCTCCTCGACGTCGGCGGCGGCGCCGGGCTCCGCGTAGAGCTGGAGGTTGCGCGGCTCGCCGCCGAGATGGCGCACGCCTGCCATGAGACCGGGCTCGTGCACGAGGTCGATCCGGTCGTGGAAGGGCACGTCGACCATGCCGTGGTCGGCCGTGACGACGATCGAGGTGTCGTCCGGCACGCGAGCAGCAAGCTGTCGCAGCGCGGCGTCGACCGACTCCACCTCGTCGCCCCACTGCCACGACTGGCAGCCGTGGACGTGGCCGATCTTGTCGACGTCGCCCCAGTAGAGGTAGACGAGGGCTCGTGGCGTGGCCCGCACGGCTGACGCGGCGGCCGACACGCGGTCGTCGAGTGTGCGTCCGGCCCGGAAGCGCCCGCCGCGCAGCGCGGCGGTGGTCAGGCCCGACCCGTCGAAGTAGTGCGGACCCACCATCGTCACCGAGACGCCGGCGTTCTCGGCGGCCTCGAAGACGGTCTCGTTCGGCTGCCAGGCGCGGGGGTCGGGACCGTCCTCCCAGGACAGCTCGTTGAGCAGCCGGTCGGTGGCCGGATCGAGCACCTGCATGCCGACGAGCCCGTGCGAGCCAGGGGGAAGGCCGGTGCCGAAGGTCCCCATCGAGGTCGCGGTCGTCGTCGGGAAGCCGCACGGCACCCGGTGGGCGGTGCCCAGGTGGCTGCGCAGGAAGGGTGCGTGGCCGCTGCGCTGGCGCAGCAGGTCGTGACCGAGCCCGTCGACGAGCACGACGACGGTGCGCGGGACGGTGGGTAGCTCGAAGACGTCGCGGCCGGCATACGCGGGCACCCCGAGTCGGTCGGCGACCGACGGGAGCACGGAGGCCAGGGTGCCCGCCGACCAGTCGGTCGGCGTCGGCGCGTGGGCGGTCACGTCGTCGGCCACGGTGCGCTGGTCAGCGGGCCGTGCCGCCGCCGATGCTCGCGGAGAGCACCCGGGCGAAGCTCATGGCCCGACCCACGGCGTCCTCACCGTCGGCGGCCGAGCTGATGCGCAGCGAGATGTCGTCGGAGGCGATGGTGCCCTCGAAGCCGTGGTCGGCCGTGCAGTCGGGGTCGCCGCAGGCGGCAGGGATCATGTCGAGCCGGCTCACCGCGCCCCACCCGAGTGTCAGCGTGAGGTCACGGCCGTGCGTGCCCGGCGCGAAGGTGTCGGGCTGCGCCACGACGTGGGTCAGCATGACCCCCCGGACGGCGGCGAGGGGCACCGTCTCGGTCGTGGCCGTCGCCATGAGCTTGTCCTCGGACTCGGCGTGGTCGTCGGCATGGGCGATGACGAGCCGCTGCGGGGTGACGACGAGCACGGTCACGTGACGGCGCACCGTCTCGTGGTCGAAGGTCGTCTCCTGGTGCACGAGGTGCGAGACGACCTCGTCGTCGGCGATCGCCGACTCGACGACGTCGCAGACGAGCGAGGGGTAGTAGCCGGCACGGGTGATCGCCTCGGTGAGGTCTTCGGGAAGGGCTCGGCCGGTGCCCGGGGTGACGCGTCGCATGCCCCCATCCTTGCACCAGCGCGTCCGTGACCTCTCCGAGCGGTCCACACCGTGCTGCGTCAGGTCATCCGGCGCCGGCCCGGGTCCTTGCGCACGAGGGCCGGCCGCACGACGACCTCGGCACCGAGCACGTCGACCCCGCCGGTCCAGGCGTTGACGGGGTTGAGCTCGACCGAGGACAGCTCCGGGTGGTCGTCGGCGAGGACCGACAGCCGCGCGATGAGGTCGGCGAGCGCCGCCCGGTGCACCGGCGCGGCGCCGCGGTGGCCGCTGAGGAGCGGCGCCGCCTTGACGCTGTCGATGAGGTCGGTGACGTCGACGTCGGTGAGCGGCGGGATGCGGTGCGCGACGTCACCGAGCAGCTCGGTGGGCGGCCCGGCGACGGAGAAGCTGACGACCGGACCGAAGAGCGGGTCCTCGCTGGCGCGGATGACGCAGGACACGCCGGGCACGGCCATCCGTTGCACGACGAACCGGTCGGCCCCGAGCGGGCCGAGACGCTGGGTCAGCGACGTGTGCGCGTCACGGACGGCCTCGGCGTCGACGAGGTCGCCACGCACCCCGACGAGGCCGGGCTGGTGACGCACGACGGGCGAGGTCGACTTGAGGATGACGGGGTAGGTCAGCTCGTCGGCGGCGGCCACCGCCGCGTCGACGCCCGCGACCTCCACGGCCGGCCAGACTCGTATGCCGTAGGCGCCCAGCAGGTCTCGCGCCTCCTCGCGCGTCAGCGCGCGTCCGTCGGGACTGCCCGCGAGATAGCCCTCGAGGAGCGACTCCGCACGGAGCCGGTCGATACCCACCGGGGCGACCTGGGTGCCGCGGTCGCGCTGGCGCCAGAGCGCATACCGCGTGACGGCGTTGAGTGCCCGGATGCCGTCCTCGGGCATCGAGTACGCCGGCACCGACCGCCGAATGCCGTGCTGCTCGTAGGAGAGACCGTCACCGACACCCCGCATGCCCAGGAACGTCGCGACACACGGCTTCTCGTGGTCGGCGACGATGGTGCGGACCGCCATGTGCACCTCCTCGTCCTGGGTCACGAGGGGCGGGATGAAGGCGGCGACGACGCTGTCGACCTCGGGGTCGGCGAAGGCCGCGTCGAGCGCGGCGGCGAACTCCTCGGCCGAGGCCTGCGGCGGCAGCGAGACGGGGCCGTGCGTCACCCGCAGTCCCCAGCTGACGCACGCGCTCGCACTCAGCGCCCCGAGGGCGTCGGAGTTGCCGACGATGGCGACGCGGTCGCCCTTCGGGAGCGGCTGGTGGAGCGTCAGCTGGGCGACGTCGAAGAGCTGGTGGACGTTCTCGACCCGGATGACGCCGGCCTGGCGCAGCAGCGCGTCGAACGCCTGCGGGGGCACGTTGGTGACGCGGGTGCGGTGTCCGGGTGGGGCCGCGAAGCTCGACACCCCCGAGCTCACGACGACGACGGGCTTGACGGCCGCGAGCGCCCGGGCGATGCGCGAGAACTTGCGTGGGTTGCCCATCGACTCGAGGTAGAGGCCGACGGTGTCGGTCTCCTGGTCGTCGATCCAGTACTGCATGAGGTCGTTGCCCGAGACGTCGACGCGGTTGCCGGCCGACGCGAACACCGAGATGCCGAGGCCGCGGCGGGCCGCCGAGGCGAGCACCGCGACCCCGAGCGCACCGCTCTGGGCGAAGAGGCCGAGCCGACCCGAGTCGGGGATGACCGAGGCGAGAGTGGCGTTGAGGCGCACGGACGGGTCGTTGTTGATGAGCCCGAAGCTGTTGGGTCCGACGATGCGCATGCCGGCGCGGCGCACTCGACGACGGAGCTTCTCCTGCAGGCGGACCCCCTCCTCGCCCGCCTCGGCGAACCCGGCCGACAGGACGAGGAGCGCCTTGACCCCAGCCTTGCCGCAGTCCTTGACGACCTCGATGGCCTGCGCCGCC
Source organism: Terrabacter sp. RAF57 (assembly GCF_052113925.1). Lineage (NCBI taxonomy): Bacteria > Bacillati > Actinomycetota > Actinomycetes > Micrococcales > Intrasporangiaceae > Terrabacter > Terrabacter sp. RAF57. Next base: position 62,389 of record NZ_JBFRDT010000012.1, on the reverse strand, counting down.
GGCACGACGACGATCGCGAGGTCGACGGGCTCGGGGACCTCGTGGATGCTCGGGTAGGCCGAGAGTCCCTGGATCCGGTCGGCCACCCGGTGGATCGGGTAGAGCTCGCCCCGGTAGCCCGCGGCGAGGATGTTGCGCATGACGAGGGCACCGATCGACTCCTCGCGCCGGCTCGCGCCGATGATCGCGACCCGCTCCGGGAAGAGGATCGTGTGCATGCTGCGGGACTCGGCTCGGTGCTCGCGCGAGAGCTGGACGGCCTTGCTCTGCTCGGTCGGCGAGATGTCGAAGGACACCTCGACGACGCCGTCCTCGATGTGGTGCGTGACCTCGTAGCCCGCCTCCTTGAAGACGGTGAGCATCTTGCGGTTCTGCGGCAGCACCTCGGCGACGAACCGGTTGATGCCCATCTCCTGCGCGATGGCGGCGAGGTGCTCGAGCATGACCGAGCCGATGCCCTTGCCCTGGTAGTGGTCCGAGATGTTGAAGGCGACCTCGGCCGACGTCGGGTCGATGCGGTCGTAGCGGCCGATGCCGATGATCTCGCCGTCGAGCGTCGCGACGAGGGCGACCCGGTCGTGGTGGTCGACGTGCGTGAAGCGGTGGAGGTCGCGGGCGCTCAGCTCGCGCAGCGGGGCGAAGAAGCGCAGGTAGATCGACTCCTCCGACTGGAGGCTGTGGAAGTGGCGGATGCCGTCGGCGTCGTCGGGCGCGATCGGCCGGACGTGCGCCACGGTGCCGTCCCGGAGCACGACGTCCGCCTCCCACTCGACGGGGGCACCCGTGGCCTGCGCCGAGACCCGCTCGATCGCACCGGTGTCGTCGCTGAGCTCGCCACCCTCCATGCCCTCATCGTGTCACGTCGGGCTGCGCGGCCCCGGGAGATGGGAGTGTGGTCGCATGGAGTTCACCGACGTCGTCCGCTCCCGACGCATGGTCCGTCGCTACGACCCCGACCGGGAGGTCCCGCGCGAGGTCGTGGAGCGCTGCCTCGCCAACGCGGTGCGCTCCCCCAGTGCCGGGTTCAGCCAGGGCTGGGACTTCGTCGTGCTGACGACACCGCCCGAGCGGGACGCCTTCTGGGCGGCCACGACGGAGCCCGGCGCGGCGAGCGACCCCTGGCTCGACGGCATACGCACCGCTCCGGTGCTCGTGCTGTGCCTCTCGCACAAGGACGCCTACCTCGACCGCTACGCGGCGCCCGACAAGGGCTGGACCGACCGGGACGAGGCGCGCTGGCCCGTACCCTACTGGGACGTCGACACGGGCATGGCCTCGCTCCTCATCCTGCTCACCGCCACCGACGAGGGCCTCGGCAGCCTCTTCTTCGGGGTGCCGCCGGAACGCCACGCCGCCGTCCACGAGGCGTTCGGCATCCCCTGGACGCGCAGCATCGTGGGCGTCGTGTCGATCGGGTATGCCGTCCCGGGACCCAGGAGCCCGAGCCTCCGACGGCACCGGCGCACCGGTCGCGACGTGGCCCACTGGGGCCGTTTCGGCGTGGCAGGTGAGAACCCGTGATCACCCTGCGCGAAGATGGGGTGTTCACCCGCTAGCGGCAAGGAGCACCACCCGGCATGGCCCGTGGAAAGACCCCCCCGCCTCCACCGGAGGACTTCGAGGAGAAGATCGTCGGCATCGACGTCGAGGAGGAGATGCAGAACGCCTTCCTCGAGTACTCCTACAGCGTCATCTACAGCCGGGCGCTGCCCGACGCCCGGGATGGGCTCAAGCCCGTCCAGCGACGCATCCTCTACGGGGCCAATGAGCTCGGGCTGCGTCCCGACCGCGGCCACGTCAAGAGCCAGCGCGTCGTCGGCGAGGTGATGGGCAAGTACCACCCGCACGGCGACCAGGCGATCTACGACGCCCTCGTGCGCATGGCGCAGCCGTTCACCCTGCGCCTGCCCCTGATCGACGGTCACGGCAACTTCGGCTCGCTCGACGACGGTCCGGCCGCGGCCCGCTACACCGAGGCGCGCATGGCCAACGCCGCGCTGCTCATGGTCGCGGGCCTCGACGAGGACACCGTCGACTTCGTCCCGAACTACGACGACACCCAGCTCCAGCCCGGGGTGATGCCCGCGGCATACCCCAACCTCCTCGTCAACGGCGCGGCCGGCATCGCGGTGGGCATGGCCACGAACATGCCCCCGCACAACCTCGTCGAGGTCATCGGCGCCGCGCGGCACCTCATCGCCAACCCGACGTGCTCGCTCGAGGACCTCATGAAGTTCGTCCCGGGGCCCGACCTGCCCTGCGGCGGCAAGATCGTCGGCCTCGAGGGCATCCGCGACGCCTACCTCACCGGACGTGGCAGCTTCCGCACCCGGGCGACGGCACGCATCGAGTCGATCACGCCGCGGCGCAAGGGCATCGTCGTCACCGAGCTGCCCTACCTCGTCGGACCAGAGAAGGTCATCGACAAGGTCAAGGACCTCGTCCAGGGCAAGAAGCTGCAGGGCATCGCCGACCTCAAGGACCTCTCGGACCGACAGCACGGCCTGCGCCTCGTCATCGAGATCAAGAACGGCTTCAACCCCGACGCCGTCCTCGAGCAGCTCTACAAGCTGACGCCGATGGAGGAGAACTTCGGCATCAACAACGTTGCGCTCGTCGAGGGCCAACCGCGCACCATGGGCCTCAAGGACCTCCTCAAGGTCTACGTCGACTTCCGCACCGACGTCGTGCGCCGACGCACCGCCCACCGCCTGGCCAAGCGCGAGGAGCGGCTGCACCTCGTCGAGGGACTGCTCATCGCCATCGTCGACATCGACGAGGTCATCCAGGTCATCCGCGGCTCCGACGACGCCGGCACCGCCCGCGCGCGGCTCATGGACGTCTTCGACCTCTCCGAGGCCCAGGCGACGTACATCCTCGACCTCCAGCTGCGCCGGCTCACGAAGTTCTCGCGCATCGAGCTCGAGAACGAGAAGACCGAGCTCGAGCGCGCCATCGAGGAGCTGCGCGCCCTGCTCGACAACGAGAAGCTGCTGCTCAAGCTCGTGTCGACCGAGCTCGCCGACGTCGCCAAGGCGCACGGCACCCCGCGTCGCACGGTGCTCCTCGAGAGCTCGGGTGCCAGCGCGACCGCGACGGCCGCCTCGCCGCTCGAGATCGCCGACGACCCGTGCTGGGTCCTGCTGAGCTCGACCGGCCTGCTGGCCCGCACCGGCACGGCCGAGCCGGTCACCGCCGAGGGCTCACGCTCGAAGCACGACGTCGTCATCGGCGCCGTCCGCACGACCGCACGCGGCGAGTTCGGGCTCGTGACGAGCGCCGGCCGGATGGTGCGCCTCTCGGCGCTCGACCTGCCGACCCTGCCGCCGACCAACGGCTCCCCCACCCTGTCGGGCGGCGCGCCTCTCGCGGCGTATGTCGACCTCGGCAAGGGCGAGGAGCCGGTGACGATCGTGCCGATCGGTGCCGACGCACCGGTCTTCGCCGTCGGCACGGCGGCCGGTGTCGTCAAGCGGGTCACGTCCGAGGCACCCAAGAGCAACGACTGGGACGTCATCAGCCTCAAGGACGGCGACCGCGTCGTCGGAGCCGCGGTCGCCGACCGTGAGGACCTCGACCTCGTCTTCGTCACGACCGACGCACAGCTGCTGCGTTTTGCGGCGAAGTCCGTTCGCCCACAAGGCCGCTCGGCCGGCGGCATGGCAGGCATCAAGCTCGCCGCCGGCGCCCGAGTCGCCTTCTTCGGCGTCGCCGACCCCGCCCGCGAGGGTGTCGTCGTCACGTCGTCCGGCTCGTCGGGTGCGCTGCCCGGCACCGAGGGCGGGTCGCTCAAGGTGACGCCGTATGCCGAGTACCCCCCGAAGGGACGCGCGACCGGTGGCGTTCGCTGCCACCGCTTCCTCAAGGGTGAGGACACGCTCGTGCTCGCCTTCGCCGGCAACACCCCGGCCCGGGCCGCCGCCGCCAACGGCGTCGCCATCGAGCTGCCGCCCGCCGACGGTCGCCGCGACGGCTCGGGGGTCCCGACGGCCGCGGTCATCGCGCACGTCGCGGCCCCACCCGCCACCTCCCAGTCCACCGACGTGGAGTCGGGGTTCGCGGTCACCGAGGATGCCCTCGGCGATGGCGACGCCCCGTCCGACGGCGGCGACGCGTGACCCCGCCTCCCGGCGGCAAGGCCGCCCGCCGCGCTGCGGCGGCCGCGGCTGCAGCCACGGCCGCCGCGTCCGCAAAGGTGACGTCGGTCGTCGACGCGATCTCCGGAGCGCCCGCGCCCGACGCGGACCCCCCGACGTCGGCCGAGTCGGCCGGCTCGGCCGGCTCGGCCGGCTCGGCTGAGGCGCCGAAGACAACGCTGTCGACCGAGCACGCCGAACCCGAGCACGCCGAACCCGAGCACGCCGAGCACCCCGCGACGACCGGATACGGCACCCCGGCCTCCGACGCGTGCTCGGTCCTCTGGGACCACGACGGCACGAGCGCCTACGGCACGGCGGCCACGGCGCGCTTCTTCGTCATCGTCGAGCAGCCCGGCCCGTGGGGCCGCGACGCGGCACGCGAGTCGCATCTCGACCGAGAGCTCGGCGCCGAGCTCGAGGGCCGCACGAGCCGGGCAGGTGGGCGCTTCATGCTCATCCGACGCCCGGGCGGCCATCCGGCCAACGACGGCCCCCGCCACGTGTTCGTCGCGCACGCCGGTGCGCGTCCCGAGGACGCCTGGCTGCTCGTCGCCGAGGTCGACCACGTCGGCGACCTGCTGGGACTCGACTGGGGCGCCCTCGCCCGCGGCAGCCGCGCCCTCGTGCAGGCCTCGCTCCTCGGCTCACGCCCCGCTGAGCCCACGCTGCTCGTGTGCACCAACGGTCGTCGCGACGTATGCTGCGCCGTCCGAGGACGCCCGCTCGCCGCCCACGCCGCGCGGGTCGCCCCCGGCCGGGCGTGGGAGGTGTCGCACACCGGTGGTCACCGCTTCGCGCCGACTGCCGTCCTCCTGCCGTGGGGACAGACCTTCGCGCGCCTCGACGAGCGGGCGTCGGAGTGGCTCCTCGGAGCGAGCGAGTCCGGGCACCTGCCTGCCGAGCTGCTCGGCCCGCTTCACGACCGAGGCCGCTCTGGCCTCGCCGGTCCGTCGCAGTGCGCCGAGTCCCACGTCCGCGCCGAGACGGGCGAGACCCGCCTCGCCGCGCTGTGGGCCGACGCCCCCGAGGCGGTCGACGACGGCTGGGACGTCACCGTCACCCACGCCGACGGGCGCCGCTGGCACGTTCGCGTGACGCGCGAGCCCGCCGGTCGCACGCGCCCCGAGTCCTGCGGCAAGAAGGCGGTCGAGGTGCACGAGCACCGAGCGACGATCGTCGAGGCGTGGTTCTAACCACGCATCGGGACGGGATCGCTCACCAGGGCTTGGGGACGGTCTGCGACCCGTCGCCGGGCACGGTGTCGTCGTTGCCCTGCTGCTGTTGCTGGTTGCGCTCGATGGTGTTCTGCCGCTGCTGCTCCTGGAGGTAGTCCTGCTCCTCCTGGCTCGGGGTGTTCCCGGGGTCGGGCGTGGGTGCGGGCTGCTGACCCGGCCCCGGCTGCTGCTGCGGGTTGTCGGGGGGCTGCTGGTCAGGGGGTGCGTCGGAGTTCTTCTGCTCCATCCGCTGCTGCGCCTGCTGGAGCTGCTCGCCGGTCTGGCCGCCTTCGGGCGCATCGCAGAGCCGGGGCCTCTCCTTCGTGATCGTGATGCCCTTGTCGTAGTACTGCTTCCACTCGTCGGTGCGCTCGCGCGCCTTCGCAGCGTCGCCCAGGGCCTCGTAGGTCAGGCCGAGGTTGACGCGCACCTTGCAGTCGTCGATCCCGCCCTTGGGGACCTGCTCGAAGGCCTGCTCGAACCACGGACGCGCCAGCTCGAAGTGCCCCGAGAGGACGTGGGCGTCCCCGATCGCGAAGGGCGACCGGAACTGCTCGACGACGTTCACCCACCCCTGCCGCTCGCCCCAGGTCAGGGTGCGCGGCTTGTCGCCGGCCTCGTAGGCGTCGAGCGTCTGTGCATGCACGAGGTTGAGCGAGATGAGCCTGAGCGCCACGAGGACGAGCAGGACGACGACGGGAGCGGACGCGAGCAGCAGCCGCCGGCGTCGCCGACGCAGGTGCGGCGGGAGTGGGCGACGGTCACGTCGGCGCAGGCGGAACCGGCGGCGTACGCCCTCCGCGGGGACCTTGTCCGCGCGTGCCGGTCGCTCGTCGAGGATCGTCATGGGCGCGTCTCCCTCCGGCGGCGGGTCTGGGCGAGCGCCGTGATGCCGGCGCCGACCTCCCACGCGGCGATCCCGGCCACACCGAGCAGCAGCGGCCAGTAGAGCTCGCGGCGGGCGATGACCTTCTGCTTCTCGATCTGCTCGCTCGTGCCGAAGCGCTCGAGGTCGATGCCGGCCACGGCGGGGCCGATCGCGTCGCCCGCCTCGCGGTGCACGTAGCTCAGGCCGAGCTGGTCGCCGATCGTGCGCAGCGTGTCCTCGCTGACGACGGAGCGGGCGTCCTCACCGGTCGCGGGGTCCTTGATGTAGTCGCGTGTCGTGTCGAAACGCGACCGCGTGGCCTTCATCCGGCCGCCCTCGGTGGTGCCGTAGCCGAGGACGGCTCCACCGTTGATGAGCCGCTTGTCGATGTCGAAGGGCGCCGGAGGGTCCTGCGCCGTCTGCTCGCCGTCGCCGAAGTAGAAGACGACCCGCCCGCGCTCGGGAGTGCGCGCGTCGGCCTGCTGGAGCAGCGTCTTGAGGCGGTCGTTCGCCTCGCTGACGGACGTGCCTCTGGAGACCTCGTAGGACTCCGGGAGCAACGTCTCGACAGCCGCGTCGAGGGCCGTCGTGTCGGTCGTCAGCGGCAGCCGCACCCGAGCGTCCTGGTCGAACGTCACGACCGAGTAGCGGGCACCCGGAAGAGCCTTCGCGATGGCGGAGATGTCCGAGGAGACGCCGTCGATGCGCGGGCGACCGTCGCCGTAGTCCTCGGCGATGATGCTGCTCGTCGTGTCGACGACGAAGTAGACGTTGAGGTTGGCGGCGGTGGTGTCGACCTGTTCACCCGCAACGGCCGGACGCAGCGCGGCGACCCCGAGGAGCACGACGGCACCCGTGAGGCGCCAGTGCGTCGCCCGCGACTCCCCCGGCACCGAGCGCGACGACGGGTTCCACCACACGGCGGCGAGCGCCCCGACCGCGAGGACGAGCAGCACGGGCCACGGGGCGACGGGCAGGAGAGTCACGACGCCCACCTCCGACTCGCACCGATGACGCCGATGAGCCCGATCCCGGCGAGCGTGATCGGCAGCGTCGGGTTGTCGGAGTAGAGGGCGCGGGAGGCGGCGTCGATGAGCGTCGCCTCCTGGGCCTGGACCGCGTCGACGATGCCCTTGATGGCCGCCTGGTCGCTCATCGCGAAGTAGCGTCCGCCGGTGCCGGTGACGATGTCGCGCATCTCCACCGCCTCCTGGTCGGCCCCGTCCTCCTCCGGGTTGAGCCCGTAGACGCGGACGCCCTTGGCCTTGGCCAGCGCACCGGCCTCGTCGACGTCGATGATCGGCCGCCCGGCGAGGTGGTTGTCGGTGGCGAAGACGACCGAGCGGGCGCGCTGGACGTCGACCTTGTCGAAGCTGGAGACGCAGGTCGCGAGCCCATCGCCGATCAACGAGGTGCCGCGGCCGTTGAAGGTGCCGGCGAAGAAGGAGTCGTACTCCGGGTCGCCCGTCAGCGCACGTCCCGCGGAGTCGAGCTCCCCGTTGATGAAGTCGTAGTCGTCGGTGAGCGGGAAGACCGTGGCGGCCGACGAGTTGAAGATGACGAGCCCGATCCGCTCGCCCTCGAAGCTCGAGACGAGCGTCTTGAACGTCGACACGAGGGTCGCGTCGTAGGCGGCCATCGAGCCGGAGATGTCGAGGCACAGCATGATGTCGCGGCTGCGGGTCTGGGGCTTGTCGATGGTGGTGTCGAGCGGTCGGGCTGCGCCCACGAGGGCCGCCCCGCCGAGGAGCACGGCGCTGGACACGAGCACGGCCATCCGGATCCGGTGCAGGCGCAGCGCCCGGCGGTACTCCGGCAGCTCGGTCAGCGCGCTCGAGTTGGCGACCGCCGCCGACGCACGTGCCTGCCGGCGGGACATGAGCCGGTAGACGGCATACGCGAGCAGGGCCGCGAGGAGCGTCCCCAGGCTGAGCACGCCCGGCCACTTGAGGTCGAGGCCGTTCAGCTCCATCGCGCCACCACCTGCTTGGCGACGGTGCCCGCCCCGACGAGGGTCGCCGTCTCACGCGGGCCGAACTCACCGGGATAGAGCGATCCGACGACCTCCGAGACCGGGGTCAGCCGGGATCCCGTCGCGTTGAGCTCGGTGAGCGTCATCGTCGGGGCGTGGATCCCCGACACCTCCTGGACGAAGTGGCGCACGAGGACGCTGAGCTGCTGGTGCGCCCGGCGCTGGCTGATCTCGCCGGCCGCGGCCCGGTCGAGCACGAGGTCGATCTGCCGGGTGTAGTCGGCGCGCAGGCGTGAGAGCCGGTCCGACGTGATGCGTGGCGGGACGACGACCTTCTTCTCGCGCGTCGACCACCACACCCAGACGTACCAGGCGGCGACGAGCACGAGCGCGCCGACCCCGATCCAGAGCCACGTCGCGGCATACGGGTCGGGAGCGTAGAAGCCCGGCGGTGGGGCGTCAGCGGCGCGCACGACGCTGCCTCTCGAGCAGGGCGAAGACCGTCGCGACGACCTCGTCGGACGACCCGAGACGGGCATGGTTGATCCCGCGGCGGTCGAGCAGCTCGGTCGTGCGCTGCACGCGCTCGGCGACCGAGGCGGCATACGCTGCGCGCACCCGCGGGTCGAGCCGCACCAGCGTCGGCAGCGTGTACGTGTCGGCGACGTCGTATGCCGTCCGGTCCCCCTCGATGGCCGTGGGGTCGGCGTCCTCGACGGTGATCCAGAGGATCTCGTGCTGGACGTGGAGACGGCGCAGCAGCTCGTCGAGCGCCGGGTCGAGCTCCTTGTCGTCGGCGACGACGAGCAGCACGAGGCGGCGGCGGACGTTGCGGACGATCCAGCGCAGCTGCGTCGCGAGGTTGCTCTGGTCGCCGTCGAGGACGGTCGCCGCGTCGACGGCGCGCAGCAACAGCTCGAGGTRCGCCTCGGAGCCGCGCAGGTCGTGCGCGACCGTCGAGCCGGCGGTGCCGCGGACGAGCCCGACGAGGTCTCCGTGGCGCTGCGCGAGGTAGCCGACGAGGCCGGCCGCCGCGATGGCCACCGACTTCTTCGGCTCACCGCTGCGGGTCGTGGCCGCCATCCCACGGCCGGTGTCGATGACGAGCATGAGGTTCTGCTTGCGCGTCGCGACGTAGCGCTTGACGAGCGGCGACTGGCTGCGGGCGGTGGCCCGCCAGTCGATGTCGCGCACCTCGTCGCCCGGGACGTAGTCGCGCAGGTCGTCGTAGTCGAGGCTGCGACCGTGGAAGACGGAGGCGTACTCCCCCTCGAGGAGGCTGCGTGACTTGCGGCGCGCGTGGACGAAGAGCTTGCTCTTCACCCTCGTCAGCAGCGTCGTCGTCATGTCGCGTCCGTCGTCCGGCTCCCCGGTCAGGGGGTGCGGATCCCGTTGACCATCGCGTCGATGATGCTCTCGACGGCGACCTCGTCGGCAGCCGCCTCGAAGCCGAGCGTGACGCGGTGCCGCAGCACCCGGTGCGTCAGCGCCTTGACGTCGTCGGGGACGACGTGGTTGCGGCCGTCGACGAGGGCGCGGGCCCGCGCCGCACTCGTGAAGGCGATGCTCGCCCGCGGGCTCGCCCCGAAGTCGACGTAGCCGGCGAGGCGCGGCTCGATGTAGTCGCGCGGGTGCCGCGTGACGTAGCCGATGCCGACGACGTAGTTGACGATCGCCGGGTCGATGTAGACCCGGCCGACGAGCCCCTGCAGCCGCTTGACGTCGGCGACGGACACGACCGGCTCGGACGCCGTGAGGAAGATGCCGGAGTCGATGCGCCGCAGCACCTCGGCCTCCTCCGCCGGCGACGGGTAGTCGAGGACGTCCTTGAGCATGAAGCGGTCCATCTGCGCCTCGGGCAGCGGGTAGGTGCCCTCCTGCTCGATGGGGTTCTGGGTGGCGAGGACGAGGAACGGGTCGGGCAGCGCGTAGCTGCGGTCACCGATGGAGGTCTGGCGCTCCTGCATCGCCTCGAGCATCGCCGACTGCGTCTTGGCGCTGCTGCGGTTGATCTCGTCGAGGAGGACGAAGTTGGCGTGGACGGGACCGAGCTGGGTCTCGAACGTGCCGGAGTGCTGGTTGTAGACCTGCGTGCCGACGATGTCGCTCGGCAGCAGGTCCGGGGTGCACTGGATGCGGTGGAACGACCCGCCCACCGCCTGCGCGATCGTCTGCGCCGCGGTCGTCTTGGCCAGCCCGGGCACGCTCTCGAGGAGGACGTGGCCGCCAGTCATCAGGGCGATGAGCAGGGTCTCCTGCAGACGTGCCTGGCCGACCACCTTCGAGGCGAAGGCCGTCGAGATGGCCTCGATCGTCTCGGCGGCCCAGTGCAGCTCGTCGGGCGTGAGGTAGCGCGTCGGTCCCGGTGCGGTGCGGTCGGGAGCGATGTCGATGCCGGCCACGGCGACGTCCTCGTCGGGGGCGTCGGGCGAGCCCGAGAGCTGGTCCGGCTCGTCGGGGACGGCAGCGTCGTCCGGTGCGGCCGGGCTCGGGAGCGCGACGGTGAAGCTCGTGCCGTCGACCTCGTCCGACGGGGCGCCCTGACCCGTGTCGGGCTGCGCGCCCGGCTCGTCGAGCGCGTCGAGCGCGCCGGACCGTTCGTCGGCGACCGACTCCTCGGCGTTGACGTTGCCCACCATCGATTCCCCTTCTCGACGCGTACCGGCGGAGGGAGTCGCGCCGGCAGGGACACATCGTAAGCACGGCATGCTGTGCCGCGCCGGTGGTCCCGTCACCCCACGGACACGTCGGGGGCCTGGATCGCTGCGCTCAGGCGTCGATCCGCTCGCGGTCGACCTCGGCCGCGGACTCGATGATGAAGTCCTTGCGCGGTGCGACCTCGTTGCCCATGAGCAGCTCGAAGACGCGCTCGGCGGCCTCGAGGTCACGCATCGTCACCTTGCGCAGCGTGCGGTGACGCGGGTCCATCGTCGTGTCGGCGAGCTGGTCGGCGTCCATCTCGCCGAGACCCTTGTAGCGCTGCATCGGCTGCTTGATCTTCTTGCCCGACTTCTCGAGGCGGGCCAGCGTGCGGCGCATCTCCGGCTCGTTGAAGGTGTAGATGAGCTCGTTCTTCTTGGCGCCGGCGTTGATGACCTCGAGCCGATGCAGCGGCGGCATGGCGGCGTAGACGCGACCGGCGTCGACGAGCGGACGCATGTAGCGGAAGAAGAGCGTCAGCAGCAGCGTGCGGATGTGGGCGCCGTCGACGTCGGCGTCGGTCATGATGATGACCTTGCCGTAGCGCGCCGCGCCGAGGTCGAAGCTGCGACCCGAGCCGGCGCCGATCACCTGGATGATCGAGGCGCACTCGGCGTTCTTGAGCATGTCGGAGACCGACGCCTTCTGGACGTTGAGGATCTTGCCCCGGATCGGCAGCAGCGCCTGGAACTCGGAGTTGCGGGCCTCCTTGGCCGTGCCCATGGCCGAGTCGCCCTCGACGATGAACAGCTCGGACCGCTCGACGTCGGTGGTGCGGCAGTCGCGCAGCTTCGACGGCAGCGTCGAGCTCTCGAGGGCGTTCTTGCGCCGCTGGGTCTCCTTGTGCAGCCGGGCGCTGATGCGCGACTTCATCTCGGAGACGACCTTCTCGAGGAGCAGGGCCGCCTGCGCCTTGTCGCCGCGCTTGGTCGACGTGAGGCGGTCGGTCAGCTCCGTCTCGACGACCTTGGCCACGATGGCGCGCACGGCGTTGGTGCCGAGGACCTCCTTGGTCTGACCCTCGAACTGCGGCTCGGCGAGGCGCACCGTGACGACGGCGGTCATGCCCGCGAGGATGTCGTCCTTCTCGGGCTTGTCGTTGCCGACCTTGAGGCGACGGGCGTTGACCTCGAGCTGCTTGCGGAACACCTTGACGATGGACTGCTCGAAGCCGGTGACGTGGGTGCCGCCCTTGGGCGTGGTGATGATGTTGACGAAGGACTGGACCTTCGTGTCGTAGCCCTGGCCCCAGCGCAGGGCGACCTCGACACCGCACTCGCGCTCGAGCTCGGTCGGGGTCATGTGGCCGTTGACGTCGAGGACCGGGACGGTCTCGGTGAACGTGCCGGAGCCCTCGAGGCGCCACACGTCGGTGATGGGGGTGTCGGGCGCGAGGAACTCGACGAAGTCGGTGATGCCGCCGTCGTGCTGGAAGACCTCCTCGACGGTGCCCTCCTCGCCGGGCGTGCCCTTGAGGCGTCGCTCGTCGCGGATGACCAGGCGCAGGCCGGGGACGAGGAAGGAGGTCTGGCGGGCGCGTCCGAGGATGGCGTCGTAGTCGAGCTCGGCGTCCTTGAGGAAGATCTGCCGGTCGGGCCAGAAGCGCACGCGCGAGCCGGTGACGCCCCGCTTGGCCTTGCCGACGACGGGCAGCGCGCTCTTCTTCTCGTAGGGCGTGAACTCCGAGTCGGGCGAGTGGACCGCCGTGCGGTCGGCGAACGTGCCGGGCTCGCCGCGCCGGAAGCTCATGCCGTACGTCTTGCTGCCGCGGTCGACCGCGACGTCGAGCCGCGCGGACAGGGCGTTGACGACGGAGGCGCCGACCCCGTGGAGACCACCGGTGGCGGCATACGACGCGCCACCGAACTTGCCACCCGCGTGCAGCTTGGTGAAGACGACCTCGACACCGGACAGTCCGGTGCGGGGCTCGATGTCGACGGGGATGCCGCGACCGTTGTCACGGACCTCGATGGACCCGTCGCCGCTGAGGATGACCTCGATGTCGGTGCACACGCCGGCCAGTGCCTCGTCGACCGCGTTGTCGATGATCTCCCAGAGGCAGTGCATGAGGCCGCGCTGGTCGGTCGAGCCGATGTACATGCYGGGGCGCTTGCGCACGGCCTCGAGGCCCTCGAGGACCTGGAGGTGGCGGGCGGTGTAGTCGCCGTTGCCGGAGGGAGCGGGTCGTGAGGCGGAGGCCACGGTGTGTCGTTCTCTTTCCGTCGGTGTGCGGCCAGCGGTCGGGCTGTGGAGGGCTGGCAGGGGAAGCCTAGCCACCGCCACCGACCGCCCTCGGGAGGCTCGCGGCTCCCCCGGGTGACGGACCTCACGGACGAGTCGGTCACCAGCCCCGGCAGCCCCGCGAGCCCTGTCGGGAGACGCGTTCCAATCCGTATCTGGGCGGCGCGGCGAATCACTGACACGTAACGATGTTGCTCCGGCGGGCGTCTCACTGACCGAGCCTCACCATCGGGAAGGTTTCGACGTGATTCACTGTTGGAACGTCCACGAGGCGCGAGAGGTCCACCGGATGGACCGATCGGGCGTCGTAGGTACATGGCAGGGTTTCCCTCCGGGGGACCCCCGAGGGAGGAAAGAGGCGAAATACGATGACGACAGCACTGGCACCCGAACTGACTGCTGCTGACCGCTGCGACCGATGTGGGGCTCAGGCCTACATCCGCGCCCGCCTCGTTTCCGGCGGAGAGCTGCTCTTCTGCGCGCACCACGGACGGGAGCACCTCCCGGCGCTGAAGGACAAGGCTCTCGACATCCGCGACGAGACGGAACGACTCACCGAGGTCCCGGGATCTGCTCCCGTGGACGAACACTGAGTCCAGAGGCGATCTCCGACCCGGCCCCTCCTGACCCCATCCTGATCCGCACGCCGCCGACGGCTGCCCCGTGATCACTGCGACGAACGTCCTCGTTCTGCTCGCGATGATCGTGGGCACCGTCGGCATCATCGTGCCGGTGCTGCCGGGGCTGCTGCTGGTCTGGGGTGCGACGCTCGTGTGGGCGTTCGAACGTCAGGACGGGCCGGGTTGGCTCGTCTTCGGCATCGCGACCCTGTTGTATGCCGTGGGCCTCGTCGCGCAGTACCTCGTCCCCGGGCGGCGGATGAAGACCGCGGGCGTCGACGGGGTCATCGTCGCGGTGGCGCTGGTCGTCGCCGTGGTGGGCTTCTTCGTCGTGCCCGTCGTGGGCGGGCCCCTCGGGTTCGTCCTGACGATCTACGTCCTCGAGCTGGCCAAGCACCGGGGGCATGCACCGGCCTGGCACGCGACGACCCAGGCCATCCGCGCGGTGGCCCTCAACATCGGCATCGAGCTGGTCACGGCGTTCGCGATGATCGCGACGTGGGCTCTCGGCGTCTACGCCACGCGCCCCTGACCCGCGAGGCTCTCGTCAGACACGGTCTGGACAGGTGAAGGACCCCGACGGTCTCCGTCGGGGTCCTGTCTGCGTTCGTGGGTGTGGAGCCGGTCAGCGGCGCGTCACCACTGGTCGCGGCGGCGCTTCTCCCACCGCTCCTCGAGGCGCTCCATGAAGGTGCCCTGCTTGGCTGAGGCGGCCTTGGCCTTGCCGCCGGCCCGCGGCTTGGTGGTGCCGTCGCTGGCGACGGCTGCGAGCTTCGTCTTCGACGGGGTGATCGCGTAGACGATGCCCGCGACCATGATGGCGAAGCCGACCGCACCGAGCCAGATGCTGCTGCTCATCGCCGAGAAGACGACCAGGGCGAGGCCGACGACCGCGGCCACCACGCCGGCGACGAGGCGTCCACGGCCGAGACCGCGCGACTTCGTCTTCTCGATCCGCGAGGCGAATCGAGGGTCTTCGGCGTAGAGGGCTTCCTCCATCTGCTGGAGAAGTGCTTCCTCGTGTTCCGAGAGCGCCACCGGGCACCTCCCTGGTGCGAAATCGACTGTGCCCGAATCGTATGTCGGAAACGGCCGACGCGGACTTCTTTCCCTCAGGATAGGTCTCGCCGAGCGCGTTGGGAACCCGAGGGTCGCTCGGGCATGAGTGACGCCGGACGCACCGACCCGGCTCCGAATCTGGCGCTCGCGCGGTCGACCGCGCGGTCGGCCTCGCGCCACCCGTGCTCGGGCTCGTCGAGGGTGGCCTGGATGGGGGCGACGGCCGACGGGACGAGCCCCTCGAGGCGGACCCCGACGAGCCGGATGCGGGCGCGTTGGAGGCCGAGGCGGTCGTAGAGCTCGCGGGCCGTCGCGAAGATGTCGCGTGACACGTCGGTGTGGTGGCGCAGCGTCTTGGCGCGGGTGATCGTCGTGAAGTCGGCGAAGCGGACCTTGATCGACACGGTGCGCCCCGTCATGCCGGCGGACCGGGCCCGGGCCGCGGTGCGGTCGGCGAGGCGCAGCAGCTCGCGGTGGATGCGGACGGGGTCGTCGATGTCGTGCGCGAAGGTCTCGTCGGCACCGATCGACTTCTCGCGTCGCTCCGGCACGACGGACCGGGGGTCACGACCCCACGCGAGGTCGTGCAGGCTCCGGCCGGAGACGTCGCCGAGGGCCCGCTGGAGGGTCTCGACGGGCGTGTGCGCGAGGTCGGCGACGGTGCGCAGGCCGAGGCGGTGCAGGTGCTCCTCGGTCTTGTCGCCGACGCCCCAGATCGCGCCGACGGGCAGCTGGTGCAGGAACGAGACGACCTCCTCGCGCGGCACGACGATGAGCCCGTCGGGCTTGGCGAGGTTGGAGGCGAGCTTGGCGACGAACTTCGTCGAGGCCACCCCCACGGAGCACGTGATGCCCTGCTCGTCGGCGATCGTGTCGCGCAGCTGCTCGGCGATCTGGGTCGGACGGCCCAGACGGCGCACGGCCCCGGAGACGTCGAGGAAGGCCTCGTCGAGCGAGAGGGGCTCGACGCTGTCGGTGATCGTCGCGAAGGTCGCCATGACGGCCTCGGAGATGGCGGCGTAGCGGCGGTGGTCGGGCTCGATGATGACTGCCTGCGGGCACAGCCGCTGGGCCCGGGCCATCGGCATCGCCGAGGTGACCCCGAAGGCCCGCGCCTCGTAGGTGGCCGAGAGCACCACGGACCGCCCGCTCGCGCCGCCGATGATGACGGGTCTCCCCCGCAGCTCAGGCCGCGAGATGAGCGAGGCGGACGCGTAGAAGGCGTCCATGTCGACGTGCAGGACGGTGCAGCCGGTGTCGTCGGGTGGCTCGGAGCCGGCCCGGGTCGGCGCGGTGAACTGGCGGCGGCTCATCGTCGGCCCGTCGGACGGGTCGACGCGCTCACGAGGGCGCGGTCAGTCGCGGCGCGCGACGACGTGGAGGGCATTGCCGAGGGTCCGGAGGAACTCGCGCCCCGGACCGGTGACGAGCAGCTCGTCGAGCTCGGCCAAGGCGACGCGGTCGGCCTCGGAGTCGATGAGCGAGGCCGGGACGAGGTGGCCGAGGATGTTGGTGCCACGCACCCGGACGTCGGTGAAGCCGGCGTCGGCGAGGAGCGTCTCGAGCTGCTCGACGTCGAAGCGGCGCGGCAGCGGGTCGGTGCTCCCCCAGCGACCGGAGGGGTCGACGAGGGCCGCACGGGCCTGGCCGAACTCACCGGCGATGGCCTTGGCGAAGACGACGGACAGCCGGCCGGAGACGAGCAGGGACAGGACGCCGCCGGCACCCAGCGCCTGCGCGATGGCGTGGAGCGTCGCCGCGGGGTCGTCGACGAACTCGAGCGTGCCGTGGCAGCAGGCGAGGTCGACGTGGCGCCCGGCCAGGACGGAGCCGAGGGAGTCGCCGTCGCCCTGGACGGCCGTGATGCGGTCGACGATGCCGGCCTCGCGGGCCCGGCGACCGAGCGAGGCGAGGGCGTCGGGGCTGGGGTCGACGACGGTGACGTGGTGACCGGCCTCGGCGAGCGGGACGGCGACACCACCGGTGCCGCCACCGAGGTCGAGCACCTCGAGCGGCCGGCCGAGGCGCTGCGAGCACTCGTCGGCGAGGTGTCCCACGGCCGAGACGACGGCCGACGGCCGGACCCCTCCACGTCGCTGGGGGCGCTGCTCGTCGGGCACGGGATCCTCCGTCTGGGAACGTGGTACGCGTGGTGCCGCGTGTGGTTCGTGTGCGTCATCACCCTAGTGCCCCGAGCTTCCCGGACTCGCGTGCCACAGCTTGCGTGGCGGGCCGCCCACCGTCTCGGTGGGCACGAGCCCGCTCGTGCCGCGCGGTCCCCGGACGTCGTCGCCCGCCGGCTTGATGTCGGCGTACGGCGACTGCTTGAACCCCGAGGCGTGGACGAGCACCCGCCGGCCGTCCGGCCCCTCGCCGACGCCGGCCCGTGCCCCATCGGGTCCGGCGAGCGCGGTGGCGCGCTCCCACGCCGACCGGTCGGCGGCCTCGAGCGCGTCGCGGACGGCGGTGATGCCCCCGGACGTCCACGCGTCCTGCAGGCCCGAGAGCTCCCACGCGCCGGTCGCCCGGATCGAGACGCCGCGTGGACCGGTGCGCCGCACGACCCCTCGGCAGAGCAGCAGCCACGAGTGGAAGACGGTGGCGGCATACGGGCCCTGGACGTCCTCGAAGAAGGTGAGGTCGGCCGGGCCGGTGGCGTCGTCGAGCGTGAGGAAGACGACGCGGCGCCCGGTGCGGATCGGCGGGGTCTGGGTGGCGACCTTGACCCCGGCGACGAGGACCTCGCGGCCGCTGCGCCCGGAGAGCAGGTCGCGCGCCCGGGTCACGCCGAGCGCGTCGAGCAGCGGGCCGTAGAAGTCGACGACGTGACCGCTCGCGTCGAGGCCGAGCACCTCGAGCTCGGCCCGGACCCGCTCCGGGCCGGTCATCTCCGGCAGGCCGCTCGTCGCGGAGAGCCGCGGCGTGTCGCCGAGGTCGAGCGTCAGCTGGGTCGCGATCTGCTCGGGCGCCCCGGCGGAGCCCTGCGACTGGGCTGCGGCGAGGGCTCGGATGTCTCCCGTGGCGGAGACGGACGTGACGCGACCCCGTGAGGAGCCCGGTCCCGACGACCGGCTCGCGGCCGAGACCCGATGGGAGGAGCGGCGTGACGACCGCTGCGAGGAGGACCAGCGGTCGAGCTCGGCGACGTGGAGCAGCAGGTCGCGCCGGGTGACCCGGCCACGACGGCCGAGGCCGCCCCGCGCCCGGCCCACGACCCCGGCCCCGCTCTCGTCGAGACGGGACGGACCACCGAGGTCGATGTCGTGCAACGAGTCGAATCCCCCTGCGAGCACGAGCTTCTCGGCGACGGGCCGCGACACGTGGGCGCGCTGCCAGAAGTCGGAGAGGCTGGAGTAGGGCTGTCCGGCGACGATCTGCGCGACCTCGGCCTCGCTGATGCCGTGGACGTCGGCGAGCGACAGCCGGATGGCCTCGCCGCCGTCGTCGGTGCGTTCGAAGCGGTAGGCGCCGGTCGAGACGTTGACGTCGAGCCCGAGGATCGCGATGCCGAAGGTGCGGGCGTCGTCGAGGATGAGGCGCTTGGGGTACATCCCGGGGTCGTGGGTGAGCACCCCGGCGAGGAAGGCTGCCGGGTGGTGCGTCTTGAGCCAGGCCGACTGGTAGGTGGGCAGCGCGAAGGCCGCGGCGTGCGCCTTGCAGAACCCGAACGAGGCGAACGCCTTGAGGACCTCCCAGATCTTGTCGGCGACCTCGGGCGCGTAGCCGCGGTCCCGGGCCGCCGGTCGCCACCACGCCTCGATCCGCTTCTGCCCGTCGGGCGTGCCGAGCGTACGGCGCACCTCGTCGGCCTGGGCGAGGGTCACCCCGGTGGTCTCGGCGACGATCATGAGCACCTGCTCGTGGAAGACGACGACGCCCTCGGTCTCCTCGAGCGCGGGGACGAGCGACGGGTGGAGGTAGGACGGGTCCTTCCACCCCTGCCTCGCGTTGAGGAACGGGATGATCATGTCGCTCTTGACCGGGCCGGGCCGGAAGAGCGAGATGTCGATGATGAGGTCGTCGAAGGTGCGCGGCCCGAACTTGCCGATGAGCTCGCGTTGTCCGGGGCTCTCGATCTGGAAGCAGCCGAGGGTCTTTGTCGAGCGGACGAGCTCGAAGGTCGGCTCGTCGTCGAAGGGCACCTGCGACTCGTCGTCGAGGTCGACGTGGTCGCCGTCGACGCGCTCGACCTCCTCGATCGCGTGCGCCATCGCGGACTGCATCCGGATGCCGAGGACGTCGAGCTTGAGCAGCCCCATCTCCTCGACGTCGTCCTTGTCGAACTGGCTCATCGGGAAGCCGAGCCAGCTCGCCTCGACGGGGGTGCGGTCGAGCAGGACGGAGTCGGACAGCACGACCCCGCACGGGTGCAGCGCGATGTGCCGGGGCAGGCCGTCGAGGCGCTCGACGATGTCGAACATCAGCTGCAGGCGCGGCACGTCGAGGCCGCTCGCCCGGAGCTCGGGCAGCTCGGCCAGGGCGTTGCGGACGTTGCGGGCGGCGATGTGCGGGAAGGCCTTGGCCATGGCGTCGACCTCGGGCGGCGGGAGCCCGAGCGCGGCCCCGGCGTCGCGGATCGCGTGGCGCACCCGGTAGGTGTCCATCATCGAGACGCACGTGACCCGGTCGCCGCCGAAGTGGTCGAGGATGCGCTCGTAGATCTCGGTGCGCCGGGCCGACTCGACGTCGATGTCGATGTCGGGCAGCTCGGCCCGCAGCGGCGAGCAGAAGCGCTCCATGAGCAGCCCGTGCCGCATCGGGTCGACGCCCGAGATGCCGAGGAGGTAGTTGACGAGCGACCCGGCCCCGGACCCGCGGGCGGCGACCCGCACGCTCATCTCGCGGATGAGGTCGCAGACCTGGGCGACGGTGAGGAAGTACGTCGCGTAGCCGAGCGTCTCGATGACGCCGAGCTCGTCCTCGAGACGGTCGCTGACGGCGACGAGCTCGCTCTCGGTGCGGCCGGGGTAGCGGGTCGGGATGGACTCGCGGCACCGTCGCGCGAGGACGCGGTGCGGGTTGGTGCCGGGCCGGATGCCGAGGACACCCGGCTCGGGCAGGTGGACCGAGCCGATGCCGAGGTCGGCCCGTGGGTCCTGGACGCACTCGGCGGCGAGC
Organism: Terrabacter sp. RAF57; assembly: GCF_052113925.1. Lineage (NCBI taxonomy): Bacteria > Bacillati > Actinomycetota > Actinomycetes > Micrococcales > Intrasporangiaceae > Terrabacter > Terrabacter sp. RAF57. The sequence continues at coordinate 42,458 of NZ_JBFRDT010000012.1, read as the reverse complement.
GCCGTCGTGCGGGCGAGCAGCTCGCGGGCCTGCTCGCGGGCCAGCGACCCGCCGCCGACGAGCCCCGGGCCGGAGACCTGGACGACGTCGAGGGCGAGCGCGTGCATGAGGGGCGTCGGCGAGAGGTGCCCGGCCGTCGTGACGCGGTCGAGGTGGCGCGCGTCGAGCGCGACGAGCCGCCGGGCGGCGTCGAGGACGTCGACGATGGCGGCGTCCTGCGGGTCGGCGTGGCGCACCGCGGCCGTGATGATGCTCGGCACGCCGACCTCGCGGGCGAGCGCGAGCATGCGTCCGGCCTGGCCGAGGCTGCCGGGCTGGTGCTCGGGCCCGCCGTGGCACACGACCTCGACGACGACGGCGCCCCGCGGCAGCAGCGCGACCCAGCGCTCGAKCGCCGCCCGGGCGTGGTCGCGTCGCTTGGCGAGCACCGCACGACCGACGTCGGAGTCGGGCCCGAGGAGCACGACGAGCGGGGACGGCCCACCGTCCGCCCCCGATGGCGTATGCCGTCCGCCTCGTCCATCGGGTCGACCCCGGCCCTCGGACCGGCCGGGCCGGTCGTCCTCCGCTGCGGACGGGACGGGCGGGGTGGGCAGCAGGCGCGCGTGCTCGGCGACGAGGGCCGCGGACGTGACCGGGTTGCCGCGCTCGCCGTGCAGGTGGGTGGCGGTGACGAGGCGACAGAGCGCCGCCCACCCGGCACCCGGGGCGAGGCCGGTGCTGCTGCCCCGGGCCAGCACCGTGACCCGCGGGAGCCGCGGGTCGACGAGGGCGCCGCCACGGACCGGGGTGCGCACGGGACGGCTGCGCTGGCGCTCGGGGTGCTCGGGGCCGAGGGCGAGATCGACGCCGAGGACCGGCGCGACGTCGTGCTCCATGCAGGAGCGGACGAACTTCACGGCGCCGTAGAGCCCGTCGCGGTCGGTCAGGGCGAGCGCCGGCTGCCCGAACGCCGCGGCACGCTCGACGAGCTGGTGCGGCTTGGCCGTGCCGTAGCGCATGGAGTAGCCGGACGCGACGTGCAGGTGCACGAAGCTCTCGGTGCTGCCGGCCGCGCTGCTCGTGCGGCCGCTGGTGATGGTGGTGGTCATGCCGGTCGTCACCCGCTCGCCCGGCTCCTCGAGACCGGGGTGATCGACTGCGGCAGCGGGATCGTCGCGGGGACACCGAGGAGGTCCTGGACGATCTCGAGGAACATCTCGGCCTGGCGCAGCAGGTCGTCGGACTCGCGTGCGCTGATGTGACCGCCGCGGTCGATGACCGACCGGTGCGCCGAGCAGGCGGCGAAGAAGGCGGCCCACTCCCCCAGCTCCGGGGCCACCCCGGGCAGCACCTGCCACACGCTGCGCGGTCGCGAACGTGGCGACGGCACGGTGCGGGCGGCGACGAGGGCCGCGGCGGCGCGCAGGGCTCCGAGGTGGGCGTCGCGATAGCGCTCGGACGCGTCGCTCGTGCGGCACGCGGTCTCGAGGGTGGTCCGGCCCCGCTCGAGCAGGTCGAGCACGGCGACCGAGATGGGTGGGCGGCGCAGGTCGTGGGCGGTGGTCATGGTGGTTCCTCTCCTCTCTCGTCTCATGGGCTCAGTCGGCGACCCGGACGAGCGACCAGTGGTCGCCGCGCGGGGACTCGTCGTGGGCGAGGTCGTAGACCCCGGGCGTGAACGACCATCCCGGGCTCGCCTCGACGCGCCAGACGTGCTGCTCGCTCGCCGCGGCGACGAGCGTCTCGCCGGGACGGACCTGCGCCTCGTCGGCCTCGAGCGCGTCGTGCCACCAGGCCCGCCGCTCGCGCCACTGGGCGAGGACGCCTCGGACGACGTAGAGGCGCYCGCGCCAGATGAACGCCTCGGGTGGCGCCTCGAGGGACCCGGCCTCGGAACCCGAGGGTCCCGACGACCCGGAGTCCCGTGAGGACCTCGAGGACCCGGGCGGACGGGTCGACCTTCCGACCGGACCACCGGAGCCCACGACGGACTGCTCCTGCTGCTCCCGCTCGCGCACTCTCACCTGCACGGCGTCACTGAACCTGCGCACCACGACACGTCTCCCTCGGACACGTCGAGGCCGGACATCACGACCCAGACCACCCGCGCCCCACACGAGCGGTCCGACACCAACCGACGACTTGAACTGACAACTGACTGACAACTGACTGGCTCGGACACCGGCTCGGACCTCACCTCCCGGGCACCTCACCCGAAGAGACGACGTTCGAACACCTGTTCTATACTCGAAGCCTAACCCCTGGCGCCGACAGCCTGTCAAGACGGTCCGCGGGTCACGTCCACGCGATCCCGAGCCGCCGCAGCCGACCTCTCCGCACGCGTCCGTTTCGCCCCGCTCCGGACCGATCTGAGTACCCGTGCTCAGGTCCGTGCGGCGTCCCCGGCGACAGAGTGATGGCGCGGGTTCGGTCCGCGAACGGAGGGGCGCAGGGGTCCTGTCCGCTCACGGATCGGGCCCGTTCCGCTGCCCCCTCCGCCGCCTGCAGCGCGCCCCGTTGCGCCACCCCCGGGAATACGGGAGCGTCAGGGACGTTGGACCTGGGCTCGGCCGACCGGTCGGGCCACAGCCGCACCGGCGCACCGCGACCGGCGCACGACCGAAGGGGTGTCGTGGGCGCCGAGCTCATCCCCATGGCCTTCACCACCGGGTGGGGCAGCGGCATCAACGCGTACGCCGTCGTGCTCGTCCTCGGGCTGGCCGACAAGGTCTTCAACCTGAGCCAGATCCCGAACGCCTTGGCTCGCACCGACGTGCTCATCGGGGCGGCCGTCCTCTTCGTCGTCGAGATGTTCGCCGACAAGATCCCCTACGTCGACTCCGCCTGGGACTCCGTGCACACCGTCGTCAGACCGGCCGTCGGGGCGACGATCGGCTACCTCATCGGCCACGACACGGCGAGCCTCGACGCCGCCGTGGGCGCGGCGACCGGTGGTGTCACGGCCCTCATCTCGCACGGGATCAAGGCCGGGCTGCGCGCTGCCGTCAACACCTCCCCCGAACCGGCGAGCAACGTCCTCGTCAGCACCACCGAGGACGTGACCGTCACCGGCGTCACCGCCCTCGCCATCGCGCACCCGTGGTGGGCCGCTGCCATCGCCCTGCTCTTCCTCGTGCTCGGCGCGTTCCTCGTCTACAAGCTGGCCGCACGCATCCGCCGCTACAAGCGCCGCTACGACGCCTGGGGCGAACGCGTCGGCATCGCCGTGCCCTCCGAGCGCCGGGAGCGCCGCGGGACCGCTGCGCCACCGCCGCCGTCGGCCCGGGCCGACGAGCGTCTCGAGCGACCCTTCGACCAGGAGACCTGACCGGCCCGCCCGGTGAGCGCCGCCACCCCCGGACCTGGGTCCCCACAGGTCCGCAGTCCTCTCACAGGACCTCCCCACCCTGACGAGGGTGGGGACACAGGGCTGTTGCCGACGGTGGACACGGCTGGCACGAGGCCAGCCCATCGAAGGAGTGGGAACGCATGAAGAACAAGACCATCGCGCTGGCAGGCGCCGGCATCGTGGCCGCGTCGGCGCTCGCGCTCGGTGGGGCCGCCCTCGCGAGCGCGGACGAGACGGGTGCCACCCGCACCACCACCAGCTACGGCCAGCTCGGCGAGGGCCCCCGGGCCAACGGCAACACCAACGGCAACACCAACGGCAAGACCGACGGCAACACCGACCCGAGCAAGCCGATGCGCTTCGACGAGACGCTGCTCACGGGCGACGTCGCCGCCACGGTGACGGCGGCCGCCAAGGCCAAGGAGCCGACCGCGACGATCGAGCGCGTCGAGACCGACTCGGACGGCGTCTACGAGGCGCACATGGTGCGCACCGACGGCACCCACATCACGGTGCAGGTCGACGCGTCCTTCGCCGTGACGGCCGTCCAGGAGGGCGGACCTGGCGGGACGGGCGGACCCGGTGGCCGTGGCGGTGACCACGACGGCGACGGCCCCCAGGGCCAGTCGGGCCAATCGGGCGAGGCCCCGGCCTCCCCCAACGGCACGGCCACCCCGCCGAGCACCACCTGACCGACCCGGCCCACGCACCGGACGGCCGGCCCTTCCCTGGGGGCCGGTCGTCCTCGTGTCGTCGGGCTGGCCGCACCTCCAGCCGGGGGGGCCCCTCGTCCTCCGAGTCTCCGCGCCGGTCAGAGGTTGCCGAAGACCTCGAGCGTCGCCGACGACCGGTTCATCGTGATGAAGTGGATGCCGGGAGCACCCTCGTCGAGCAGGCGGCGCGACGACTCCGTGGCGATCGCCATGCCCTCGGCGCGGACCCCGGCGGCGTCGTCGCCGTGTCGCTCGAGACGGTCGGTGACCGCGGTCGGCATCGGCTGCCCTGCCAGCTGCGCCATGCGCACCACCTGACGGGCGTTGGTGATCGGCATGATCGCCGGGACGACCGGCAGCCGCGACCCGCGCCGGGCGAGCTCGTCGCGCAGCCGGAGGTAGTGGTCGACGTCGAAGACCATCTGGGTGATGGCGAACTCGGCGCCGGCGCGCTCCTTGCGGATCAGGGTCTCTGCGTCCTCGCTGATGTCGCCCGACTCGGGGTGGCCGTCGGGGAAGGCCGCGACACCGACGGTGAAGTCGCCGAGCCCCCGGACCAGTGCGACGAGCTCGTCGGCGTGGTCGAGGCCCTCGGGGTGCGCCACCCACGGCTGGCCGAGGCCGCCCTGGGGGTCACCGCGCAGGGCCAGGATGTTGCGGACCCCAGCGGCGGCATACGACCCGACGATGCTGCGCAGCTCGGCGACGGAGTGCCCGACGCACGTCAGGTGCGCCATGGGCGTCAGCGAGGTCGCCTCGAGGACGCGCTGGGTGAGCCGGACGGTGCGGTCGCGGGTGCCGCCGCCGGCGCCGTAGGTGATCGAGACGAAGCTCGGCGACACCTTCTCGAGGCGTCGGATGGCGTCCCAGAGCTGCGCCTCGGACGCGTCGTCCTTGGGCGGGAAGAACTCGAAGCTGTACGTCGGGGTGTCGGCCTCGATCATCGCCGGGATGGACCGCGTGAACCGCTCCGCCCGCGCCATCGAGGATGCCGTGCCGTGTGCCATGCCGCACACCATAAGCCGCGCGCGTCCGCGGTGTCCGGGCTGTTCACGGGCGCACCCGCGCGCCGCGTAGGCTGACCCCGATTCCCGCGACTCGATGGAGGACCCCGTGCAGACCCCCACCGACCTCGATGTGCTGCGCCGTCGGGTGCAGCAGGCGATCGACGGGCAGATCGCCGGGGCCACGCAGTCGCTGGCCGCGATCGGAGAGGAGACAGCCCCGCTCGTCGCGGCCGTGTCCGGCCTGCTGACCGGCGGCAAGGGTCTGCGCGCCGGCTTCCTCTACTGGGGCTACCGCGCCGCCGGTGGCGCCGACTCCGACGCCCTCGTGCGCCTGGCCGCGAGCATGGAGTTCTTCCAGGGCGCCGCCCTGCTCCACGACGACGTCATGGACCGCAGCGACACGAGACGGGGTATGCCGTCCGCGCACCGTGCCGTCGCCTCGCTGCACCAGGCGCGTGGCTGGGCGGGTGACGCCGACCGCTTCGGCGAGGGCACCGCGATCCTGGCCGGCGACCTGTGCCTCACGTGGTGCGACGAGCTGTACGCGACGTGCGGCCTGCCCGCCGACGAGCTGGCCCGCGGCCGTCAGCTCTTCGACTCGATGCGCACGCAGCTCATGGGCGGCCAGTTCCTCGACCTGCTCGAGTCCGCCCGCGGCTGGGACGGGCTCGACCTCGACGCCCGGGTCGCCTCGGCGCGCAAGGTGATCCGCTTCAAGAGCGCGAAGTACACCATCGAGCACCCGCTGCTCATCGGGGCGCTCGTCGGCGGCGCGCCGGACGGGTCGCTCGCTCCCCTGTCGGACTACGGCCTCGCCCTCGGGGAGGCGTTCCAGCTGCGCGACGACCTGCTCGGCGTCTTCGGCGACCCCGAGGCCACCGGCAAGCCCGCGGGTGACGACCTGCGCGAGGGCAAGCGCACCGTGCTCGTGGCCCACGCCCTCGACGCGGCGTCCGACACCGACCGCGACACGGTCGAGAGCCTCCTCGGGCGCGACGACCTCGAGCTCGCGGGCGTCGAGGCGATCCGCAGGGTGCTGCTCGACACCGGAGCGGTCGACCGGGTCGAGAGCCTCATCGCGACCCTGGCCGACGAGTCCTGCCGCGCCGTCGACCGGGCCCGGGCGACAGGCTCCTACGACACGTCGGCGCTCGACGTCCTCGAGGCGCTCGTCGCGGTCTCGACGGCCCGCCGGTCCTGACGACCCGCCGGTCCTGACGAATCGGCCGGACGGCATACGCCCTCGGTCCGTCGGACGCRTCAGAAAGCGAGCTCCTGCGCCCGGCGCCGGATCTCGGTCTTGTGGCCGGCCAGCATGGCGTCGATGGGAGCGCCCTCGACGGGCAGCGTCTCGTCGGGGGTGTGCAGCCACTCGATGATCGCGTCGTCGTCCATGCCGCCGTCGGCGAGCACGGTGAAGGTCCCGCGCAGCTCGGGCCGCGGGCCGGTCTCGTCGAAGAACTTCGCCGGGATCGCGACGACGCGCCGCTCACCGATGCGGGCCGCGAGCACCTCGCGGTCGGCGATGAGCTGGCGCACCTGCGACAGCTGCAGACCGAACCGCTCGGCAACGTCGGGAACGGTCAGCCACTCCCCGACGAGCGACTCGAGGTCACGGGTGGTGGGCACGTCGGGCTGCAGCTCAGGGGTCTCGCTCACAGGACGAGAGTCTGCCACCGTCCCGACCGGTCCGCGCACCCCGCCGACCGAGGCGGGCTGGAGCAGAACGGGGCGAATTACACGGGTGTATTTATGTTTTAGTGCTCAATTATGCGCTATCGTCACAGGCGCCACTCCGCTCACAAGCGTCACATAGCACCTCACAACACTGCAGCAGCACCACAGCACCCTCCAGCACCTCACCGAACCCCTTCCGAACGCCCCTCCACGCTTCTCGAACTCAGCTCGGGCTCCAGGAAAGGACTCCACCCCATGCCCTTCGCCGACGTCGCCGCGCTCGCGCTACCCGCACACGCCGCCGTGGCCCCCGTGGCCGCCACCCCGTGGAAGACCGTCACGGTCCGCCCGGGTGACACGATCTGGCACCTCGCCCTCGCCAACCACACGACCGTCCAGGCGATCGTCGAGAAGAACCGGCTGACCGCACGCGGTTCGGTGATCCACCCGGGGCAGAAGCTGCTCGTGCCCGGTCGCCCCTCGGCGACCCCGGCCCGGTCCGCCGCGTCGACGGCGTCAAGCGTCCGCCCGGCGAGCACGACCGCCACCGTCATCCACGTCGTGCGTGCGGGCGAGACGATGAGCGGGATCGCCAAGCGCTACGGGGTCTCGCTGACCAAGCTCCTCGCCGCGAACCGGCTCGCCAACGCAGGACTCATCTTCGTCGGGCAGCGGATCAGCGTGCCCGGAGCGAAGGCACCGGCCACCCCGACGCCGTCGGCGCCCAAGCCCTCCACCCCGACGCCCTCGAAGCCGGCGACGGGACCGACGACCCCGAGCGGTGCCGGCACGATCTACGTCGTCAAGGCCGGCGACAGCATGAGCGTCATCGCACAGCGCTACGGCGTCTCGCTGACCAAGCTGCTCGCGGCCAACAAGCTGGCCGACGCGAGCCGCATCTACGTGGGCCAGAAGATCGTCATCCCCGGCACCGTCTCGGCCCCCGCGCCCACGACACCGGCACCCGCCCCGGCCCCCGCGCCCGGCTACCAGTACCCCAGCAAGACCGCGCAGGCCGTCGCCGAGAGCAAGGCCAAGCTCGCGGCCATGGACGTGCCGAGCCGCACCGACACCGCCGCGATGATCCGGGCGACCGCGACCCGCCAGGGCGTCGACCCGAAGCTCGCTCTCGCCATCGGCTACCTCGAGTCCGGGTGGTACCAGCGCGCCGTCTCCTACACCAACGCCGTCGGCGTCATGCAGCTCATGCCGGTGGCCCAGACATGGGCCTCGCAGCTCGCGGGCCGGACGCTCGACCGTTACGACACGCAGGACAACATCACCGGAGGCGTCCTCATCATCCGCGCCCTGCAGGCCAGCGCGGACTCGCGCGAGCAGGCCATCGCCGGCTACTACCAGGGCCTCTACTCGGTCCGCACCAAGGGCATGTACGAGGACACGAAGCGCTACGTGGCCAACGTCATGGCCGTCTACGACCGGCTCTGACGGGGTGCCGCTCCGCGTCCCGGGCCGCCCGACGGGGAGGTCGCCGGACGGCCCCTCGGGCGCGGAGCGCAGGCGGAGGTCTCGCGGTGGGCCTGACCGGCGCGCCCATCGGGGCGGGCAGCGCGCCCGCACCGCGAGACCCCGCCGCGGCTGGCCTGCACGGGATGCGCAGACCCAGCCCGTAAACTGCGGGGCGTGACGTCCAGCGTGGCGGACGCCCTCGTCGGTCGGGTGATCGACGGCAGGTACCGCATCCTCTCCCACCTCGCAGACGGAGGCATGGCCTCTGTCTACGTGGCGCTGGACGGACGGCTCGACCGGGAGGTGGCGCTCAAGATCATGCGCCCCGGCCTCGCCACCGACGACGTCTTCGTCGAGCGCTTCCGCGCCGAGGCCCGGTCCGCGGCCCGCCTGAGCCACCCCAACGTCGTGGCCGTCTTCGACCAGGGCGAGGACGACGGCGAGGTCTTCCTCGCCATGGAGCTCGTCGAGGGCAAGACCCTGCGTGACGTCATCCACGAGGAGGCGCCCCTCACGGCACGTGAGGCGCTCGCCATCCTCGAGCCCATTCTCCTGGCGCTCAGGGCGGCCCACGTGGCCGGCATGATCCACCGCGACGTCAAGCCCGAGAACGTCATCGTGCGACGCGACGGTGAGGTGAAGGTCGCCGACTTCGGCCTCGCCCGCGCCATCACCAACCAGGCCGCGACGAGCCAGACGGGCGTCCTGCTGGGCACCGTCTCCTACCTCTCCCCCGAGCAGGTGGAGCGCGGCGTCGCCGACACCCGCAGCGACGTGTATGCCGCCGGCCTGCTCCTCTTCGAGATGCTCACCGGTCGCAAGGCCGTGACCGGTGGCACCCCGATCCAGATCGCGTACAACCACGTCCACGGCTCGATCGTCACGCCGAGCTCGGTCGTCCCCGGTGTCCCCACCGAGCTCGACGAGCTCGTCGCCCGCGCGACGGCACTCGAGCCCGAGGACCGCTTCGAGTCGGCCGCCGCGTTCGTCGCTGCGCTGCGGGGGGTGCGCCGCGGCCTCACGGCCGACGAGCTCGACCGACGTGGCAGCGCGGTCGCCACCGACCCCGGCACCACCTCGGTGCTGCCGTCCGTCTCGTCGACGACGCACCTGCCCGCCCCGGCTCGGCCGGAGCGGGCCGACCTGCCGAGCTCCCCCGAGCGCCACCGCACCCGACCCAACGAGGTCGGACGCGCGGCCCTCGCCAGGATGCCCGTCCACGACGACGGTCCCGCACTCGAGCACACCGCAGCCATGCCGATCGACCGACGGGCCGGCCGCCGACGACGGTGGCCGCTCTGGCTCGCGGCCGTCCTCGTCGTCGGCGGTGTCGCGTTCGGAGGCTGGTGGTTCACGGCCGGACCGGGAGGCTCGACCGTCGTGCCGGCCGTCGTCGGTCAGCCGGTCGCTCAGGCCGAGGGCGCGATCGAACAGGCCGCCCTGACGGTCGAGACCGTCGAGGAGTTCTCCGAGGGCAGGGCCAAGGGCGTCGTGCTCCGCGTCGAGCCCGGCGCGGGGAGCGAGCTCGGCAAGGAGTCGACCGTCCGTCTCGTCGTCTCCAAGGGCAAGGAGCGGTATGCCGTCCCGAAGCTCGTCGGCGCCCGGCTCGGCGACGTCGGGGCGACCCTGTCACCCCTGACGCTCCGGCTCGGCGGCCGCTCCGAGGAGTGGAGCGAGACGGTGGCCAAGGGAGTCGTCATCTCCCAGGACCCCGCACCCGGCGAGTCCGTCAAGCGCAGCACCTCGGTGTCCGTCGTCGTCTCGAAGGGGCGCGAGCCGATCGAGGTGCCCACGGTCACCGGCGCACCGTTCGACGCGGCCTCGGCAGCCATCACGAGGGCCGGGCTCACGGTGCAGCGCGGCGAGGACGTCAACAGCGACGCCGTGCCCGCCGGCCAGGTCGTCTCGCAGTCACCCGACAAGGGCACGCTGCACCGGGGCGACGCCGTCACGGTCGTCGTGTCGAAGGGGCCGGTGCTGGTGCCCGTGCCCAACGTCTCCGACCAGCAGGACACCGCCGCCGAGAAGACGTTGACCGATCTCGGCTTCACGGTCGACAAGCAGTACCCCTTCGGTGAGCTCTTCGAGAAGAAGGTCCGGGCCCAGGACCCCGCAGCGGGCACGCCCGTGCCCAAGGGCACGACGATCCACCTGACGATCGTCTGAGGCCGTCCGTGACACCTGCGGCGCGCACGCGCCTGGGCACCCTGCTCCTCGTCGCCCTCACCGCCGTGTGGGGCTCGACGTTCTTCCTCATCCGCGATCTCGTCGAGACCGTCCCGCCCGTCGACTTCCTCGCGGTGCGTTTCAGCCTGTCCGCGGTCATCATGCTCCTCGTGTTCTGGCGACCGGTGCGGGCCCTGAGCCGTCGTCAGGTCCTCGTCGGAGTCGGTCTCGGCGCCCTCTACGGTCTGGCCCAGATCTTCCAGACGCAGGGCCTCGCGACGACACCGGCCTCCGTGTCGGGCTTCATCACCGGCACCTACGTCGTGCTCACCCCGGTCTTCACCGCCGTCCTGCTGCGCGAGCGCGTGGCCGGATCCACCTGGGCGGCGGTCGGGCTCGCGACCGTGGGCCTGGCCCTGCTCTCGCTCAACGGCTTCTCCGTCGGGGTCGGCGAGGCCATCACCCTGCTCGCCGCCGCTCTCTACGCCCTGCACATCGTCGGCCTCGGCCGCTACAGCGCCTCGGAGATCGCGACCGGTCTGTCCGTCGTGCAGATGGTCGTCATCGCCGTGCTCTGCGTCGTCGGCGCCCTGCCCGGTGGCGTCGTCCTGCCGAGCGGGCCGGGCCAGTGGGCGTCGGTGCTCTACATGGTCGTCTTCGCCAGCATCCTGGCCCTGTGGGTCCAGACGTGGGCGCAGGCGCACATGCCGGCCACGCGGGCGGCCATCGTCATGACGCTCGAGCCGGTCTTCGCGGCGTTCTTCGCCGTGACCCTGGGCGACGAGACCGCGACGCTGCGGATGGTCATCGGCGGCGCGCTCGTGCTCACCGCGATGTACGCCGTCGAGCTCCTCGCGCGGCGGCGCCCGGGCGAGCTGCCCGCCGAGGCCCTCCACCACGAGGTCTGACCCCGACCACGGACGTCCGTTCGAGGTCATCGCGGCACGCCCGAGGGCGTCGACATCACCTCGAACGGGACAGGGCGGCGTGCGTCCGGGTCAGGCGGCCTCGGGCGCCGCGCGCAGCAGGCCGGTGAGGACGTCGATCGCGACGTCGGTGCCGGCGTCGTCGACGTCGAGGTGCCAGACGAGACGCACGGCACCCGGCCCCACGGCATACGTCCTCACCCCGGCGGCGAGGGCTGCGTCGACGAAGGCGGCGGAGGTCCAGCCGACCGCGGCCACGTCGACGATGACGATGTTGGTCTCGACGGTGGCCAGGTCGACGGCGCCGGGTGCGGCCTCCGCCATCGCCTCGGCGGCTCGTCGCGCCCGGGCGTGGTCGTCGGCCAAGCGCTCGACGTTGTGGTCGAGCGCGAAAAGGCCTGCGGCAGCGAGGATCCCGGCCTGCCTCATGCCTCCGCCGAAGCGCTTGCGCCAGATGCGCGACTCGGCCATGGCATCGGCCGAGCCGACGAGCACGCTGCCGACCGGGGCGCCGAGACCCTTGCTCAGACAGATCGAGACGGTGTCGAACTCACGGCCGTAGTCACCGACCGGCACTCCGGAGGCGACGTGCGCGTTGAAGAGCCGCGCCCCGTCGAGGTGCATGGCGACCCCGCGCTGACGCGTGACCTCCCGCGCCCGGCGGATCTCGTCGAGCGACTGCACGGTGCCGCCGCCGAAGTTGTGGGTGTTCTCGACGATCACGAGCGACGTGCAGACCTGGTACGGCCCGACACCGGTGACCATGAGGGACGCGGCGTCGTCGGCGCGGAAGCGACCGCGCTCGGAGACCCAGGTGCGCGACGAGATGCCCGAGAGCACCGCGGCGGCACCGAGCTCGGCCCGCACGACGTGGGCGAGCGAGTCACCGATGAGCTCCTCGCCCGGCTTGACGTGCAGCCGCACGCCGAGCTGGTTGGCCATCGAGCCCGAGGGCGTGAAGAGCGCGGCCTCGTGCCCGAGCATCCCGGCGACGCGTTCCTCGAGGGCGCGCAGCGTCGGGTCCTCACCGAAGACGTCGTCGCCGACCTCCGCTCGCGCCATGGCATCGCGCATGGCCTCGGAGGGCTGGGTCAGGGTGTCGCTGAGCAGGTCTGCCCGGAAGGGACTCGTCGCCGCCACCGCTCAGGCCTGGCCGAGCATCTCGGCGACGAGGAACGCGAGCTCCAGTGACTGCTGGTGGTTCAGGCGGGGGTCGCACACGGACTCGTAGCGCTTCTCGAGGTCGGAGTCGATGATCTTCTCCGCGCCGCCGAGGCACTCGGTGACGTCGTTGCCGGTGAGCTCGACGTGGATGCCGCCGGGGATCGTGCCGAGCGACTGGTGCACCTCGAAGAAGCCGCGCACCTCCTCGACGATGTCCTCGAAGTCACGCGTCTTGTAGCCGGACGGGCTCTCGAAGGTGTTGCCGTGCATCGGGTCGCAGATCCACGTCACGGTGGCACCGGACGCCGTCACCTTGTCGACGAGAGCCGGCAGGGCGTCGCGGATCGTGCCCGCGCCCATGCGGGTGATGAAGGTCAGGCGGCCCGGCGTGCGGTTCGGGTCGACCGTGTCGATGAGGCGCAGCACCTCGTCGATGTCGGCCTTGGGCCCGAGCTTGACGCCGATGGGGTTGCTGATGCGCGAGACGAAGTCGACGTGGGCGCCATCGAGCTGACGGGTGCGCTCGCCGACCCAGACGAAGTGGCCGGACGTGTCGTAGAGACGCCCCGAGCGCGAGTCGATGCGCGTCAGGGGCCGCTCGTAGTCGAGCAGCAGCGCCTCGTGGGCGGCGTAGAACTCGACGGTGCGCATGGCGTCGAAGTCGGCACCACAGGCCCACATGAAGCGCATCGCCTTGTCGATGTCCTTGGCGATCTTCTCGTAGCGCTGGTTGGCCGAGTTGGCGACGAAGCCACGGTTCCAGTCGTGGACGTGCCGCAGGTCGGCGAATCCACCGGTCGTGAAGGCGCGCACGAGGTTGAGGGTCGCCGAGCTCGCGTGGTAGGCCCGGACGAGGCGCTGCGGGTCGGGGATGCGGGCGGTCTCGTGGAACGCGAAGTCGTTGACCATGTCGCCGCGGAAGGCGGGCAAGGTGACGCCCTCGCGGGTCTCGACGGTCGAGCTGCGCGGCTTGGCGTACTGCCCGGCCATGCGCCCGATCTTGATGACGGGCACCGATGCGCCGTAGGTCAGCACCGCGGCCATCTGGAGGATCGTCTTGATGCGGTCGCGGATGTTGTCGGCGGTCGCGGAGGCGAAGGTCTCGGCGCAGTCGCCACCCTGGAGCACGAAGGCCTCACCCACTGCGGCCTTGGCCATCCGGTCGGTGAGGATGTCGCACTCGCCTGCGAAGACGAGCGGAGGATACGAGGCGAGGGTCTCGATCACCTCGGCCAGCGCCGCTGTGTCGGGCCAGGCAGGCTGCTGCTGGGCCTCGAGCTCGGTGGCCGCGGCCGTGAGGGCGGCGAGGGCCTCGGACCCGTCAACGGGTTCGAGGCCGGCATCGGCGGTGGCGGTCCTCGTGTTCACCCCGCCAGAGTAGACGTCGCACGGGGGTGCCCCCGCCCGGGTCCGCATCCCGAAACCTTCGAGCGCGGCGGTCGCGCGACCGACGACGTATGCCGTCCGGCCGGCGGAGCGCGGTCAGCTCGGGTCGAGGCGGGTCACGTCGGGTCGGCGAGGTCGAGGCCGCGCTCCATCGCGAAGCGGACGAGCTCGACGCGGTTGTGCATCTGGAGCTTGCCGAAGATGTTCTGCACGTGGTTCTGCACGGTGCGGTGCGAGAGGAACAGTGTCGACGCGATCTCCTTGTAGCCCATGCCCGTCGCGACGTACTTGAGGATCTCGGTCTCGCGGTCGGTCAGCTCGGGGATGGGTCGCTCCGGGGTGCCTCCACCCGCGGCCTTGACCCGCCGGAACTCGCCGAGGACGAGGCCGGCGAGGCCGGCGGTGAAGACGGGCTCCCCCGCGGCCGTGGCCCGCACGGCAGCGAGGAACTCCTCACGTCCGGCCGACTTCACGAGGTAGCCGAGCGCGCCGGCCTTGACCGCGTCGAGGACGTCCTGGTGGTCGCCGCTCGCCGAGAGGATGAGGATGCGGGTCGGCACCTGGGCCGCGGTGAGGGCGGCGCAGACCTGGGCGCCGGACAGGCCCGGGAGGTTGAGGTCGAGGACGAGGACGTCCGGCACCGTGGCCCGGGTCCTCGCAACCGCCGACCGGCCGTCGTCCGCGGTCGCGAGGACCTCGAAGCCGGCGTCGGCGAGGTCACGGGCGACGGCGTCGCGCCACATCGGGTGGTCGTCGGCGACGACGACCCTGATGGGCTCGGGCGGCGTGCTGCTCCCCTGCTGCGGCATGGCGTCCTCCTGCTCCGTCACGGTGCTCCTCGTCCCTGGGTGCCGACCTGCGGCCCGCGTTCGGTCGTCGCGGGCGTCCGCCGACCATGGTGCCGGTTGGTCAGACGTGTCGTACGGCGATTGGGGATCCGCAGCTCGACCGTCGTGCCGCCGGCGGGCCCGGACGTGATGGTGGCCGTGCCTCCCAGGTCGGCGAGGCGTCCGAGGATGGACGCCGAGACGCCGAGACGACCCTGGCCGACGGCCTCCTCGAGCCGACCCTCCGGTAGGCCACGACCGGAGTCGCGGATCGTGACGGCGATCTCGTCGCCGTCGTCGTCGAGCAGCACCCACGCCCGTGCGTCGTCACCGGCATGCTTGCGGACGTTGTCGAGGGCTGCCTCGACGGCGGCGACGACCTCGTCGGCGACCCTTCGTGGCAGGAGCACGGCGTCGGCGGGCGAGACGAGCTGGACGCCGTCGCCCTCGACATGGCGAAGCAGGCCCCGCAGGTCGGCGTCACCGCTCACGGCTCGGCCCACCTCGGCGAGGTCCGTCTGGCTCACGAGCGTCCGCAGGATCCGCTCCTGCTCGCCGGCCATCGCACCGAGCCGCGCCGCCTCCCCGCCGATCTCGCTCGCGCGCCGGTTGATGAAGGCGAGCGTCTGGAGGACGCCGTCGTGCACGGTGCGGGCGAGCCGGTCGCGCTCGGCGCGGGCCGCGTCGAGCCGCATGGCCTCGGCGAGCGCCGCGTGGCTCGAGCGGGCGAGGTCGACGCAGTAGCCGATGCAGCCGCCGAGCAGGAGCCCGAAGATCGAGTTGCTGATCGTGTTGGGAGTCGGCTCGACCACCTCGACGAAGGAGCACGCCGCGACGAGCGAGGCGGCTGCGAGACCACCGCGCCAGCCGCGCAGCACCGCGAACCCGATGACGGCCGCGGTGGGCCAGATCGAGGGGATGGTCTTGGCCCCGGCAGTGATGACGTCGGGGTCGTCGACGAGCCGGGTCGCGAGGATCGCGGAGCAACCGATGGCGAGCTCGATGGTGTAGGCGCGGACCGTGCGCACCGGTCGCAACGTGACCGCGAGCGTCCAGCCGGCGAGGACTCCGAGGATGGCGACCGCCCCGACGAGGTGCGCGATCTGCTCGTGCCGCTCCCAGACCGACCACACGGCATACGCCAGGGCGAGGCAGCGGAAGACGTCGATGCCGCGCCATAGCCCGCGCACGATGGCGTGCTCGTCGTCGAGCACGGCCACCGTGGGCGCCGAGACGGCGGCGGGGAGCTCGTCGTCGGACAGCGGCGCCGGAGCCGGGATCAGTTCGGTGTCAGGGCCGCCCGGCACATCGCCCGGCTCACCGTCGGGAACACCGTCGTGCTCCGGGCCCGCGCCGTGCCGCGTGCGAGCCATGACGTCAGGACGCCGCCACGACGGGAGCGTCGCCGTCGCTGTCGTCCTCGGAGGTCGAGGCCGAGGTCGTTCCGGACGACTCGGAGGCCGGGGCGGGGCGGGCCTTGCCCTCGGCGGCGTCGAGAGCCTTCTCCAGCTCGGGCGCGGCACTGCCGGGCTTGGCAGCCTCCTGCAGCTCACGGGCCTTGGCCCGAGCCGCGGAGACGAGCCGGTCCTTCATCGACGTGGCGTACATGTCGACGTATTCCTGGCCCGAGAGGAGCATCAGCTCGTACATGATCTCGTCGGTGATCGAGCGCAGGACGAAGCGGTCGTCCTCCATGCCCTCGTAGCGCGAGAAGTCGAGCGGCTTGCCGACCCGAACCC
This sequence comes from Terrabacter sp. RAF57, assembly GCF_052113925.1. Taxonomy (NCBI): domain Bacteria; kingdom Bacillati; phylum Actinomycetota; class Actinomycetes; order Micrococcales; family Intrasporangiaceae; genus Terrabacter; species Terrabacter sp. RAF57. The sequence continues at coordinate 26,055 of NZ_JBFRDT010000012.1, read as the reverse complement.
CGACCCGCATGATCCGTGGGATGACCTTGCCGGTGGGCTGGGCCTTGTCGGTACCGATCATGGCCACGGGGATGACGGTGACCTTGCCCTCGAGCGCCATCCGGGCCACGCCGGTGCGGCCGCGGTAGAGGCGGCCGTCGGGTGACCGGGTGCCTTCGGGGTAGATGCCGAGCAGCTCACCGCGACGCAGCACCTTGAGGCCCGAGGTCAGGGCGGCATTGCTCGCCTTGCCACCCGACCGGTCGACGGGCAGCTGCCCGACGCCCTTGAAGAAGGCAGCCGTGAGCCGGCCCTTGATGCCTCGGCCGGTGAAGTAGTCGCTCTTGGCGAGGAACGTGACGCGGCGGGACACGACGAGCGGGAGGAAGATCGAGTCGGAGAAGGACAGGTGGTTGCTCGCGAAGATCGCGGCACCCTCCTCGGGGATGTTCTCCTCCCCCTCCACCCACGGACGGAAGAGGAGCTTGATGATCGGCCCGATGACGATCGTCTTGAGGAACCAGTAGAACAACCGTGTCCGCCTTCCGTCTGTGACGGCTCGAACTCTACGACACTCGCGCACTGACAGCGGCGCATGCGAGGATCAGCAGGTCCAGCCGCTTCGCCCGAGGAGCCCCACCGTGACGGTCCGTCCCGACGCCGCAACGGGCTTCGGCATGTTTCCCCGCCCCTCCGCACGACCCTCGCCGGGGGCGGACGATGAGTGACCGCGACCTCGACGCGGAGTTCGCGCGGATCATCGCGGGATGGGACGACGAGGCACCCGAGCCACAGCGTCCGGACGCCACGGCGTCGACCGACCAGGCGGCCGAGCAGGTCGCCGACCCTGCGCCACCGTCGGTCTCGCCGACCGAGGCCGACACGGCCGACACGGCCGACACGGCTGACCAGCCCGGTCCGACGTCGGCCCCGGACGCCTCACCCTCGACGGTGGAACGCCCGCAGGCCGGCCGGGGCACCGACCCCACGGCACCGCCCCAGCAGCCCGGAGCCGGCGCGTCGACCCCGTCGGGGTCGTCCGGTCTGCTCGAGCTGCCGATCGCCCCGACGACGTCCCACGAGTGGCGCGGCCCGACGTCCCGCCGCGACGACGCCGACGCTGCATCGGACGGCGACGACCACTTCGTCCCCCCTTCCGAGATCGACCTCCCGTCGGCCGAGACCGACCCGATGTTCTGGGCGATCGTCGGCGGCCTCGCCGGTGGCCCCCTGCTGCTGCTCTACGTCCTCTTCTTCGACCGTGACGGCAGCGGCTGGTGGGTCGTGACGGCCCTGACCATGGTCGTCGTCGGCTTCGTGCTGCTCGTCCTGCGCGGCGGCACCGAGCGGGACCCGTTCGACGACGGCACCCGCCTCTAGCCGGTCGCGAGGCGGTCCGACGCGTCAGTCGGACCCGAGGTCGATGTCGACCCAGACCGGCCGGTGGTCCGACCCCGCTACGAGGTCACCCTCGTCCACGACGGTCTCGGCCGATTCGACGACCCGCAGTCCCGGCCCGGCAAAGACGACGTCGAGGGCGGTCCTCGGGTCGAGCGCGGGAAATGTGGGCGCGTTGCCGGACACCGGCGGGTGGTGCTCGGCGAACATCGCGTATGCCGTCCCGCCGGGTCCCTCGTTGAGGTCCCCTGCGATGACGGCCCGGTCGTCGAGCCCACCGAGCCGGGTGAGGACGGCGAGGACGGTGGCCGCGTGCCTCGCCCGCTCGGAGGCGCGCAGCCCGAGGTGCACGCTGACGACGGTGACGGCACGACGCGACGGACCGCCGGTCGGGAGCGAGACGGTCGCGGCGGCATACCCCCGCGTGCGGTCGGGGAAGCGGACCGGCAGACGGCCACGCGACGTGCCGTGGACGACCACCCGTGCGGCCGTCAGGACCGCCGTCCCGCCCGTGCCGAGGCGGCCTCGGCGCCAGTGCAGACCACAGTCACGTGCGAAGGGTGGGAGGCGGAGCTCCGTCGTGAGCCGGCGCGGGACCTCCTGGAGGCACAGCACGTCGGGGGCGACGGCACGCACGACGCGTGCCGCTGCTGCCCGGTCGTCGAGCAGGTCGTGGACGTTGTAGCTCATGACCCGCAGCACGTGCTCCGGTCGGCCACCGGGCCGCACGGCCACGGGCTCAGCGGCCGGCCCGCGCGAGCTCGGCGGCCCCGATGAGACCGGCATCGCTGCCGAGCACGGCGCGCACGATCCGCGCCTCCGGACGGTAGCCGCGCCCGGGGAGCTGCCGGCGGAAGGCCTCACGGGCCGGGCCGATGAGCATCTCGTCGGCCGCGCTCACGCCACCGCCGATGACGAAGAGGCCGGGGTCGAAGGCCGAGGCGAGGTTGGCCAGCCCGATACCGAGCCACTCGCCGATGTCGGCGAGCAGCTCGCGCGCGGTGGGGTCGCCGTCGCGGGCGGCCTCGGTGATGAAGGGACCGGTCAGCGCGTTGGCGTCGCCGCCGAGACGGGCGAGCAGGTCGGCGACGACGGGAGACCCGGCCTCGATCATGGCGCGGGCCTCGCGCACGAGCGCGTTGCCGCTGGCGTACTGCTCCCAGCAGCCACGGTTGCCGCACTCGCAGCGCGCGCCGCCCGGCATGATCTGCATGTGGCCGAACTCGCCGGCGATGCCGTGCCGCCCGCGCTGGACGTTGCCGTCGATGATGAGGGCGCCGCCGATGCCCGTGCCGAGCGTGATGACGACGACGTGCGACTCTCCCCGGGCGGCACCGAAGGTCGCCTCGGCCCAGGCCGCGGCATTGGCGTCGTTGTCGACGGTGATCGGCAGGGCGATGCGCTGCGACAGCGCGTCACGCAGCGGCTCCTTGCGCCAGGACAGGTGCGGCGCGAAGACGACGGTCGCGCGGTCCTCGGCGACGAAGCCCGAGGCGCCGATGCCGACGGCCACGACGTCGTCGGCGTCGACGTGGCCGAGCAGCTCCTCGACCGACTCGACGATGGTGTTCTCGACGACCGCCGGGGATGTCGAGCGGTGGGGGGTGTCACGACGGGTGCGATGGGTGATGACGCCCGACTCGTCGACGACACCACCCGCGACCTTCGTGCCGCCGATGTCGATGCCGATCGCGAGACGCCTGCTCATGCGCTGCCTCCGGGGCCGTTCTCGTCGGCGTCGATGTCGTCGGCGTCGATGTCGTCGGCGTCGGCGCTGGGGTGGGCGTCGTCGCGGTCCGTGTCACCGTCGGGCGCAGGCTCGGCGCGCCGCTCCCGCTGCGCCGTCGCGAGGTCGCGCAGGGCCGTGGCCGCGAAGCCGACGAAGTCGGCGACCTTCTCGATGGTGTCGGGGTCGACCTGCTGGACGAAGGCGATGAGCTGGCAGACGGGACACACGCGGCACGCAGCGGGCGTCGTGCCCCCGCACGTGCACTCCCCCGGCGACCCGTCGGGTCGACGCGCTGCGTCCGGGCCCGCGGAGTCACCCGCCGGCGAGGCCGGGCCTGCGGCGTGGTCGTGGCCGTGCGCTGCGCCGCCCGCACGCTCACCCCTGGAGTCACCGGACGGCATACGCGAGCTTCCCGACCAGGTGCGGCGCGAGAGCAGGTCGACGAGCAGCGCAGCCTCTGCCGCGACGCTGCCGGGAGGCGCGTCGTCGGGGCGCGTCGACCCGTCGGCGTCGAGCCGGTGGGGCTGGTCGGGGGCGGCGGGTGCCGCGTCGGGACCGTCGTTCGGTGTCACGGTCGGTCAGGCCTCGACGCGCTTCTTCAGCTCCTTGAGCGCGGTGTCGACGATGACCTTCTCCGCCTTGCGCTTGAGCAGCCCGATCATGGGGATCTTGACGTCGACGGAGAGGCGGTAGGTGACCTTCGTGCCGTCGCCGTCACCGGCGAGGGTGTAGGAGCCGTTCATCGCCTTGAGCACCTGCGCGGAGACGAGGGACCACGAGACGACGCCCGTGCCGTCCTCGACGACGTCCCACTCGTAGTCCAGGACGTAGGTGTCCTTGATGGCGCCGGCGTCGAGGGTGAACTGGACCTGGTCGGCCCAGCCGTCACCCTCCTCGGCGAGCACGGTGACGTCCTTCACCTCGCCCGCCCACTCGGGGTAGGCCTCGAAGTCCGCGATGACGTCGAGCACCTCGCCGGGCGGGGCGTCGATGACGATGGAGGACTCGGTGCGATCGGCCATGCGCCGAAGGCTATCGCGTCGTCAGCGGGCCGACCGCGGTTGTCCCCGCCGGTGTCATCCCGCGTCGGCCGCGTGCCAAGATGGGGACGACGGCAGCCCTGCGCCGCGGGGCGGCGCGCCCGACCGCCGAGCCCACCCTGTGATGATGCTGACGTGGTCTGCGCGGTTACCGATCGGTAAGGTGCAGCACAGTTCCCCGGCCCCGCCATCAGGAGTGACAGTGAAGGACAACGTCGTCGCACCACTCGCCCCCGTCACGACGGAGGGAAGCCTCGCCGACCTCCCCGTGCGCAACGCCGCGGAGAACGCGAGCGAGACCGCGTTCTCCCGCAAGACGCCCTCCGGGGGCTGGACGCACGTGACGTGGGCCCAGTTCGCCGACGACGTCGCCGCCGTCGCCAAGGGCCTCATCGCCGAGGGGCTCCAGCCCGGCGACCGGGTCGCCCTCATGTCGCGCACGCGCTACGAGTGGACCCTCGTCGACTTCGCCGCGTGGAGTGCGGGCGCCGTGGTCGTGCCGATCTACGAGACCTCCTCGGCCGAGCAGGTCCAGTGGATCCTCTCGGACTCCGACGCCCAGGTCGTCGTCGTCGAGACCGACGCACACCGCTCGGTCGTCGAGCAGGTCCGGGGCGACCTGCCGTCGCTTCGCGACGTCGTCACCATGGACGCCGGTGGTCTCGACGCCCTGCGCGAGAAGGGCCGCGAGGTCTCGGACGCCGATCTGGCCGCGCGCCGGGCCGGACTCGACCGACGGGCGGTCGCGACGATCATCTACACCTCGGGCACGACGGGCCGACCCAAGGGCTGCGAGCTGACCCACGGCAACTTCCTCGACCTCGCCGAGAATGCCATCGAGAAGCTCGGCCAGGTCGTCCTCACCGAGAACGCCTCGACCCTGCTCTTCCTGCCCCTCGCGCACGTCTTCGCCCGCTTCATCGAGGTGCTCTGCGTCGAGGGTCGCGCACGGATGGGCCACTCGGCCGACATCAAGACGCTGCTCGACGACTTCGCCGGCTTCCAGCCGACCTTCGTGCTCGCCGTCCCCCGCGTCTTCGAGAAGATCTTCAACTCGGCCGAGGCCAAGGCGTCCTCCGAGGGCAAGGGCAAGATCTTCCTGCGCGCGGCCACCGTCGCGATCGCCTACAGCGAGGCCCTCGACGCCGGCCGACCCGGCCTCGGACTGCGGATCCAGCACGCGGTCTTCGACCGTCTCGTCTACGGCAAGCTGCGCGCAGCCATGGGCGGGCACGTGCGCTACGCCGTCTCCGGCGGGGCGCCCCTCGGCACGCGCCTCGGCCACTTCTACCGGGGCATCGGGGTCGTCATCCTCGAGGGCTACGGCCTCACCGAGACGACCGCGCCCGTCGCGGTCAACACGCCGGACAAGATCAAGATCGGCACCGTCGGACCGCCGTTGCCGGGCACGGGCATCCGGATCGCCGAGGACGGCGAGATCCTGCTCAAGGGTGTCGGCGTCTTCAACGCGTACCACGACAACCCGACCGCGACGGCCGACGCCATCGCCGACGGGTGGTTCCACACCGGCGACATCGGCGAGATGGACGAGGACGGCTACCTGCGGATCACCGGCCGCAAGAAGGAGATCCTCGTGACGGCGGGTGGCAAGAACGTCGCCCCGGCCGTGCTCGAGGACCGCCTCCGCGCACACCCCCTCGTCTCGCAGTGCATCGTCGTCGGTGACCAGAAGCCCTTCGTCGCCGTCCTCGTGACGCTCGACGAGGAGATGTGGCCGCTCTGGGCCAAGACGCACGGCATCGAGGGAGTGTCACTCGACCAGGCCCGCACCGACCCGAAGGTCCTCGAGGCGCTGCAGGAGGCCGTCGACCGGGCCAACGAGGCGGTCTCCAAGGCCGAGTCGATCCGCAAGTTCGCGGTGCTGCCCGGCGACTTCACCGAGGCCAACGGCTACCTGACGCCGTCGCTCAAGCTCAAGCGCAACGTCGTCATGAAGGACTACGCCGACGAGGTCGAGAAGCTCTACGCCTGAGGGCTCAGCGGAGCAGGTGGCGGATGCGCGCCTGCCAGTCCGTGACGAGGGCTGCCCGGGTGGTTCCGGTCGTGCTGCGCAGTGCGGCGTCGACGGCTGCCTCGCGGTCGTCGAGCCGGGAGGTCGGGACGTCGAGTCCGCCGGCCGCGGCCCGGTAGAGACGGACGACGGCCTGGGTGCCGTATGCGTCGGCGAGGGTCCGCAGGGCCAGCAGCGAGAGGCCGTATGCCGCCGCGAGCGCGTGGGTGCCTGGGTCGAAGTCCGCGTCGGCCGGCAGTGCCTGCGGCAGGCCGGACGCTCGCACACGTTCGAGCGCCGGAGCGACGATCGTCGCCTCCGGCAGGTCGATCGGCTCATAGGCGACGAGCTCGGCGAAGCCCTCGGACAGCCAGACGGGTACGGCCCGTGTCGTCGAGGCCCGCACGGTGACATGGGTCAGCTCGTGCGTCATGACGACGTCGCGACCGTCGGGACGCAGTGAGGCCCACGCTCCCGGGACGAGCACGATGCGGTCTGCACCGGCTCTCTCCCCCGGCGTCAGCGGACCGTCCGTGGCCGCGGCGACGCCGTCGAGGTCGCCGGCCGTGCGTCCGAGCAACCGGGCGGCGTCGACGTCGGTGGCCGGGGCGATCCAGACCGCGGGGCGCACCTCTCCCCACACGCTCGCGACCCGCGAGGCCGCCGTGCGCGCCCGACGGACGACCTCCTCGATCCGGTCGTCGTCGCCGACGCCCAGCACCAGCGCGGTGTGCGACCTCCGGACGACGAGGCCCGCGAGATCCCAGGGCTGCGGGCGCCCGGAGGGAGCCGACGCCGTGATGACCAGGCCTGCGGGCCGACTGGGGTCAGCCTTGAAGGTGAGGTCGAGGTCGAAGGACCGCGGACGAGCATCGAAGCCCCGAAGCCGGTAGGTGAGGCTCGCCCTGACGTCCCACTCGACCGTGGTCCCCCGGGCTGCCGGAACCGGCGCGGTGGTCTCGCGGACGCCGACGAGCCGGATGCTCTCCACCGCCATGCGCGTCATGCGGTCGAGGACGGCGGCCTGTGTCGGGCGCAGCGCCGCGGATGACGCCCCCTGCAAGGGTGCGAGCCACCCGCTCTCGTCAGACCGCTCCGCAGCGGCGAAGCGGGCGCGCAGCAGCTCCGTCACCGCACGCTGACGGGCCGACGCCCACATCTCCGGAGTGACCTCGACGTCTGCGGGCACCCCGCCGCTGGGCGAGGTCGCGCCCGGTGCTGCCGTCGCCGGGGGTCCCGAGTGCGGACCGGCCGTCGTGCACGACGTCAGGGTCAGGACCAGCAGCGCGGCCAACGCCGCCGAGGCGGCCTCCCGCGCAGGTCCACGACGACGGGTGCCCGACACCGCGACATCGTGTCATGCGGACCTGTTGCGGTGGCCCGTCCCGTGGCCCGTGGGGTCAGACGGCGTGGCGCGCTCGGTGGTGCGTCACGACCTCGGCGGGCTCGAGGTCGGCGCGAGCCGTGTTGGCCGTGGACACGGAGACGAGCCCTGCCGCGACGAAGGCAGACACGGCCCGTCGCTCCGCGCGGTCGAGGGGTGCGGTCATGACCCCGTCGACCTCCCGGCGGTCGTCGACCCGCCGCGGGCGGCCGGGTCGCGTGTCGGCGCCGGGTGCGGTGGCGCCCGGACGCAGCGGGATCGCCGCCAGCGCGGTCACCATGCAGTCTGCGCAGTGGACGTCCCGCACCGGGCAGGTCTCGCAGTCGACGAGCATCATCGTGGTCCAACCCCTTCGTCTCTCGTTGCGATCTGTCGTGAAAGACGCTAGGTGGCCCCACTGACACTGCCCCGGGACACTCGGTCGTCGACTCGCCCCCCGGCCTCCTCCGGGGGACGGCGGACCGGCGTCGAGCCGCACGGGAGGGCAACGCACCGGGGGCCCATGATTCGCGGACGGCGTCCGGCCCCCTTGTGCCAGAAGGGCTTGCGACCAACGCGCCTCCGAGGCATTGTCGGCGCCCCGGCATACCGTCGAGGTCATGCAGGCGATCCAGGCGACGTTCGACGACCTCGGCACCCCCCTTGCCGGCGTCACGTTCGTCGTCGTCGACCTCGAGACCACGGGTGGCTCACCCGCCCAGTGCGGCATCACCGAGATCGGCGCCGTCAAGGTGCGCGGCGGCGAGGTGCTCGGCGAGTTCCAGACCCTCGTCAACCCGGCCGAGCCCATCCCGGCGTTCATCTCCGTCCTCACGGGCATCACCGACTCCATGGTCCGCGACGCGCCGCGCATCGAGAGCGCCCTGCCCGCCTTCCTCGAGTTCGCCGCCGGCAGCGTCCTCGTCGCCCACAACGCCGGGTTCGACATCGGGTTCCTCAAGGCCGCTGCCGCCCGGGTCGGCGCGCCGTGGCCCGGCTTCCCGGTCCTCGACACGCTCCAGCTGGCCCGGCAGCTCGTCGTGCGCGACGAGTCGCCCAACCACCGGCTCTCGTCGCTCGCCCAGGTCTTCGGCTCCACGACGGCACCCGACCACCGGGCCCTGCACGACGCCCGCGCCACGGTCGACGTCCTCCACGGACTCATCGAACGTGTCGGCAACCTCGGCGTGCAGACGCTCGAGGAGCTGTCGAGCTACAGCTCTCGGGTCACGCCGTCGCAGCGACGCAAGCGCTTCCTCGCCGATCCCCTGCCCAGCGCCCCCGGCGTCTACCTCTTCAAGGACGGCAGCGACCGCGTCCTCTACGTCGGCACGAGCCGCGACATCCGCACCCGGGTGCGCACCTACTTCACGGCCTCGGAGCAACGCAGCCGGATGGCCGAGATGGTGCGCCTCGCCCACGTCGTCCACCCCGTGGTCTGCCAGACCTCGCTCGAGGCCCAGGTGCGCGAGCTGCGGCTCATCGACGAGCACAAGCCGCGGTTCAACCGCCGGTCCAAGGACGGCCGCAAGGTCATCTGGGTCAAGCTCACCCAGGAGCGCTTTCCTCGCCTGTCGATCGTCAAGCAGGTCCGCGACGACGACGCCCACTACATCGGGCCGTTCCGGTCCCGGGCCACGGCCCAGGYGGCCATCGACGCCGTCCACGAGGTCGTCCCCCTGCGTCAGTGCACCGGCCGGCTCACCGGCCGAGGCACCGCCTGTGCCCTCGCCGACATGGGCCGGTGCGGCGCCCCGTGCACCGGCGCGCAGTCCGAGGGTGACTACGCCGTCGTCGTCGCCGAGTGCCGCGCCATCTTCACCGGCAACGCCCGGCCCAGCGCCGAGCTGCTCCGGGTCCGCCTCGAGGAGCTGGCCTCGCAGGAGCGGTTCGAGGATGCGGCGCGGGTGCGCGACCGCTTCCTCCAGCTCGTCCGCGGAGCCGCTCGCGCCCAGCGGCTGGCCCCGCTGGTCCGCTCTCCCGAGATCATCGCCGCGCGCCGCAGCGACGTCGGTGGGTGGGAGCTCGTCTCCGTCCGCCACGGGCGCCTCGCCGGCGTCGTGGTGAGCCCGCGGGGCGCCGACCCGATGCCCTACGTCCAGTCGATGCAGGCCACGGCCGAGGTCGTGCCCGCACCGACGCCCGACCGTCCGTCCGCGCTCACCGAGGAGACGGAGATCCTGCTCCGGTGGCTCGAGGCGCCGGGCGTGCGCATCGTCGAGCTCGAGGGGACCTGGACGTGCCCCGTCGGCGGTGCCGGTTCGGTGCGCAGCGAGCTCGAGCCCGCCGTCGCATCGGCGCACGAGGTCGTCGGGTTCGACCACGACGTGCCCGGACCGCGTGCCGGCTCCCCGCACGGCGACCGGCCCGGCCGCGCCGGTCGCCCGGGCCGAGGCGGCGGCCTGCGTCGCGCGGGGTAGGCCCGGCTAGGGTGGTCCCGTGATCACCGCCATCGTCATGATCAGCTGCGAGGTCGACCGCATCCCGGAGGTGGCCGAGGCCATCGCCGACATCCCGGCCGTGTCCGAGGTCTACTCGGTGACGGGCGACGCCGACCTCATCGCCATGGTGCGGGTCAAGGCGCACGAGGAGTTCGCGGACGTCATCGCCGACCGGCTCAACAAGGTGCAGGGCATCGTCGGAACGTCGACGCACATCGCCTTCCGCACCTACTCGTCGCACGACCTCGAGGCCGCCTTCAGCCTCGGGCTCGAGGGCGAGTAGCAGGTCGACACAGACCCTCGGCTCGTCGCAGATCCCGGCCGAGCCGACCGAGTGGACGACTGAGCGAGCCGCCCGCCTGACCGTCCGACCGGCTCAGCGTCGGGTCGCGGCCACCCAGCGTTCGACGAGGCCGGTCGCGGCTCCGCTGTCGATGGCCTGCGCCGCGAGGTCCATCCCGGCACGCACGTCACGGTCGAAGTCGCCCTCCGACGCCCCCGTGTCCGGACGCGTCAGCGCGAGCGCGATCCCGGCGTTGAGGAGCACGGCGTCCCGGACGGCTCCCATCGCGCCGGCGAACACGTCATGGACCACGCCGGCGTTGTGCGCCGCGTCGCCGCCGCGCAGCTCCTCGATCGGGTGCAGCTCGATGCCGAGGCGGGTGGGGTCGAGCGAGCGTTCGGTGACGGACCCCTCGCGGACCCACCACACGTGCGTCGTCGTCGAGACGGTGACCTCGTCGAGACCGTCGTCGCCGCGGAACACCGCGGCGTCCTTGCCACGGTGCGCGAAGACGCCGGCCAGCAACGGGGCCATGCGGGCGTCCGCGCAGCCCACGGCGGCATACGTCGGCTGTGCCGGGTTGGTCAGTGGACCGAGGAAGTTGAACGCCGTCCCGATGCCGAGGTCGCGGCGCGGCACCGCCGTGTGACGGAACGAGGGGTGGAAGGTCTGTGCGAAGCAGAAGGTGATGCCGGCCTCCGACGCCACCTCGACGACACGCTCGGGAGGCAGGGACAGGTCGACACCGAGGGCCTCGAGCACGTCCGCCGAGCCGGACGACGACGAGGCGGCCCGGTTGCCGTGCTTGACGAGACGCACGCCGGCAGCCGCCGCCACCATCGCGGACATCGTCGAGATGTTGACCGTGTGGGCCCGGTCGCCGCCGGTGCCGACGATGTCGAGGCTCGGCCCCGGCACCTCGATCCGCCGCGCGTGGGCGAGCATCTGCTCGGCCAGGCCCCGCATCTCCTCGATGCTTTCGCCCTTGGCACGCAGGCCGATGAGGAAGCCCGCGACCTGAGAGGGCGTGGCCTCCCCGCTCATGATCTGCCCCATGGCCCACTCGGCCGTCGGCCGGTCGAGGTCACGACCGGCGATGAGGTCGGTCAGCAGTGCAGGCCAGGTCGTCGCGTCGGGCGCCATGCGTCAGGCCGTGGGCACGCCCGAACGCGCGAGCGTGGCGATGGCCGACGTCAGCGCGATCGGGTCGAGCGGGTGCGGGACGGCCAGGTCGGCCTGGGACCAGGCGGCGAGCCAGCTGTCCTGCGGACGGCCCGTGAGCACGACGATCGGGGGGCAGTCGAAGATCTCGTTCTTGAGCTGCTTGGCCAGGCCCAAGCCGCCGACCTTGGCGGCCTCGCCGTCGAGGACGAGGATGTCGAAGCGCTCGGACTCGACCGAGCTGATCACGGCGTCGGCCGTCGCGCACTCGTGCCAGCGGACCACCTCGACGTCCCTGGCGGGGCGACGGCCGACCGCCGCGCGCACCGCGTCACGGGTCGTGATGTCGTCGCTGTAGAGCAGGACGCTGACCCGCGCCACCGGCCGCTGGCCGCCGGTCGTCGGCGCGATGTCGGTGGACGTGCCCTGTGCTGCGCTGTCGTTCGAGGCGGTCATGCGACCGATGCTACCGGGCGGGTCGCGACCGACCGCACCGACCTCCCCACCCGCGAGACGACGCCTCAGACCGACGTGGGAGGGTGGTCCCGGACGGCCCACGACCCGGCTGTTCAGGGTTCATGTCGGAATGGTCACGAATCCTCTACACCCGCGCGAGAAAGGGCCCCGAAGCGGGGGGTCCCTCGCACAGCCGGACAGGAATGTGGGAATAATGTCCAACGTGGCGACAGCATCGGCAGTTCCTTCAAGCGCAGTAGCGAATCCGGCCCATCACGGGCCGGCGACCCGCCCCAACATGGTTGCCGTCGGCACCATCGTGTGGCTCTCCAGCGAACTCATGTTCTTCGCGGGTCTCTTCGCGGTCTACTTCCAGCTCAGGTCGGTCCGCGGTGACCTCTGGGCGGTGCAGACCGAGAAGCTCAACCTGCCCTTCGCGAGCGTCAACTGCCTCGTGCTCGTCATCTCCTCCGTGTGGTGCCAGCTCGGCGTCTGGAAGGCCGAGCGCGGCCAGAAGGCCCGCACCGGCAAGCTCCTCGACATCAAGGGCTGGGGCATGCGCGAGTGGTACGTCCTGACGTACCTCTTCGGCGCCTTCTTCATCGCCGGCCAGGTCATGGAGTACTCCGAGCTCGTCCACGAGAACGTCACGCTGAGCTCCGACGCCTACGGCTCGGTCTTCTACATGGCGACCGGCTTCCACGGTCTGCACGTGACCGGCGGCCTCATCGCCTTCCTGCTCATCATCGCCCGCACCTTCACGACGCGGCGCTACACGCACGCCAATGCCACGGGCGCCGTCGTGACCTCGTACTACTGGCACTTCGTCGACGTCGTGTGGATCGCGCTCTTCGCGACCATCTACATCCTGCGCTGACCCCGGCATGATCGCGCAGCTGCACCCGACCCCCACCTCCATGGACGACAGGAACCCACAGTGAACGCCTTGGCCGCCCGACGCCGACACCCCGCCGCGATCGCGGTGCTGCTGCTGCTCGGCCTCCTCGTGACCGGCGGCGCCTACTCCTTCCTGGCCCCCAAGGACGCCAACGCGTCGGCTCCCACGGCGGCCGCCGACGACGTCGCCCACGGCAAGGACCTCTTCATCGCCAACTGCGCCACCTGCCACGGCGTCGGTGCCCAGGGCACGAAGTCCGGCCCGTCGCTCGTCGGCGTGGGCGCCGCCTCGGTCGACTTCCAGGTCGGCACCGGACGTATGCCGCTCGCCGGCCCGAACGTCCAGGCGCCCCAGAACAAGGTGAAGTTCGACGACGCCCAGATCTCCGCCCTCGCGGCCTACGTCGCCTCGCTCGGCCCCGGCCCGGCGATCCCGGAGGAGAAGTACACGACGGTCATCGAGCCCGGCACGCCGGAGAACAACAAGGCCATCGCCGAAGGTGGCCAGATCTTCCGCGTCAACTGCGCGATGTGCCACAACTTCGCCGGTGCGGGCGGCGCCCTGACCCGCGGCAAGTACGCCCCGGCGCTCGAGGGCACCACACCGAAGCACATCTACGAGGCAATGGTGACCGGGCCGCAGTCGATGCCGGTCTTCAACGACATGAACCTCACGCCCGAGGCGAAGCAGAAGGTCATCTCCTACCTCAAGGCGCAGGAGAACGAGACGAACGTCGGCGGCCTCACGCTGGGCAACCTCGGCCCGGTGTCCGAGGGGCTCTTCGCGTGGGTGTTCGCGCTCGGCATCCTCATCGGCTGCGCCGTCTGGCTCGGCAAGAAGGCAGCATGAGCCCGCGCTGCATCGCCTCGATCACGAACGACGACAGGACCACGACCCGATGAACGAGAACGACACCACGGACCACGGGACCAGCACGTCCCTCGTCCCGGCGTCCGACGCCGGAACCGAGCGACTCCCGGCGTCGCTGATCAGAGGGGTGGACCAGTTCGAGAACCCCGGTCTGCCGGCACACGTGCACCGCGCCGCCGACGACGACCCCGCGGCGGCCAAGCGCGCCGAGCGCCAGGTCGCGACGATGTTCGGTCTGTCGATGCTCGCCACGCTCGTCTTCCTGGTCAGCTACTTCGCCATCCCCGACGAGGCGACCTTCTTCTTCCCCGGTATCGGCATCGCCAAGACCCAGAACGTCGTGCTCGGCCTGTCGCTCGGCTTCGCCATCTTCCTCATCGGCATCGGCGCCGTGCACTGGGCCAAGACGCTGATGTCCGACGAGGAGATCGTCGAGGAGCGCCACGAGCAGGCCTCGACGACCGAGCAGCGCGCCAAGGCCGTCGCCGTCGTCAACGAGGGCGTCGCGTCGACGCAGCTCAACCGCCGTCCGCTCCTGAAGTACTCCCTCGGTGGGGCGCTCGGCCTCTTCGCCCTCCCCCTCGGCCTGCAGGTCGCCGGCTCGCTCGGCCCGACCAACGTCGAGGAGCTCAAGCACACCATCTGGGACCCGAAGGACAACGGCGGCAAGCCGATCCGGCTCATGCGCGACCCGGAGATGACGCCGATCCGCTTCGACGAGGTCACGTCCGGCTCGGTCTTCCACGTGATGCCCGAGACGCTCCAGAAGTACATCGACGAGGGCAAGCACGTCCTCGAGGCCAAGGCCAAGGCGGCGGTCATCCTGATCCGCCTCGACCCCGACCTGATCAAGGTGCAGAAGGCCAAGGACTGGGGCGTCGACGGCGTCGTCGCCTACTCCAAGATCTGCACCCACGTGGGCTGCGCGGTCGGCCTGTACGAGCAGCAGACGCACCACCTGCTCTGCCCGTGCCACCAGTCGACCTTCGACCTCACCGAGGACTGCGCCGTCATCTTCGGCCCGGCCAAGCGGCCGCTGCCGCAACTCAAGATCACCGTCGACGACGCGGGCTACCTCGTCGCCCCCGCAGGCTTTGCAGAGCCCGTGGGACCGAGCTTCTGGGAGCGTGCGCGATGAGCACCATCAACGAGACTCGTCCCGCGGACGCACTCCGCGCCGGCGACCGCCAGGCCGACGAGCGCGCGTCCGCCACCAAGCCGCTCGGCGGCATCGCCGGCTGGATGGACGACCGCCTCGGCGGTGCGAAGGGTGTCTCCTTCCTCGCCAAGAAGGTCTTCCCCGACCACTGGTCGTTCATGCTCGGCGAGATCGCGATGTACTCGATGATCGTCTGCCTGCTGACCGGTGCGTTCCTCACCTTCTGGTTCGTGCCCAGCGCCAGCCAGGTCGTCTACGACGGCTCCTACGTCCCGCTGCAGGGCGTGACGATGTCGGACGCCTACCGTTCGACGCTCGGGATCTCCTTCGACATCCGCGGCGGTCTGCTCATCCGTCAGATCCACCACTGGGCCGCCCTGATCTTCGTCGTGTCGGTCTTCGTCCACATGGCGCGCGTCTTCTTCACCGGCGCGTTCCGCAAGCCGCGTGAGATCAACTGGGTCTTCGGCACCATCCTGTCGCTGCTCGCGTGCATCGAGGGCTTCGCGGGCTACTCGCTCCCCGACGACCTGCTCTCGGGCACCGGCATCCGCGCCATGAACGGCTTCATCCAGTCGGCGCCGGTCATCGGCTCCTACCTGTCGTACTTCATCTTCGGCGGCGCGTTCCCCGGAGAGGCGATCATCCCGCGCCTCTACTCGGCGCACGTGCTGCTCATCCCGGCCATCCTCGTGGGCCTCTTCACGGCGCACATCCTGCTCGTCTTCCTGCACAAGCACACGCAGTTCCCCGGACCGGGCCGCACCAACAAGAACGTCGTCGGCTACCCGCTCCTGCCGGTGTACATCGCCAAGGCCGGTGGCTTCTTCTTCATCGTCTTCGGCGTCATCGCCCTCATCTCGGCGGTCGTGACGATCAACCCGATCTGGGCCTACGGTCCGTACGACCCCTCCCCCATCACCGCGGGCTCCCAGCCCGACTGGTACATGGGCTTCGCCGACGGTGCGCTGCGACTGCTGCCCGGCTTCCTCGAGTTCGAGACGTTCGGCTTCACGTGGAGCATGAACATCTTCCCGGGCTCGCTCATCCTGCTGCCGCTCATGTGGACGATCATCGGCGTCTACCCCTTCGTCGAGTCGTGGGTGACCGGTGACAAGCGCGAGCACCACCTGCTCGACCGCCCGCGCAACGCGCCGACGCGCACCGCCATCGGCATCGCCGGCATCTCGATGTACGTCGTGCTCTTCCTCGCTGCCGGCAACGACCTCATGGCGATCAAGCTGCACCTGTCGATCAACGACATCACGCAGACGCTGCGCGTGCTCTTCTTCGTCGCGCCGCCGGTCGCCTTCTGGATCACCAAGCGCATCTGCCTCAGCCTGCAGCGCGCCGACCGCCAGAAGGTCCTCCACGGTCGTGAGACGGGCACCATCTGGCGGCACGCCGACGGTCGCTTCGAGGAGATCCACGCTCCGCTCACCCCCGACGAGCGCTGGGCCCTGGTCCAGCACGAGTCCCACGAGCCGCTCGAGCTCACAGCGGGCAAGGACGCCAACGGCGTCGACAGCCCCATCGCCGGCAAGGAGCGCCTCCGGGCGAAGTTCTCGAACCTCTACTTCCGCGACCGCGTCGCCCCGGCCACCCCGTCCGAGCTCGAGGCGGCCCACCACGAGCACGAGGACCACGCGGCCGCGCCCGAGGGCGGACACGAGGCCATCGAGCCCGCAGGGGCCGGCCAGGAGCGCGAGACGATCAAGGCCGACAAGCAGCACGGCTGACGCCTGGTCGCCTCCGGCGACAGCCACACGAGAGGGATCTCCCGGTGCGGGAGGTCCCTCTCGGCGYCCGGCGACGCACCGTGACCCGAGATGTCGGTTATGAGAACTTTGTGAGATGTCGTCTAGAGCATCTGGGCACGGCCGCACCCCCGTCCCCCAACGACAGGCAGGTTCCATGCTCGACACGATCTTCGGCCTCCCCGTCCATCCCCTCATCGTCCACGCGACGACCGTCGTCGTTCCGGCCGCCGCCGTCACGGTGCTGCTCTGCGCCGTGTGGCCGCGCTTCCGTCGGTGGGCCGCCTGGATGCCGCTCGCGCTGTCCGTCCTCGCGGTGGTGCTCACTCCCCTGTCGACCGAGTCGGGTGAGTACCTCGAACGACACTTGGAGCACAGCGACCTCATCGAGACACACTCACAGCTCGCCGAGGGTTTGCTTCCCTGGGTCATCGGACTCGCCGCCGCGGCGGTCCTGCTCTTCGTCGTGGCCCGCGGGGAGCGTCGGGCCGTGCCCACCGTCGCGCCGAGCGACTCGGCCGCCGACCCGACCGAGGAGACGCCCGCCCGCACCTCGCTCGTGCCGCGCTGCTCCTCGTCGCCGGCGCGGTCGTCGGCCTCGTGGCGGCCCTCGGGACGACCGTGCAGGTCGTGCGCATCGGCCACAGCGGCGCGCAGGCCGCCTGGTCCGACTCCGTGTCCCAGACCCCGGCGCCGGCCGGCGGGGACGACGGCAACTGAGGACGCGGCCRTGGTCCGCGCAGCAGCGGGCCACGGCCACCCCTCGAGGCCGTTCGGCCCCGCGTGACAGACTCGGCCCATGCACCTGTCCGAGGCCGAGTTCGAGGAGGCGGTCGGGGACGCCCTCGACTCGATCCCCGAGGAGCTCGCCCGCGCGATGGACAACGTCGTCGTCCTCGTCGAGCAGGAGCCCCCGCCCGATGATCCCGACCTGCTCGGCGTCTACGACGGGACCCCGCTGACCGAGCGGGACGGCTGGTGGGACGCTGGCTCGCTCCCTGACCGCATCACGATCTTCCAGGGCCCCCTGGAGCGGATGTGCGACACCGCGGCCACCCTGCGCGAGGAGATCGCCATCACCGTCGTGCACGAGGTGGCCCACCACTTCGGCATCGACGACGACCATCTCCACGAGCTGGGCTGGGGCTGAGCTCCCGCACCGGGCTACGTGACGGGGGTCCACCGTCGGGCCCCCGTCGGGCCATAGCGCGGCCACGGCGCGGCCACCTGCGGCGTGGCCGTGGGCGCGCGACGTCTCGCACGCGGGACAGTTTGTCCGGTCCACCCCGAGCGCCCCTTGTCGTCGCAGCCTGCCGGGGATACCGTCGAGGAACCGTTCAACCGATCGGATGGAGGTGCGTCAGATGTTCTCTCCCACACGATCGCACTGCGAGCCGCTCGGACCGTGAAGGTCAGGGTCGGATCGAAGGGGAAGGCCACGGCCTTCCCCTTCGCGCTGTCCGGACCCGGGGGCCCCGTCGGCAGGGTCGGGCGATGACGTCCTCACCGCAGCACGTCGTACGGCCGGCGTGGGGGCTCTCGTGGGCCCGACGAGCTCCGGCCGACCACGTCGCAGGGCCCCGGTCGACGACCGGGGCCCTGCGACGTCAGGCTCGAGATCAGATGGAGTACTCGCCCGAGAAGGACTCGAAGACCCACAGGCACACGGCGACGACCGCGAAGACGGCGCCGATGATGAAGAGCCACCAGCCGATCGCGAGGCCGGCGAACATGATGGCGCCGGAGCCGGCGAGCCACAGCGGCGTCCAGGAGCTCGCGACGAAGTAGCCGTAGTTGCCCTCGGCGTCCTCGATCTCACCGGCGGCATTGTCCTCGGGGCGCAGCGGCAGCTTCTTGCCGGTCATCCAGAGGTAGAAGCCGGTGAGCGCGAACAGCAGTGCGGTGAGGATCAGCGCCGTGACGCCGATCGGCTCCTCCCACTTGGACCAGAAGCCGTACATGAGCACGACGGGGACGAAGAAGACGAACAGGTAGAGGAAGAGCTTGGTCTCGACGCGCATCGGGATCAGTCCTCACGCTTCTGGGTGCTGGCGGTGGCCTTCTCGGATCCGGCCACGTCGGCCGGGCCCATGACCTGGACGAGGGTGCCCTGGTCGGCGACAGGCGCGACACCCGTTGCGGACTCGGGGTGGTGCAGGTCGAACGCGGGGCGCTCGGACCGGATGCGAGGCAGCGACGTGAAGTTGTGGCGGGGCGGCGGGCACGAGGTGGCCCACTCGAGCGACGCGCCGTAGCCCCACGGGTCATCGGACTCGACGAGCGGCGCCGTGCGCCACGTCTTCCAGACGTTGTAGACGAACGGGATCATCGAGGCACCGAGCAGGAACGCGCCCAAGCTCGAGACGATGTTCGCGAGCTGGAAGCCCTCTTCCGGCAGGTAGTCGGCGTAGCGACGGGCCATGCCCTCGACACCGAGCCAGTGCTGGATGAGGAACGTCATGTGGAAGCCGATGAAGAGCATCCAGAAGTGGATCTTGCCGAGCGTCTCGTCGAGCATCCGACCGGTGAGCTTGGGCCACCAGAAGTAGTAGCCGGCGAACATCGCGAACACCACCGTGCCGAAGACGGTGTAGTGGAAGTGCGCGACGACGAAGTAGCTGTCGGACAGGTGGAAGTCGAGCGCCGGGCTGGACAGGATGATGCCGGTCAGACCGCCGAAGAGGAACGTGACGAGGAAGCCCATCGCCCACAGCATCGGCGTGGCCATGACGACCTTGCCTCCCCACATGGTGCCGATCCAGTTGAAGAACTTCACGCCGGTCGGCACGGCGATGAGCATCGTCATGACCGCGAAGAACGGGAGGAGCACCTGTCCGGTGACGTACATGTGGTGCGCCCAGACGCTCGCCGACAGGGCCGCGATGGCGATCGTGGCGAAGACGAGGGTCTTGTAGCCGAAGATCGGCTTGCGCGAGAAGACCGGCAGGACCTCGCTGATGATGCCGAAGAACGGCAGCGCGATGATGTAGACCTCTGGGTGCCCGAAGAACCAGAACAGGTGCTGCCAGAGCATGGCCCCACCGTTCTCGGCGTCGAAGATGTGCATCCCGAAGCGCCGGTCACCGCCGAGGGCGAAGAGGGCAGCCGCGAGAATCGGGAACACGAGGATCGCGAGCAGCGAGGTGATGAGCACGGTCCACGTGAAGATCGGCATCCGGAACATCGTCATGCCGGGCGCGCGGAGACAGATGATCGTCGTGATGAAGTTGACGGCACCGAGGATCGTGCCGAAACCTGCGAGCGCGAGACCGAAGACCCACAGGTCACCGCCGACGCCGGGCGAGTAGCTGACGTCGGACAGCGGCGCGTAGGCGAACCAGCCGAACGCGGCAGCACCCTGGGGCGTCAGGAAGCCGATGGACGCGATGAGGCCACCGAAGAGGTAGAGCCAGTACGCGAACATGTTGAGGCGCGGGAACGCGACGTCGGGCGCACCGATCTGCAGCGGCATGACGGCGTTGGCGAAGCCGGCGAAGAGCGGCGTGGCGAAGAGCAGCAGCATGATCGTGCCGTGCATCGTGAAGAGCTGGTTGTACTGCTCGGGGTTGTCCACGATCTGCAGGCCGGGGGCCATGAGCTCGGCGCGGATGAGCAGCGCCATGAGGCCGCCGAGCAGGAAGAAGATGAACGACGTGATGAAGTAGAGGTTGCCGATGACCTTGTGGTCGGTCGTCGTCACCCACTTGACGAAGGTCTGGCCCTTGGCCATGCGCGGGCGGGCCGCGGTCGTCATGTTCGGGGCCTGCGCCTCACGGTTGTACGTTGCGGAGGTCATCAGTTGCTCCCAGTGCGAGCCGGTGCGGGGATCTTGTCGATGTCGGCCTGGACCATCTTCTCGCGGCTCACGTCGACGGGGATGAGGCCCTCCTGGCCGATGGCCTTGAGGTGGGCCATCTCCTGGTCGTACTCGGCCTGCGGGACGACCTTGACCATGAAGAGCATCTGCGAGTGGTAGGCGCCGCAGAGCTCGGCGCACTTGCCCTGGAACGTGCCGACCTGCGTGGGTGTCAGCTGGAACTTGTTCGTCTTGCCCGGGAGCATGTCCATCTTCATCATGAACGCCGGCACCCAGAAGCTGTGGATGACGTCGCGGGCGTTGAGGACGAACTCGACGCGCTTGTTGACCGGCAGGTAGAGCACGGGCATCTGCGCGCGCTTGCCCTCGGTGCCGTCGAGCTCGGTGTGGACTCCCGTCTCGTGGACGTTCGAGTCGACGTAGTTGAAGTCCCAGCTCCACTGCTTCGCGACGACGCTGACCGTGAGGTCCTTCTTCGTGCTCGTGTCGACGAGCCTGGCCTCGTCACGCGCGGTGTAGTAGAAGAAGACGGCCACCATGAAGACGGGGATGACCGTGTAGAGCATCTCCATCGGCACGTTGTAGCGCAGTTGGACGGGAAGCGTCTCGTCGCCCTTGCGCTTGCGGAAGCGGATGGCGGCGTAGAGCATCAGGCCCCACGTGAGGGCCCCCACCAGGAGGACGGCGATCCAGCTGCCGATCCACAGGTCGGTGACCCGCTGGCCGCTGTCGGAGACCACCGGGGGCAGGTATCCGTTGGACACCTTTCCCTGGCAACCGCTGAGGGCCAGTGCGGCGAGGCCGGCGATCCCGGCGAGGCGCAGCCCGGTGCGTCGCCGCCCGGTCTCCCCCACCACCCTCGTCACCACCGGCGTTGCCGCTGGGGTGTCTTCGTGCTCAGGCACCAGGTGCACCTTTCGTTCCGTACGTGGGCGCGCAGGGCGCGCGTCGAACGTGTTCACGTCAAACCGTCTGGGCACCAAGGCCCACGGCGCAACCCTACCGTCCCTCTTGTCACGCTGTCCGCAGGGGGCGGCTAACGTTGCGGAGTGGTCAGTCACGATCCGGGCACGAACGTTGGACCCCGTCCGTCCGCCCCTTCCGGAGGCTCCCAGCGGGTGTCCGGCGGGCTCCCGGACGACCGTCAGCACGACCGCGAGCCGGCACCGGTGCCGACGCCCGGGCCGACCCGGTCACCGGGCGTGCGGCGGCTGCTCGACGCCTCGTCAGGCCCGCTCCACCCCGTCGCACGCGACACCCTGCAGGCCGCGGTCGAGATCGGCTGGGCCGACCCGGCCCGGCTGCACGCCGAGGGGCGCCGGGCCCGGGCCCTGCTCGACCGCTCCCGCGAGATCGTCGCCGCCGGTCTGGGGGTGCGACCCACCGAGGTGAGCTTCCTGCCCAGCGGGCCGACCGCGCTGGCCCGGGCCGTCGACGGGGTGGCGTATGCCGCCCGCCGGCGTGGGGCGCGCACCGTGGCCTCCGCGGTGGAGCACTCCGCCGTCCTCGTCCCCGGACGGGCCCGAGCGGCCGCGGCCGACGACGCGTCCCTGTTCGCGGAGGTCGCCGTCGACCCCCTGGGGCGGCTCGACCTCGACGCGTGGCGGAGCGCCCTCGCGGTCCCCGGCACCGTCGTGGCGGCGTTGCAGAGCGCCAACGGCGAGGTGGGCACACGCCAGCCTCTCGGGGCGGCCCGTGATGCCGCCGCGGCCCATCGCACACCCCTCGTCGTCGACGCCACGGCGTCCCTCGGACGCGACGACGTGCCTGCGGACTGGGACGTCCTCGTCGGTGACGCACGGTCGTGGGGCGGACCACCGCTCGGTGTGCTCGTCGTCCGCGAGGGCGTGCGCTGGCACTGGTCCGAGGCCCGCGCCGACGTCGAGCACAGCCGTGCGGACGTCACGCCGTGGGTGCCGCTGGCCCTCGCCGCGGCCGAGGCGTGGCAGCAGACGACGGCCACTCGTGCCGCGGACACGCAGGTGACGCGCGCGCTCGTCGACGACATCCGGCGCGCCGCCTCCGTGGTGCCCGACACCGAGGTCGTCGGCGATCCGGAAGACCGGCTCCCCCACGTCGTCACCTTCTCCAGCCTCTACGTCGACGGGGAGGCCGTCGTCGGCGCCTTCGACGCTGCCGGCTTCGCGGTGGCGAGCGGGTCGGCCTGCACGTCGAGCACGCTGGAGCCGAGCCACGTGCTCGCGGCGATGGGGGTCCTGACCCACGGCAACGTGCGCGTCACCCTGCCCCTGCCCGCGGTCTCCCCGTCTCTCGCCGACGACGTCAGCGTCTTCACGGCCGCCCTCGCCCCGACCGTCCGCGCCGTGCGCGACCAGCTCGGGGTCGGTGACCTGTGACCGACGACCCGTCCGTCGTCGACGCGCGCGGCGAACGCTGCCCCCTGCCCGTCATCCGCCTCGCCCGCCTCGTCCGCGACCGGCCGGACCTCGCGACCGTCACGGTCCTGGCGACCGACCCGGCCGCCGCCCACGACGTCCCGGCCTGGTGCCGGATGCGGGGCCACCGCTTCGTCGAGGCGCGTGCGGAGGGCGACCACACGGCATACCTCGTCGAGGTGGTCAGGCCCAGCGGGCCGGGAGCGGCGCGTTGAGCACGGTCGGCAGGATCGCGAGGTACTCGTCGCGCGGGACCTCGCGCACGCCGAGCGTGGCCAGGTGCGGCGTCTGCCACTGGACGTCGACGAGGCGGCGGGGGTCCCCGTCGGCGATGAGCAGGTCGCGCAGACCGACGAGGGCGACCTTCGAGGCGTCACGCTCGTGGTGGAACATCGACTCGCCCGCGAACAGGCCGCCGATGGCGACGCCGTAGAGGCCGCCGACGAGCTCGCCGTCCTGCCACGTCTCGACCGAGTGGGCCCACCCGGCGTCGTGGAGCTCGACGTAGGCGTCGACGATCTCGGGGGTGATCCAGCGACCGTCCCGGTCCGGCGCCGCGCAGGCCTCGACGACCGCGCGGAAGTCGGAGTCGACGCGCACCTCGAACCGGGCCACGGCCTTGCGCAGCGACCGGCTGACGCGCAGCTCGCGCGGCCGCAGGATGCCGCGGGGGTCCGGTGACCACCACCCGATCGGCTCGGCGCCGTGGTCGCCGATCCCCATGGGGAACACACCGACGGAGTAGGCCTCGAAGAGGGTCGCGACGTCGAGGTCGGCGCCGATGCCGATGAGGTCCTCGCCCGGGGGGACGCGGTCGAGCGCGAAGTCCCAGGGGGTGGACGGCGGCGGCGTGGGCACTGACGGGCTCCGGCTCTCGTGGGGGTGGGCTGCTCAGCGGCTCGCGATGACCGTCAGCGCCGGGCCGGCGGCGGCGTCATGGCCGTGGACAGGTGATGTGGGGCCCGATCTCGTCGGCGGACTCGGCACCGTAGGCCTCGGCGAGCCGCTCGAGGAAGCGCTCCTTGCCCAGGGCGTACTCCTGGGTGCCGACCGTCTCGATGACGTAGGTGGCGAGCATCGAGCCGAGCTCGGCGCAGCGGCGGACCGGCAGACCGGCTGCGAGACCGGTGAGGTAGCCGGCCCGGAAGGCGTCGCCGACGCCGGTCGGGTCGGCCTTGCGCACCTCGCGGGCGATCCCCACCTCGACGGGCTCCTCGCCGCGCACGCGGACGGTGACGCCGTCCTTGCCGCGGGTCTTGACCTGCACCCGGACGCGGTCGGCGAGCTCGTCCTCGCTCCAGCCGGTCTTCTGGCAGGCGAGGTGGCTCTCGTACTCGTTGGTGAAGAGGTACTCGGCCCCGTCGATGAGGCGTGCGATGGTCGGCCCGTCGCAGAACGCGAGCTGCTGCGAGGGGTCGGCCGCGAACGGGATGCCGCGCGAGCGGCACTCGTCCGAATGGCGCAGCATCGCCTCCGGGTCGTTGGCGCCCACGACGACGAGGTCGAGGCCGCCGACCCGCTGGGCGACCGGCGCGAGCTCGATGTCGCGCGCCTCGGTCATGGCCCCCGCGTAGAACGTCGCGATCTGGGCCATGTCGCGGTCGGTCGTGCAGATGAAGCGCGCCGTGTGCTGGGACGCGGAGTAGTGCACCGCGCCGCAGTCGACGCCGTGGCGCTCGAGCCAGCTGCGGTAGTCGGTGAAGTCCTCGCCGACCGCGCCGACGAGCAGCGGACGCTGACCGAGGTTGGCCATGCCGAACGCGATGTTCGCGGCGACCCCGCCCCGGCGGACCTGCAGGTCCGAGGTGAGGAACGACAGGGAGATCTTGTCGAGCTGCTCGACGACGAGCGAGTCGGCGAAGAGTCCGTCGAAGGTCATGAGGTGGTCGGTGGCGATGGAACCGGTGATGGCGATCTGCACAGCACGAACCTACCCGGGATCGCTGCCCCACCGACGCCGGCCCGACGCCGGCCCGACGCCGGCTCGACGCCGCCCCGATGACGGCCCGGTGACGGCGAAGGGCCCGACCGTGACGGTCGGGCCCTTCGGACGTGCGGTGCGGCGTGCGCCGTGGCGCGGGCGGCTCAGCTGAAGGAGTCGCCGCAGGCGCAGCTGCTGCCCGCGTTGGGGTTGTCGATGGTGAAGCCCTGCTTCTCGATGGTGTCGGCGAAGTCGATCGTGGCGCCCTCGAGGTAGGGGGAGCTCATGCGGTCGACGACGACCTCGACACCGTCGAAGTCGCGGACGAGGTCACCGTCGAGGCTGCGCTCGTCGAAGTAGAGCTGGTAGATCAGGCCCGAGCATCCGCCGGGCTGGACACCGACGCGCAGGCGGAGGTCGTCACGACCCTCCTGCTCGAGCAGGCTCTTGACCTTCGTGGCCGCGACGTCCGTCAGGACGACACCGTGGGCGGGAGCCTCGGTCTGAACCTCGGCGGGAGATGCGTTCGTCTCGACACTCATGTGTTGGTCCTTCACGTCGTGGAGCATGGGTCGGAAGAGAGAACCCATGCCGCGCCGGATGTGTTCCCGACGTCTCCAAGGATACGTCGCCCCCCACCCGAATCGTGCATCCTCCCCCCGTCCGGCGGCTCAGGATGTGGACGGCGACCAGGTGCGCGCGACGCGTGCCGTGCGGTCCGCGAGGCGCGCGGCGGGCTCGGCGAGGGCGGCGGCGACCTGGTCGGGACGCTCCGCCACGGCATACACCCCGGAGAGGCCGGCCGTCATGGCCTCCCGCCGGCCGACGAGCGACTGACCGGGGACGGCGATGACCGGCACACCGACGCGCGCGGCCGCCTCGGCGACGCCGACGACGACCTTCCCGCGCAGCGACTGCCAGTCGAAGCTGCCCTCGCCCGTGACGACGAGGTCGGCGGAGGCCACGAGGTCGACGAACCCGACGGCGTCGAGCACCGCCTCGACCCCGGACACGCGGCGCGCACCGAGCAGGTGCAGGGCGTAGCCGAGCCCACCTGCTGCTCCGGCTCCGGGTTCGCGCTCCGGCTTGAGGAGGGTGCCGGTCAGCAGGTCCCTGGCCGGCGGCCGAACCCGGGCCAYGACACTCGCGAAGTGGCCCAGCGCGTTCTCCAGCCGTTGGGCGTCCTCCTCGGACGCGCCCTTCTGGGGGCCGAAGACCGCGCTCGCCCCCTTGAGGCCGAGCAGCGGCGAGTCGACGTCGCTGGCGATGACGAGGTCGACGCCCCGCAGCCGGTCGCGCGCGGCGTCCAGGCCGGCGACGTCGTCGGGCGTCGCGGCGGCGAGCGCCAGCCCGCCGTGCCCGAGGCTGCCCGAGGC